>JAPLJC010000043.1 GCA_026388765.1 Deltaproteobacteria bacterium
GCCGCTCTCCGCGGCTTTCACCAAGCCGGTGGCCGCAGAAATCCTGGGCAATATTTGCAAAGAAAAGAACATCAAGGTGACGCCCAACTTCCAGCTAGCCCAGGTGGACTCGGAAAAAAAGGTCATCAAGTCCTACGGCGGCGAAGAAGTCCCTTATGACCTCCTGGTTTCCATCCCTCCCAATTTCGGGGCCCAGTGCATTATCGACAGCGGCATGGGCGACCCCATGGGCTACGTGGATACCGACCATAATACCTTAAAGGCGAAAAACTTTGACCACGTCTACGTCATTGGCGACGCCACCAATGTGCCCACCTCCAAGGCCGGGGCCGTGGCTCACTATGAGGCCGACACCATCATCGAAAATTTGGTGCGGGAGATGGACGGTCAGCCACCCTTGCCCTCCTTCGATGGCCACGCCACCTGACTGGTGGTCACGGGTTACGAGAAGGGGTCCCTTCTCGACTTCAACTATAAAATTGAGCCCCTGCCGGGTAAATTTCCTTTCCCGGGTCTGGGACCGTTCGATCTCCTCAAAGAGAGCTTTTCCAACTACATCGCCAAGATGCTGTTCCGGTGGACTTACTTCAATCTGATGCTCAAAGGCAGCCATCTGCCCCTGGAAAGCCAGTTTGTCATGGCCGGCAAGGTGCGGGGCATCCTCTCTCCGGATATTGAGATGCCCCTGAGGAGGAGGCGGCCATGACCAACGAAGAAGTTATAATGGAACGCCTGGCCAGCATTGAGGAGAAGTTGGAAGGAGTCTCCAGGATGGAGGAGCAGGTGGCTGCCTTTACCAGGCCTTTTGAAAACTTGAGCGATTTGGGTCGAGATCTCTCCCTGCTGATTGATCCTGCCGTCAAGAAACTGACGGAGGAGATGGTGGAAGTGGAGATCGGCTTTCAGCTGGAAGACTTCTTTGCCCTGATCAAGAGGCTCTTGCCCAGTCTGAAGTATCTTACCTGGTCCCTGGAACAATTGGAAAACCTGGTGGATTGGTGGCAGGACATGGAGCCCGTCTTAAAACTGGCGGTGCCCAAGGTCATCGATTACCTGGACAACCTGGAGCAGAAAGGGATTTTTCGGATCAACGGGGCGGTGATCGAGATGTACGGCAAGATTGCCGAGAATTATAACCCTGAGGACATCGCTGCCATGGCCGACGGCTTTGTCAGGATGCACGGCATTGTCAAAAAATTGTCGAATCCGGAGTTGATCGGATTCCTCGAAAAAGTCGTGGACGTTCCCCTGGCAGTGAACCTGGAGGCAGCCAAACCGGTGGGGCCGTTCGGGCTCCTTTGGAAGATGCGCAACCAGGAATGCCGGCAAGGTCTGGGAGTCATGCTGGAGCTGACCCGGGCCCTGGGCACGGTGAAGACCGAGCCAGTTTCGGCCACTTAATACATCTCACCACCGAGACCCAGAGATCACCGAGAAAAAATGAGCCTTGGGGGAAACCCCCCAAGGCTCATTTTTACATATTTTTTTTAGGTCCTCTGTGCCTCGGTGGTAAAAAAAATTAACACCTGGCCGTGCACCCTGCTTCGAATCCGCCACAACCGGCTAGTCTGGCCAGGGGGTTGATGGATTAGGGGCCACCACGACACAGACCGCCTTGTTTACCGCTGCTTCCTTCCGGACCTGACGGGGTTCACAAGCGTCTGTTGCGCAGGGTCCAATCCGCCGCCCTGGTCAGCCAACCCCGGCTGCGCTGCGACCCTCAGAAAGGGACTTCAACCCCGCATAAGCGGTTCTCGGGTTACAGGGCACCGCTAACTCCCCATCTAGCACGGCCAGGTGTGAAACTGATCAGAGTAACTGGTTTTCAGCGGTCGACGCGTTCCCGCATCTCTTTGCCGACCTTGAAGAAGGGCAATTTCTTGCCATCCACCTTGATGAGGTCACCAGTTTTGGGGTTCCGGCCCTTGTAGCCGTTGTAAAATTTGACTTTGAAGCTGCCAAAGCCGCGGATTTCGATGCGTTCCTGCTGCACCAGAGCCTCCGCCATGTTCTCGAAAACGGCGTTCACCACCATTTCCGCCTTTTTCAAGGTAATATTTTCGGCTTTGGCCAGGGCCTCAATAAGCTGCGACTTGTTCATGCCGCTCTACTCCTTGCTTGGGTGCGCCCGAGTCTCGGACCGGGGTGACTCCGACGCATGGGCTAATTTAGCAAAATTATAAACAAAATCGGACGAAAAGGTAAAGGAAAAAATTAGCTGCCGCCGAACCACGGGGAACTGCGACATTGGTCTCTTAAGCGGCGGCCGCGGGCGCCCCGGGGTCGGGCTTGAAGCAATTCCAAGCCACCTCGGGACCAGGAGCATCTTCCCTTTATCGCCTGCTGTAACTAATATGAATAGTGTGAGGTTAATTATCCCCTTCGCCGGGAGAGGCGGAAATTCTTCAGTCAGGAGGACTCAGCATGATTACCCCGGCCCTGCGGTTTCAACTCCTCCAGGCGGCCCGGCAGGTCCTGGAGCAGGCCTATGCGCCTTATTCCCGCTTCCGGGTGGGGGCGGCCCTCTTAACGCGGCAAGGCGGCGTCTTCACCGGGGCCAACGTGGAGAATGCTTCTTACGGCCTGACCCTTTGCGCCGAACGAGCCGCCATTGCCGTGGCCGTGGCCGCCGAGGGACCTGGCGTGGAGATCAGGGCCTTGGCCGTGGTCAGCGAATCTCAAGAGGCCTGTCCCCCGTGCGGCGCCTGCCGCCAGGTGATTCTGGAGTTCGGCAAAAAGGCGCTCATCATCTTCCAAGGGCCGGATGGTCTGATGGAGATGCCAGTGGAGGATTTATTGCCGGCGGCATTTTGTCTCTGCCAAAAAAAATAGTTAAGTACTCGCGGCGGGAAAAACCTTGGACCCTTGACTTAATGGACCTAGATGGTCCGACTGAGCAGATTGCCGTTCCAAAAAAGCAGCTCGATGACCAGCGCGGTAAGCCCCAGGTGCACAGGGCTCATCGGTATAAGGTAAATTAAGACGAAGTTGGCGAGTATTAATCAGCTTCCAGCAAATGGCAGCTGACTCGCGAGCTAAGGCGTTTTCACAACGTCGATTCCGGGGCGAGCAGGGAAAGGAACCGGACCGAGAGGCGGCGCCAGATCCCCGTCATGGGGTCCTGATAATAGTGCACCTCCCGGCCATTTTCTTCGGTAATCCACACGAGTCCATGCCACTCTTCCGACACCGGGGATTCTCCCAGAATTGCCACCCGGTAAGCATTACTTGGGGATATCCCCCGGTCAAACAGCTGGGTCGCCTGGGCTCCAAGTTCTGCGCTCCTGACCACGATGCCGTCCTCGGTATTTAGCCTGGCCGAACGGGGGTCGAGGTTGAAGGAGCCCACAAAGACCACCTTGCGGTCTACGATGACGGTTTTGGCATGGAGGGCTCCCCTGGACGAACTGCCGAGGCTGGTCCGGTTCCAGAACCGGTATTGATCGGGATTAGGCTTGAGCTCATAAAGCTCCGCCCCTATCCCAAGAAGCGCCTTGCGGTAACGGGCGTAACCTCCTTCCGTTATGGGCACATCAGTGGAGGCCAGAGAGTTGGTGAGAACTTTTACCGTGATGCCACGCTCCCGCAGTTGCTTGAACCATAGCATCCCGCGTTTTCCCGGGATGAAATATGCCGAGATCGCCAGCACCTCGCTCTGGGCCTCATCGATGATAGATTTTAGCTTCCGCCCCATCAGGACTTCTCGGCTGGAGTCATCCGGTCTGATGACCTTGAGCGGATCGTCATACAAGACCTCCCCTTCCGCCCAGACATAAGGGAGGTAGCCAGCCTCCAGGCGTTTCGAGAGATTTCCATCCTTCAGTTTTTGGGCAGACTCCGAACTTTGCACGGATTTTCGATTCTCTGCCAGGAAGCGGCGGAATCCCTCTGTCTTAGCGGCGGTTGGCTGGCGCTTCAAGAGGGCATTGATGGGGATTGAAAGCACACAGTTCCAGTAATCGTCGAACGCAGTGGATATCTTTCTGGTAATCGGTCCTATGGCCATGAGGTCCAGGTCGCCAAACATGAGTTCAGCACGCGCTCCGAAGTACTCGTCGCCGATGTTCCGCCCGCCCACGATGGCCAGACAGTTGTCGGCGATGAACATCTTGTTATGCATCCTGCCCCTGAGCCTTTTGGCCACGAAGACCGCCTGGAAAGCACGGGAGAAGAAAACCTTTCGGAGGCCGCCGAAAGGATTGAAGACCCGCACCTCGATATTGGGGTTTGCCTGGATCATGGCGAGCCCCCAATCCATTTTCCCAGCCTGCGGCCAATCGTCCAGCAGGAGACGCACCCGCACCCCCCGCTCAGCCGCGGACACCAGGCGGTCCATCAGTAACTTGCCGGTCAGGTCGTCATTGAAGATGTAGTATTGCAGATCCAGGGTCCGCTCCGCCTGTTCGACGGCCAGGAGGCGCGCCAGAAAGGCGTCATCCCCACTGGGCAGCAGGTAAAACCCCGATTTCCCCTGGTGCTCGACTACATGGGCTTGAATCCTTTTGCCCATGCGCGTCTCTTCCGGCAGGAGCAAAGCAGTGGAGACCGGGCGCGGGTAATCCAGGGGGAGGCTGGCACAACCGTTCAGCAGCGCCGGCAGGAGTAAGAGGCACGCCAGGGCGGCAACTGGGACTAGGTTAGATCGTTTCGGCATGCTGTCTCTCCAGCAAGCAGAATGCGGGGCGCTCCTTACAGGCCCTAAGAGGTGGATAGCAGCCTGATTTCTCCTCGCCCTGGCTTGGTGATAGGTTTTCAGTATCCAAATTGCCAGTCACTTCAAGGAGGGCCACCTCAAGCAGTAGGTAATTTACCGGGGGCCTTAAAGACCTTTTTGTTACAAATTAAATATCTCTCTCTGGCTACGCCAGAGGACCGGATAAAAATATGGTAGCCTTTGCCGGTATCCGAGGAAAAAACTGGTCGGAAGGAAAAAACTACCCGCCGCGAGATGGAAAAAGAAAGCGGCCTGGAGGCCGCTTGGTTGGTTTGGGAAACCTATATGGCAGGTCGAAAAAGGATTTTATGATCCTTTTCTTATATTTTGCAGATTGTCAGCATATGCATAAGAAATAAATTCACGATCTTGGGTTTCCAAATAACCTTTCTCGTCATGAGAAAATTTTCTAATGTCGGTTGCGTTAAAGTCTTTAAAGTATCTCATAACTTCCATTAATGTATTTTTTTCGAGTTCAGAGAAAATAGTTAAATCTGGCTTTCTAAGAGAAATTATCATTTCACCGATATAATCAATTATAGGAGTTTCCTCTATTGTAATAAACTCTTCCTCTTGTAATATTGCCAGATGAGATTGGTATTTTTCTGGAACAGGACCATGTTGATAATGAAGATATCTGGCACCAGTTATAGACACGGTATAATAATTAAAATTAGTAAAATCAGCATAAAAAAGAAGTTTATTTAATTTTGTTTTTAGCATTCCATTTTCACAGAAAAATAATATTGCTTGATATAATTTATTTATATTCAATTTTTGAAAACCGCTATTCAAATCGGCTTTATATTTTGCAATATATTCTA
>JAPLJC010000198.1 GCA_026388765.1 Deltaproteobacteria bacterium
ACTTGATGCCGCCGTCGGCCACCAGCGGGATATCGGCCTCGCGGGCCACCTTGGCGCAATCCAGGATGGCGCTGAGCTGGGGCACCCCCACCCCGGCGATCACCCGGGTAGTGCAGATGGAGCCGGGTCCCACCCCGATCTTGACCGCGTCGGCCCCGGCCTTGATCAGGTCCCGGGCCCCTTCAGCGGTGGCCACGTTCCCGGCAATAAGCTCGATCTGGGGAAAATTGCGCTTGGTGTGGGCCACCGCCGCCAACACCCGGTCGGAGTGGCCGTGGGCCGTGTCGATCACGATAACGTCCACCCCGGCGTTGAGCAGGGCGCTGACCCGCTCTTCCTGGTCCGGGCCCACCCCTATGGCGGCTCCGACCCGCAGGCGGCCGAATTCGTCCTTGCAGGACCAGGGATATTTACGGATCTTTTCGATATCCTTGATGGTGATGAGGCCGTGCAGTTCGCCGTTGTCATCCACCACCAGCAGCTTTTCGATGCGGTATTTATGGAGCAGGGCCTTGGACTCCTCCAGGGTGATGCCCACCTTGGCGGTGACTAGGCGCTCCTTGGTCATCACCTCTTTGACCTTATTATTCAGGTTGGTTTCGAAGCGCAGGTCCCGGTTGGTGACGATGCCCACCAGTTTGCGCCCATCCACCACCGGAATCCCGGAGATGCGGTAGCGCTGCATCAGTTGCAGGACGTCGGCGATGCGGGCCTCGGGGCCGATGGTCACCGGATCGATGATCATCCCGGACTCCGATTTCTTTACCTTTTCGACTTCCAGGGCTTGGGCCGCGGGGGTCATATTACGGTGCAGGATGCCGATACCCCCCTGGCGAGCCATGGAGATGGCGGTCTCCGCCTCGGTGACGGTGTCCATGGCGGAACTGAGCAGCGGGACATTGAGGCTGATGCGCCGGGTGAGGCGGGTGGTGAGGTCCACCTCGCTGGGTAGGACCGCGGAAGCCCCGGGCAGGAGCAGCAGGTCATCGAAGGTATAGGCGTAAGCAACGGCGTCTGAGGTCATGGTAAGTCCTTGAGTTTCGAGTTTTTAGTTTTTTAATTCAATAGCTTCGGGCTTAGGCTTTTAAAGAAAAACTAACTCCTGCAAAATATAAGTCAATCTAATCTGATTATTTTAACTCAAAACTCAAAACTCGAAACTCGAAACTTCACTTAAAACTCAAAACTTGCCAGCACCCCTTCCAGCAAGCCGGCGTCGATGGCCACCAGGGAGTCCCGGCTGAAGACTTCGAGGATGGTAAGGATAATCAAGGCCCCGGCCACCATAACCTTGGCCTTGGCGGGCTCAAGGCCCGGGAGCCTAACCCGTTCCGCCTCCGGCAGCCGGGAGATGAGCCCGGTCAGTTCCTCCACCTGGGCCCGGGTCAGGACCAGGTTATTTACCCGGTCCGCCTCGTATGCTGTCAACTTCAAATGCATGGCCGCCAGGGTGGTCACCGCGCCCGCGGTGCCAACCAGGCGCGCCGAGCCCATTAAATCCGGGGGAAAAGTCCGATCCCGGAGGCGGCCCAATCTTTGGGAAAGTTCCTGATGCAGGACCTCAACTTTTTTGGGCTCCGGCGGGTCGCCCAGAGGATGGGCCTGACTCAGGGTGAGGACCCCGAGGGGCAGGCTGGCGAACCTGGGTTCCAGTCCCGGGCGCACCAGGGCAAACTCGGAGCTGCCGCCGCCCACATCGCAGACCAGGATGGAGCGTTCCAGGTATCTTGGGGCCAGGGCCGAGAGAACCCCCTGGAGGGACAGGCGGGCCTCCTCCTCTGGGGAGAGGACCTCCACCGTCAAGCCCAGGGAGACCCGAAGCTGCGCCAGGAAGGCAGGGGCATTCCGGGCGACCCGCACTGCGTGGGTGGCCACTATCCGGACTTTCTCAACCTGATAGTCTGCCAGCACCTGACAAAAAACCTTAAGGGCCTGGAAGGTGCGGTCCATCCCCTCCGGGGCCAGTTCCCCGGTCTCGGCCAGACCCTGGCCCAGGCTGGTGATTTCCCGGTAATGGGCCAGAATCCGAAATCCCTGGAGACCACCTGGTTCCGCCACTGCCAGGCGCACGGTGAGGCTGCCCAGGTCGAGCGCGGCAATGTGGCGGGGTCCTGTATCGGCCTGGGTCATTTTAAAACTTCATTCGGCGGCCAAAGGCCGCCATAGGTCCGCGGGGCACTAGTTCTCCCCTACTACTTCTCCAGGACAAAAATCTCCGGCAGGGTGCGCTGTTTTTCCCCGCAGTCGAGGCCGTAGCCCACCAGGAAGCCTTGCTCCACGACAAAGCCGACGTAATCCAGGGGCACGTCGATCTCCCGCCGTTCCCGCTTATCAATCAGACAACAGATCTTCAAGGATTTGGGCAGGTGCGTGGCGAGATGCTGCCTTAAAAAGCCCAGGGTGAAGCCGAGGTCCATAATATCTTCCACGATCAGGACATCCCGGCCCTTGAGCGGCAACTCCACATCCTTGCTGATATGCACTTCGCCGGTGGGGCTGGTACCGCCGCCGTAGCTGCTCAGACGGACAAAATCGATTTCCACCGGGAAGCTGAGTTCCCGCACCAAATCGGCCAAAAAAATGAAGGCGCCTTTCAGGACCCCAACCAGCACCAGGTCGCAACCCTGGTAATCCCGGCTGAGGTCCGCGGCCAATTCCTGCACCCGCCGGGCAATGTCTTCCCGGGAAATGAGGCAACGTTTTTGGGTACCCATCATCTTCCCCCTCCAAGGCTAAAAAATAGAAAAAGCGGCGAAGGTTGTCAAACCATAAATAGAGGAGCCACAGATTTGCCGCCGCCTTGACCCGGCGCCCGCATAATCTGGCCAGTAGGTATTCCTACCTAAACGTAAATAGGCATTTTTACCCATTGTTCAAATATCACCGGTCTTCTATCTTATAACCGGAAAATTAAGGTAATTTACCTATTAATTTATAAGGTTATACAAATTATTATCCAGGTGGAATTCGATTAAGGAGGGGAGGAAATGCGTCATCAAGGAAGAATGGCATGGGTGGCCATGGCCCTCAGCATCTTTCTGGCACTTAACGGCTGGGCCCTGGCAGCCCCGGCGCCGCAAGCAGGCTCCGGGGACAACGGCTATAAGGTCTTCGCCTTTAATGACCTGGGGATGCACTGTTATGACAATGATTTTTCAGTCTTTTCACTACTGCCGCTCTTCAATGTGGTTCACGCCCAGGTAGTGAACAAAGGGCTCAAACCCATACTATTGACCGACTCCACCGTAAAGGTGACCTATGCCGCCACCCCTGATCCCTCTGGCTCCATCAACACCACCAGCAACGGCAAAACCAATTTTTGGACCTATATCGCCAAGCTTTTCGGATCCAGCTTCAATAATTGGCCCCTGGATGTGGGAATCCTGGGGGCCAAGATGCCCAGTGATAACTATGGGCCCCAGGCCATGATGCCTTACGACTCGACTTATAACTGGTTCAGCGGCACCGGCATTCCTCAGACCAACATCGATGATGCGGGCCACGTCAATTGCCTTCCCATGATGAGAATTCGAGCCCAGAATAACGCCGGCCTGCTGCCGAGTAATTCCCTGGATATCGTGGTGCCTTGCTCCAGCGAAATGAACTGCGCCTCTTGCCACGAAACCGCCGCCTTTGTCGTCCCCGGCGTCACCGCCTGCGACGCCTCGCCGCCTCCCCGGCTCACTACGCTGACCCCCACGGATTTCAGTTATAATCTTAACCCCACCCTTCGGTTCCGGCAGAATATTTTACTCCTGCACGATGCCCTGAGCCAGACCAATCTGGTGGCCCAATACGATGCCGGGAACCCCATCCTGTGCGCCTCCTGCCATTATTCCAAGGCCCTGGACCTGGCGGGCAACAACCAGCCCACCGGCGCTCAGGTGGGGCATCTTTATCTCTCCTGGGCCATGCACAAGCACCACGGCACCGCCTGGCCGATGATGGACGGCACCTATGTCATCCCGATTCCCGGAGCTTACACTACTCCGGCAGCGCCGTCGGAATGCTACTATTGCCATCCCGGCAACGACACCCAGTGCTTGCGCAGCGTCATGGCGGTCCAGGGCGTGTCCTGCCAGAACTGCCACGGCGACCTGCTGGCGATCGGGGGCTTCACGCCACAATTGGCCGTGCCGGGATTCGTAGATCCCTATCTCCCAAACGTCAACGACCCGTCGCTGGTGGTCAATCTAACCACCACCGGGGCCCAAAGGCGGCCCTGGCAGGATATGCCCAAGTGCCAATCCTGCCATACCGGTGACGCCCTCAACCACCTAGGCCCCAGTATCGTTGGCATGCAAGCCTATGATGCCGCTGACCCGGCGGCCACCCCCTTCATCGCCACCAACCAGCGATTTGCCGAGACTCCCGGCCAGCTTTACCGCTTCAGCGGGACTCACGGCGGTATGGCCTGCGAATCCTGCCATGGCAGTCCCCACGCCGAATGGCCGGCCAGGATCAACGCCAACGACAATATCACCGCCACCCAACTCCAGGGCCACACCGGGGAAATCGCCGAGTGCGGGGTCTGCCACCAGGACCTCAGCCCCGGTCTGGGCGGGCCGCACGGCCTGCACAACGTCAATGATCCGGGCTGGATGGCCCAGCACGGCGCCTTCCTGCGGCAAAATCGCAACTCCTGTAAGGCCTGTCACGGCCTGGATCTGCATGGCACGGCCTTGAGCCGGGCCAAGGCCGACCGGACCTTGGCCCGGAGCATTAGTCTGGGCGGGGTGGTCAACATCAGCGCGGGAACCCCGGTAGACTGCTACGCCTGCCATACCACAATCAAGTTTGGGGATATTAGCGCACTCGTGAACTTGCTTCTGAATGACGAATGAACCCCTCATTTCCGAGACTTGAACCACCCGTTATTCCGGAGTTGCCCTAAGTCCCGGAAACCTCTAATAAACTAAGGAGGGCGGCCTGCTAGCCGCCCTCCCCATTTTATTTTAGTCCTGGCCAACCCGGTTGAAGTCTACCAGTTCACCCGCAAGTTGTACTTCTCAATCTTGTTGCTCAAGGTCTTGCGGTTGATTCCCAGGATACGGGCGGCGTCCTGGCGGCGACCCTTGGTGCGGCGCAGGACAAACTGAATATAGCGTTTCTCCAGGTCCTCCAGGGTGTGGTCCTCTTCGGTAAAGACCTGGAACTCCCCCTGGCGCTGGGAAATGAAACTGGGCAGATGCTCCGGCTGGATGATATCGGCGTCTTCCAGGATGACGATGCGTTCGATGGTATGCTCCAGTTCCCGGACATTACCCGGCCAGGCATAGGCGCTCAACATCTTCATGGCCGCCGGCGAAATCCCGGTGACCTCCCGGTTGCCTTTCTGGTTGTATTTGGGCAGAAAATGTTCCACCAGCAGGGGAATGTCCCCGCGGCGTTCCCGCAAGGGAGGCAGAAGGATGGGGATGACGCTGAGGCGGTAGAAGAGATCTTCCCGGAAGCTGCCGGCTTTGACCGCCTCATTCAGGTCCCGGTTGGAGGAAGCGATGATGCGGATGTCCAGCTTGATGCGCTTCTGGCTGCCCACCTGCATGAACTCCCGCTCCTGGATCACCCTGAGAAGCTTGGCCTGGATGTTGAGGCTGAGATTGGTGATCTCATCGAAGAAAAAGGTGCCGTGATTGGCCAGTTCGAACAGGCCGTGCTTGGTCTGATGGGCCCCGGTGAAGGAGCCTTTGACGTGGCCGAAGAGTTCGGACTCCAGCAGGGTTTCCACCAGGGCGGAACAGTCCACCGGCACGAATTCCTGGTCCCGACGGGAGCTGAGGAGGTGGATGGCCCGGGCCGCCAGTTCCTTGCCGGTGCCGCTTTCTCCGGTTAAAAGCACGGTGCTGTCGCTGGGCGCGGCCCGCCGAATCTTGGCGAAGACCTTTTTCATGGCCGGAGACTCGCCGATGATAAACTCGAAGCCCTCCCGGCCGGCCTCCGGTTCCCCCGGTTCCTGACGGGCCCTTTGTCCCCGATGGTCCAGAGCCTTCCGAACCACCGCCTCCAAATCATCGATGCGGAAAGGCTTCACCAGGTAGTCGAGAGCCCCGTGCTTGATGCACTCCACGGCGCCCTGAATGCTGGGGAAGCCGGTGATCATGATGACTTCGGTCCCCGGATAATCCTGGCGGAGACGCTGCAGCACCTCCAGGCCGTCCAGGTCCGGCATTTTGATGTCCAGGAGAACAATGGCGTAAGGCCTCCGGGCCATCATCTCCAGGGCCAGCAACCCCCCGGCCGCCATGGCCACCTTGAGGCCCAGCCTGGACAATACCTGGGCGATACCGGTGCGAATGGCATCTTCGTCGTCCACCACCAGGATCTGTTTATTAGGGTCATTCTCCCGCATCGGAACCCTTTGCGTCGGCAATGGTGGGCAGCAAGACCCGGAAAACGGTGCCCCGGCCCACCTCGCTCTCCACTTCCACCGTGCCCCGGTGCGCCTCCACCAGGCCTTTGACCAGGGACAGTCCCAGACCGGTGCCGATCACCTGCCGGGTCTTGGGATGTTTGACCCGGTAAAATTTGTCAAAGATTTTGGAAAGCTCCTCGGCTTCGATGCCGATGCCGGTATCTTGCACCCGCACTTCCAGGTAGTCGCCGTGGGACACCCCCGAGAGGGTAACCTGGCCACCGTCGGGGGAATAATTGATGGCATTGCTCACCAGGTTGGTGAAGATCTCATCCATGCTGCGCCGATCGGCGCGGATCAAGGGCAGGACTGCCGGCATCTCCAGGTTCAGGGTCACCCGCTGGGCTTCGGCCCTGGCCCGGAGAAGCTCCACCACCTCCGTCAGCACCTCCGCCAGTGGCAAGGGCACCTGCTCCAACTGCACCCGGCCGGCTTCCATCTTGGCAAGGTCCAACAGGTCGTTGATCAGGTCCAGTAGCCCCTGGATCTTCGCCTGGGCCCGGCTGAGCATTTCGGCCTGCTTGGGGCTCAATTCCCCGGCCAGGCCATCCAGGATCACGGCATGCTGCTGCTTGATGGCAGCCAGCGGCGCCCGCAGTTCGTGAGAAACCATGCGCACGAAGTCGTTTTTCATCTCATCAAGTTCTTTGAAGCTGGTGATGTCGTGAAAAACGGTGACCGTACCCAGTACCTGACTATCCGGCCCCATAAACGGGGCTGACAGGGCCCGAAGGTGCACCCGGCTCCGGTCCAACTCCTGGGAGATACATTTATTAGGGTTGCCGGGAGCCGCCGACAGCAGGTGGTCAATGGCTCCCTTGAGGGCGTCGTCGTCGAGGTACAACTTAAGGGGCCCGGGCTGGGGCAGCGGAGCCTCCAGGGCCAGAAGCTGTTTGAGGGTGGTGTTGCACAGAACCACCTCCGCCTCCCGGTTGGTCACCAGCACCCCGTCGCCCATGCAGTTGACGATGGTATGCATCCGGCTCTGCTCCAGGGCCAGGTTATAGAGGTTCCGGGCCTGATCCTCCTGCAGCCGGCGGGTTTGCTCCTGCAATCTCTGCTTTTCCAGGGCCCGGCGCACTACCAGGATGAGGTGATCGATACCAAAAGGCTTGGTGATGAAGTCATAGGCCCCCTTCTTCATGCATTCCACCGCATCGGCCACCGTTCCCAGCCCGGTCATGATGATCACCGGAATCTCGGGATAGCGGACGCCAGCCTCCTCCAGGACCTCCAGGGCGCCCATCACCGGCATCTTCAGGTCGCAGAGGACTACATTGACCGGCTCGCTGGCCAACCGTTCCAGGGCCTCCCGGCCATTGGCGGCCGTGATGGGACGGAAGCCTTCGCTCTGCAGCACCCGGCTGCAGCCCTGGCGCAGCACCTCTTCGTCGTCCACCACAAGGATCGTGCAGTTTTCAGCCATGGGTCACCTTTGGTTAGCTGTCAGCGATAAGCTATCAGCGGTCAGCCAAAGTAAGCTCAGGTTGCAGGGCATTAAACTTAGTTCTTTAGCTGGTTAGTATTTTTATTTCAGTATTCAAAAATTAAAGCCGCTTTTCTCTGAGAGAAAAAGCTGATTGCTGATTACTGACAGCTAAAAGCTTACTCCTCACCCTGCAATCCCCGCGTCGAGCCCTTGGTCTTCTGATTCCAAAGGCAGGGTCACGGTGAATATGGTTCCGCCTCCCGGCGGCGAATACGCCTCGATGGAGCCGCCGTGCCGCTGGAGGACTCCGTAGACGATGGACAGACCCAGACCCGTGCCCTTACCCGGCGGCTTGGTGGTGAAAAAGGGCTCGAAGATCTTATCCCTGATCTCCGGAGGGATGCCGCAACCGGTGTCGGCGAACTGGAGGACCACACCGTTCCCGGACCAAGCCGGGCGGCTGGTGATAGTGATCACCCCGGAGTCGCTCATGGCGTCGGCGCCGTTTAAGAGCAGGTTGGTGAAGACCTGTTGGAGCTGCCCCGGATCCCCGATGATCTGCGGCACCCCTGGGTCCAGGTCCTGTTCTATCTTGATATTATGGAAAAAGACCTGATGACTGACCAGGTCCACGCAGGCGCGCAAGACTTCGTTGACGTCGAATAGCCGCTTCTGCCCCAGGGACTGGCGACTGAAATCCAACAGCCGGCTGACGATCTGCTGGCAGCGCATGGTCTGATTGATGATGATCTCGACGTTCTCCCGGATGGGAGCGTCCTGTTCCAACTCCCGGGCCAGCAGTTCCGCATAGATGAGGATACCAGCCAGGGGGTTGTTGATTTCATGGGCCACCCCAGCGGCCATCCGGCCCAGGGAAGCGATCTTTTCTGCCTGGACCAACTGGTGCTGGGTGGCTTCCAACTCTTGGTGCACCTTCAAGATCTCCCGCAAGTCGGAAAAGATACCGACGCTGCCGACCTCCTGGCCCCGCTCCCGGATGATGGTGGCGGAGAAGTTCACCGGCACCTCCTCGCCGTTCTTGTTGATGAAGGTAAGCCGGGTAGTATTCAGTTTGTCAGCCGGGCCGTATTCGTCGCCGCGCATGCGCTGCATCATCTCCGCGGCCAACTCGGGGGGATAAAAGCGGCGGAAGTTTTCGGGATTGCCGATGATCTCCTTAGCCTGATAGCCCAGGATGCGCTCCGCCCCTTCGTTGAAGATTATGGGCACCCCCTTGATATCTACTACCACGATGCCGTCCACGGAGCTTTTGATGATGTTGTGGAGAAAGGCGTTGGTCTTCTGAAGCTCCCGTTCGATCCGGACCCGCTCGGTGAGGTCCCGTAGATAGAGGCAGGTGAGGACCTTGGTTCCCAACCGGGACACGGCCATGCAGGTTTCAAAAACCCGGGGTTTATCGCCCTTATGCGGCAGATCCAGGAGGCTGCAAAAGCGGGTCTCCCGCTCCTGGCCCTGTTCCACCCGGTTGGATAACTCCTGGGCCATATGCAGGTGTTGGGAGGTGAGAATCTCGCCCAGGTGTCTGCCCAGCACCTGTTTCTTGGACTGCCGGAGAATTTCCGCCATGGGAGTGTTAAGGTACACCACCCTCTGGTTCTCATCCGCCATCAGCAGGCCCTCACGGGTGTGCTCGGTCAGGAGGTCGATCTTCTGTTCGGCTTCAATGATGGGGGTGATGTCCCGGAAGGCCTCGAAGCCGCCGATGACCCGGCCCGACGGGTCGGTGATGATGGAGGCCGAGACCGTCACCGGAATCTCGCGGCCAACCCGGTCCCGCACCACCCGGCGCAACCCGGAAATGGGCTTCCTGGTTTCCATGACCTGCTTGAGGACGCAATCGCAGGTGCCGCATTGTGGGCTGTCCAGCACCTGGCCGCAGGTCATCCGGCCCACCGCTTCCTTGCTGGAGTAGCCGGTGAGCCTTTCCAAGCGCTCATTCATATGGGTCACCACCAGGTCCGGGTCCACCATGAAGAAGGGGATGGGGAAATTTTCCAGGATGCTGGATAGGGTGGCCATTTGCAGTTGCACCACCGGATGGCCCAGCAGTTCCGCATGCTCCCGGAGGACCACCAGGCAGCCGGACGGCTCCTCTCCCTGACCCCTGATGGGGGTGGCGGTCACCGTGAGTGGCGCCCGGCTGGCCCAGCCCGCCTTGGGCAGGATGGGGGCGCGATTTAGGTTCTCGCCATGCTCCAGGCAGCGCGCCCGGCGCACCGTGCCATCCGCGCTCAAGGGCAGACCGGTGAGCTGTGTACAGATGGGGCAAGGGTCCCCCAGTCGCAGGGAGGCGCCGAAGATCTTTTCCGCGGCCCGGTTTAAAAAGACCACCTTTTGGTGGCCGTCGGCGATTAACACCGGATCGGGAAAATCCTCCAACAGCGGGGTGCAGAACTCACCGAGCGTCGAGGCGCCGCCGGCGGCCTCGGGCAGGTCCTTCGGCGCCACTTTGGGGGCGTTATCTGGCTCTGGACTCATGTGCGACTTCCTACCACCGGGGCCGCCACCGGGGCCGCAAAGGTGTTGGTCAGGACCAGTTGCGCCGCGGCCAGTTCGTGCTGCCGAATAATGAGGGAGATGGACGAGATGGTGCAGCTCAGAGCCAGCAAGGACACATGGGCCCTCTCCAGGGCCTCCATCAGGGTCTGGGCGATGCCGTAGCGGTCCCCGAAGTGGGGCCCGTGCAGAAAGATCCCCGCCACCGGGGTGAGGCGCATGGGCCGAAGGTCAGGCAGGTACTTCTTCAAAATCCGTCGTATCTCCGAGCCGCGCTCCTCCCGAGGCCCGGCGGCGGTGCTGAAAGACAGGAGAAACTCCCGGTTCCCCAGTCCGGGAATGGCTACCAGAAAGGGAATTTGCCAACCCAGGTCCCCCAATTCCTGGAGGGCGTCGGCAAAACCGGCCAGGATGTCGGTCGAGGAAACGTTCATGCCCCAGAGGTCCAGGTCCGGCTGGGGCACGATCCAATAAACCTTGATGACTTTTTCCTGATAAGTGGCCACCACCTTGCGCACCAGTTCCTCCGGCGGGCTCTGGGCCGCCATGAAATCCTCGGGGGAGGCGAAGGCCGGGAACTGAAATTTTTCGAACAGCCGGCGCACCGCGGTCTTGGCTCGTTTGGATGACAACACGGCCGAGATGGCGGATGGGGAACTGGCCAAGCCGTGGATGATGACCCGGGCCTGGGCCAGGCTGCGGATGAAATTGCCAATGATTTCCGGGCGCTTGTCGTGGGGATAGATGGAGAGAATGTCGGTGCCGGGCTGCAGATGCACCGCCGCCTCCACCTCGGCCCGGGTCCTTAACAGGGTGAAGGCTGCTTCCCCGGATGGCCGCGCCATACACAGGACTTCACGATCTCCGGCCACATGGGCCAAGAAGCTGAGGTTGATGCGGTTGAGGGCCAATGGGGCGCAGACCCGCTCGGCCAGGCGACTCTCATCCTGGGGGAAGGAGGCCACCACGCAGGCGCCTCCTTCCAGGATCTTAAGGCCCCCAACTCTGATTCTTTCTATTTCCCGCTCCAATGTTGGTCAGGCGCATATCGTCAAGAAACCGTCAGATCAATCTCTGCACCGCTTCCACCAGGGTCGCCGCATCCACCGGCTTGGGGATGAAATCCTCAGCTTCCGTGGCCATGCCTTCGGCATGGCTGTAACTGGTCGTGGGCACCGCTTCGCCCACGGCGGTGAGCAAGATGATGGGGATATCCGAGGTCCATTTATTCGACTTCAATTCCTTGCAAAGCTGGTAGCCGTTTTTACGCGGCATCATCACATCCAGAACCAACACGTCCGGACGCCGTTTCTTGATGGCTTCCTCGCCTTCAATCCCGTCGTAGGCCTTCCCCACCTCAAAGCCCTTGCTTTCCAGCATCATCGCTACGGTTTCTACCAGATCAGGATCGTCGTCAACGATCAGCACGTACTTTCCAGACATGAGGCCTCCCCTTTCAAGATGATCGTAACCCTCATTATGGACTTAAAGTTGATAAATTACAAGGCACATCAGGCCGGGTAATTTTTACCCGGGAAAGTTGTCCCATCGGGGGCCATCAAGCGCCGTCCATTTGGGGCCGGGGATAGAGACCGGCCCGCTCCACGATTTGCGGGACCTTCTCCTCCCATTCGATGGCCATAATATGGAAGCCCCGAATGCCTGGAACAGTCTTCAGTTCCTCGATTTGCTCGATGGCCAGGTTGATGCCTTCTTCCGCCTGCTTTTCCTTGGGGACCCCGCCCATGCGTTTGATGATTTCATCGGGAACGTCCATGCCCGGCACCCTTTTCTGCATGTACTTGGCCATGCCGACGTTCTTCATGGGGGTGATGCCAGCCAGGACGGCCACTTTTTCAGTCAGGCCCCGGTCCACCGCGATCTTCATGAACTCTTTCATCTTGTCCATATTGTAGATGCACTGGGTCTGGACGAACTGGACCCCCGCCGCCGCCTTCTTGCCCATGCGGATCGCCCGCATGAAGACATTGGGACCGGCAAAGGGATTGACCGCGGCGCCGATGAACATCTCGGGCCGCACCTGAAATTCGAAGCCCCCCAAGAGCTTGCCTTCGTCCCGCATCATCTTCACCGCCATGGCCAGCTGGGTGGAGTCCAGGTCGAAGACGTTGGCGCAGCTGGAATGGTCGCCGAAGTGCTGGTGGTCGCCGGTGAGGCAGAGCATGTTGTTGATCCCGAAGGAGGCGGCCCCCAGGATGTCGCTCTGCAGGGCGATGCGGTTCCGGTCCCGGGTCACCATCTGCAGGATAGGCTCCAGGCCCATGAGCTTGATGCGGATGCAGCAGGCCAGAGAACACATGCGGACCACCGAGGTCTGGTTGTCGGTGACGTTGATGGCGTCCACATAGTCTTTGATCAGTTTGGCCTTATGGTCGATCACCGCGCCGTCGGCGCTGCGCGGCGGTCCCACTTCGGAGGTGACGGCGAGTTGGCCGGAGGCGATGATCTTCTGGAGTTTGCTGGGAGTAGTGGCGCTCATATGCGTAAGTCCTCTCTGACGATTTTACGAGGTCCGCCATCCCGGGAGGTAGACCAGTCCTTGGGTTCCACGGGTCTTTCAAACCGGTCCAGTTGTCCGAGGGTCTTGAGGCGCTCGTAAATCAGCTCCCAGGCGCAGGGGATATCCGGGTTGATCTCACACTTGCCCTTGTCCGAGCCGCCGCAGGGGCCATTGAGCATGCGCTTGGAGCAGCGGGCGATGGGGCAGATGCCGCCGGTCTCGGCCAGGATGCAGCGGCCGCAGGCCTGGCAGCGCTCGGAATACAGGCCCCTCTCCTCGTTCACCCCCATGAAGCAGGTATCCACTCCGGGGAAGACGATCTTATGGTTGTACATCTCCGCCAGGTACTGGGCCCCGACCCCGCAGGCCAGGGAGACCGCGGCGTCGTAGCCGTCCATGCGGTCGCTGAGCTGCGCCAGGTACTCCTTTTCGCACTGCCGGGTGAGGCTGGCCTCATCCACCTGGACCTGCTTGCCCGCCTGGGTGAAGTAAAGCCGCAGGGCCGCGGCCAGAATCTTCACTTCCTTCAGGCCGCCGGCTTCGCAGACGGTGACGCAGCCGTCGCAGCCGGCGATAAGCAGCTTGTTGAAATCCTTGACGTTGTCGATGATTTCTTCTAACGGTTTTGGTTTTGCCTTGATCATGCGGTTACCTCCCCGGCGGCCCCGGTGGCCTTGGCCTTTGCCGCCGCACCTCGAACGGGGCTCGGGCCCAGTTCCAAGATTTTATTGGTCATCTCTTTGATTATTTCGGCAAACCTGCCCCCCATGCCGGAGGAAAGGTTGAACATCGCCACCCGCTCGCCGCCCAGGCCGACCTTATCCAGGATCTCTTTGGCCCGCTTCACCCGGGTCTTGGCGTACAGGTTTCCCTTTTGGTAATGGCAATCGCCTTCCATACAGCCCACCACGATGACCCCGTCGGCCCCATATTCAAAGGCCTGCAGCAGGTGGATGATGTCCACCTTGCCGGTGCAGGGGACCTCGATGATCCGGACAGTGGGCGGGTATTGCAGTCGCATCGAACCTGCCAGGTCCGCAGCGGAATACGCTCAGTAATGGCAACAGAAACCGACGATCTTCGGCTCAAACGGTTCCATCATTCCGGCTCCTTTGGATTTGCGTCTCTTGTAGGGGCGGCTCGCGAGCCGCCCCTACCGGCTTTAAACTCAAAACTTAAAACAGAGTTTTAATTTTGGCGCTTAACTGGTCATCCTCAAAGTGCGACACCTGGATCACCTTGGCGGGACACTCCGAGGCGCAAGTGCCGCAACCCTGGCACAGGGCCACGTTGATCTCCGAGACGTTCTCCTGGTTGATTTGGGGCACCCCGTAAGGGCAGGTGCGGACGCATACCAGGCAGGCGGCGCAGCGCTCCGGGTCCACGTGGGCGGTGACGCCGCTGATGGTCTGGTTGGTGTCCGCCAGGAAGGCCCCGGCCCGTGAGGCCGCCGCCTGGGCCTGGGCGATGGACTCGCTGATGAGCTTGGGACTGTGGGCCATGCCGCAGAGGAAGATGCCCTCGGAGGCGAAGTCCACCGGCCGCAGCTTGGCGTGGGCCTCGATGAAGAAGCCCGAGGCGTTGCGCGGCAGCTTCAGGAGCGAGGCCAGTTCCTCGGTGTCATTGGCCCAGGCCCCGGCGCTCAGGATGACCGCGTCCAGTGGCAGGGTTACGGGCCGTTCCAGGACGTGGTCGATAAAGGTGATGCTCAGCGCCCCGTTGTCGTTCATGACTTCGGGCAGCCGCTCCGGATCGAAGCGCGCGAAGAGCACCCCCTGATTACGGGCCTCCATGTAGTAGTCTTCCATCAAACCATAGGTCCGCATATCCCGGTAGAGGATGAGCACCTCCGTTTCCGGGTTGATTTTCTTCAACTGCAAGGCGTACTTCACCGCGCCCTGGCAGCAGATGCGGCTGCAGTTGGGGTTTTCTTCATTCCGGGAGCCGACGCATTGGATCATCGCCACCCGGCCCCATTGGGCCGCTTCCGCCGCCTGGTCATGGAGGAAATGGCCCAGTTCCAACTGGGTCATGATCCGGTGGTGTTGGCCGTAGAGGAACTCCTTGGGCTGGTATTCATGGGCTCCGGTGGCCACCACGGTGACGCCGTGGTCGATTTTGCGCTCATACATCCCGGGTCCCACCAGCACTTCCGTGGTGAAGTTGCCTTTGTAGCCTTGGTAGCCCACCACCAGGGCCCCGGTGAGCACCTGGATCTTGTCGTGAGACTTGACGCGCTCGATCAGGCCATCCAGATAGGCCGCCACTTCCAGGCCTTCAATGGTGTGGTGGATATTGCGGGCATTGCCGCCCAACTGGTCATCCTTTTCCAGAACGATGGTCTCGAAACCCTGGTCCCCCAGGTTGAGGGCGGCGTTCAGCCCCGCCACCCCGCCGCCGATGACCACGGCCCGCTGGATAACGGTCAGGGGCTTTTCCATCAGAGGCTTGAGCAGCGAGGCCCTGGCCACCGCCATGCGCACCAGGTCCTTGGCCTTTTCCGTGGCCTTTTCCGGCTCCTTCATATGCACCCAGGAATCCTGGTTGCGGATATTGGCCATTTCGAAGAGATATTTGTTTAAACCGGCGTCGA
Organism: Deltaproteobacteria bacterium; assembly: GCA_026388765.1. Classification (GTDB taxonomy): domain Bacteria; phylum Desulfobacterota; class Desulfobaccia; order Desulfobaccales; family 0-14-0-80-60-11; genus JAPLJC01. Next base: position 15,473 of record JAPLJC010000198.1, read on the forward strand.
TCATGGTCTCCCGGAACAAGGGCTCGTGGGTGATAGGCGTGCAAGCCGCCACCACCATCCGGTTGAGCTGGTGTTCTTTGATGACCTTGGTCATGTTTACCTGGGTGTCCTGGGGGTCTTGGTCCTGGTCCAGCGGACGTCCCCCAGGGTGGCGCTCACTGCGCCCGCCGCGGCCGAGGCCTGCATGACCGACTCGGGGATGTCCTTGGGGCCCTGCATGGAGCCGCAGACGTAAATTCCGGGCCGGGAGGAGGCCACCGGCGCCGCTGGTCCGGTGTCGATGAAGTCATGTTTGTTCAGGTCCACTTGCACCGTTTTGGCCAATCGCTTGGCGGACTCGCTCACCTCCATGGCCACCGACAGGACTACCAGGTCGAACTCTTCGGAGTGCTTCTCGCCGTGCTCATCCGTATAGCTGATCATCAAGTTGTCGTCTTCGGCCGGGTCGATGGTGTGGACCCGGGAACGGACGAAACGCACCCCGCCCTCTTGGGCACGGTTGTAATACTGCTCGAACTCCTTGCCGAAGGTGCGCATGTCCATGAAGAAGATGGTGGCGTCCAGGTCGTATTCCTTGCAGTGCTCCTTGGCGATGACCGCCTCCTTGATGGCGTACATGCAACAGACCGACGAACAGTAGGAGTGGTACTTCACGTCCCGGGAGCCGACGCACTGGAGCCAGGCGATCTTTTTCGGCTCCTTGTGGTCCGAAGGCCGCACCAGGTGGCCCAGGAAGGGTCCCGAGGCGGAGAGAATGCGTTCGAAATCCAGGGAGGTGACCACGTTGGGGTGATCGGCGTAGTGGTAAGATTTGCATTTGCTGGGATCGAATGTCTGGAAGCCGGGCGAGAGGATGACCGCCCCCACCTCGATCTCCTTGGTCTCGGGTTTCATGTTGTGGTCGATGGCCCCGGCCTGGCAGGCCGCCACACACTGCAAGCACTCGGAGCAGACCCCGCAGTTGAGGCAGCGCTCCGCTTCCGCCACGGCTTCTGCTGCGCTTAAACCCAGGTTGATTTCCTTGAAGCCTTTGATCCACTCCGCCACCGGCTGGGTGGGCATGGCGGACCGGGGCCGCCTCAAAGTTTTCTCCGGGATGGGGTTCCAATGGCCCTGGTCCTTGGGGATGCGTTTTAAGGGGAACTTCCGGCCTTCCTTCAGATCCTGGCCGGAAAGATAGCGGTCGATGGAAATGGCCGCTTCCCGGCCGGCAGCCACCGCCCCGATGGCAATCCAGGGACCGGTCTCCGCGTCGCCGCCGGCAAAGACGCCGGTAGCCGAGGTTTCCTTGGTGGCCGGGTCCGTCACGATCAGGCCCCGGGGGGTCAGCGCGATGCCGTCGGCCGCGGTGATGAACTTCAGGTTGGTCTTCTGGCCGATGGCCATGATGACCACGTCGGCGTCCTGGGTGGTGGTTTTATCGTCAAAATACGTAGGGGAGAACCGGCCTTCGGCGTCGAAGACCCGCTCCACAGCCCTGAGCGTCAGGCCGGTGACCTGGCCGCCCGCGGCGTTGATCTCTTTGACGCCCCAGCGGTTAATGATCTTGATGCCTTCATGCTCGGCCTCGTTCACTTCCCAGGGGGAGGCGGGCATCTCTTCCCGGCTTTCCAGGCTGATCAGGGTGACCTTGGCCTCCTGGCGCCGGGCGGTGCGAGCCACGTCCATGGCCACGTTGCCGCCGCCGATGACCACCACCTGCTTGCCGGCCAGATCGGGCTTTTGGCCCATGGCCGAGTCTTTCAAATATTCCACGCCCCACAGCACGCCCTGGGCGTCGGATCCCGGCACTGGCAGGCGAATGGAATCCTGGGCCCCCACCCCGATGAAGACGGCGTTAAAGCCGTCCCGGGTGAGAAGCTTTTTAATGGTGCGGTCGCCGCCGATGGGAGTGTTATAGTGAATCTGCACCCCACAGCGCTGGATGTAATCTACTTCTTGCTTCAGGACTGCCCGGGGCAGCCGGTATTCCGGGATGCCGTAGCGCAGCCAGCCGCCGGCTTCCGGGGCGGCCTCGAAGATCACCGCCTGATAACCCTGCAGGGCCAAATGGTAGGCGCAGCTCAGACCCGAAGGACCGGCGCCGACGATGGCCACCTTTTCGGTCCTCTGGGGGACCTCGGGCACCGGCAGGTTGCTCCAGTCCGCGGCGTCGGCCACAAAGCGCTTCAGGTCGCAGATGGCGATGGGCTCATCCAATTCCTGGCGGCGGCAATCGGTCTCGCAGGGATGGGGACAGATGCGGCCGATGGTGCCCGGCAGCGGCAGCCGGTCCATAATCCCCGACAGGGCTTCAGGGACTTTCTGCGCTTTGAGCAGCTGGACATAGCCCTGGGCGCTGAGATTGGCGGGACAGGCCAGCACGCAGGGGGCGCGGTCGAACTTCATGATGCCGAAGGCCGCCGGGATCGCCTGGGGATAGAGGCGGTAGGCCGCTTTCCAGTTGGCCAGCCCCTGGTTGAACTGATCCGGCATGGAGACCGGGCAGGCATTGGCGCATTCGCCGCAGCCGGTGCACTTGGCCGGGTCCACGTAGCGGGGCTCCTTTTTGAGGGTGACCTTGAGGTTGCCCGGTTCACCGCTCACGGCCTGGACTTCAGTGAGGGGATGGATCTCGATGTTGAGATGCCGCCCGCACTCAACCAGCTTGGGGGAGATGATGCACATGGCGCAGTCGTTGGTGGGAAAGGTCTTGTCCAGTTGGGCCATGACCCCGCCGATGGCTGGTTTGGCCTCCACCAGATGTACGTAGAACCCGGAGTTGGCCAGGTCCAGGGAGGCCTGGATGCCGGCCACACCGCCGCCGACTACCATGACGGCGCCGGTCTTGCTGCTCCGGGAGGATTCCTTCACCATTGGATCTTTCGTGTCAGACATATTCTGGTCCTTTAAGGAGTGTCGTCGATGAACCTAGCCCCCAAACTCCAACCCGGCTGCGGCCAGGATGGCCGGCAACTTGTCCTCCCAGCCGATGGTGGAGATGTTCACCCCGTTAAAACCCCGATTTTTCAAAGTGGTGATGATTTCCGCGGCGATCTGCACGCATTCCCGCACCCGGTCCGAGGCCTTTTGAATCCGATTGATGAAATCTTCCGGAATCTTGGGCTCGAGCAAGCGGTTGATGTAGCGGGCCATGCCCACCGATTTGAGCAGCAGGACGGTGGGAATGATGCTGACCGGGCGGCCTTTCAGAAGACTGGTGAATTTTTCCAGGGCCGCAGTTTCGTAGACCGGTGGGGTGATAAAAAACTTCACCCCAGTGGCGATCTTCTTATCCAGTTCCGCCACTTCGTCCAACCGGGCCGCATCGCTGGTGGGAATCTTCACCGTAGAGCCCACCAAAAAGCTGGGGGCCCCCTGGAGATCCACGCCGGCCAAGTCCCGCCCCTTTTGCAGGGTCTGGATGGCGGCCAGTAGTTCCATCAGGTCGAGGTCGTTGACCGCCCGGGCTTTGTGGTGGTCGCCGTGGGTAATTTCTTCCCCGGACACCGCCATGACGTTGGGCACCCCCAAGGCCTGGGCCGCCAGCAGGTCTCCCTGCAGGGCCAGCCGGTTGCGGTCCCGGCAGCAACACTGCAACACCGTTTCCAAGCCTTTGCTCTGCAACAGGAGGGCGCCCCCCAGAGAACTCATCTTCATCACCGCGTTGCTCATCTCTGGGATTACGAAGGCATCTACCGTGCGCTTGACATTGGCGGCGTTGGCCACCATGGCGACGACGTCGGTGCCCTTGGGCGGCTCCATTTCCGCCAGAATCACAAATTCCCCGGACGCCAGTTTTTTTTGTAATTGCATCGAACTCCCCTCTGGATTATTGGGATGAGCGCACCATGGCATTGGAGATGGCTAGTATGAGTTCCTCCATGCCAAACGAGTTTACGTGATAGTAAAAAATTCCCTTTTGTCTGATCCGGCTTTCCTGTTCCGGGTTGTTTTCGTCTGCGGTGATAATAATGGGCAACTTTCGGTCCAACCCTTTGATGATGGAGATGGCTTCGTAGCCCATGGGATCAGGAAGGCAAACATCCATGACCAGAACACTCACCTTTTCATTCTGGATGGTCATGAGGACATCTTTGAGGTTATCCACTGTTTTAAAACGCTGGCCCTGTTCCGCCAACCAGGAATTGAGGCCCTGCGCCAGACTAAAGCCGCGCTCAGCAATTAACAGCGTACCGCATTTTTCATTCGTCACCGCATCCATCACCACACCCCAAATGAAGGTAAGGGGTTAAAACCTCCAAAAGCTAGAAAACGAACTTAACCATATGGATAAATATGCAAGGCGTGTGCCCGGAGGTTAGTGCCCCGGAAACCTGGGCTAGTTCTGGTCAAACGGAAAAGATGGCGAGAGGAAAGAGAGCTGGCGGTGTGACGATTTTACCAAAGAAGAAAACGAATCTGAGGCTAATTTGTTAATAATTCCACAAACTAAATTGGCATGGGTAAAAATGCCGCATTTGCTACATAAATTCCAGTGATTTATTATCAGAAAAAATGGCTGAGGGCAGAACCTGCACCTCCCCCTCACCGCTGGTTATACCGATAAAACACCTTCTTGGCCACCTCGGCGGTGATAATGTAAAATACCATAATCAGGCCGATCATCCCCAGGAATTCCAGGGGCAGGGGCCTGAAGCCGAAGAGTTTGGCCACCGGGGTATAGGGCAGGGTCATGGTCAGGGCCACCACCAGCAGGGTGGCTGCCAGCAGATACTTGCCGGGCCGGCTCCTGAAGAAGGGTTTGCGGCTGCGGATCACCAGGACGATAACCGCGGCGGAGATGACCGACTCCTGGAACCAGCCGGTTTGAAACTGCTCGACGCTGGCGTGGAGGAGCCATAAGAGGGCGCCGAAGGTGAGGTAGTCGAAAACCGAGCTGACGATGCCGAAGGTGATCATGAATTTCTTGATGAAGGTGATGTCCCAGCGCCTGGGCTTCGTGACCATTTCCGGATCAACGCTGTCGGTGGCGATGGTCATCTCGGGAAAATCGGTCAACAGGTTGGTGAGCAGAATCTGCTTGGGCAGCATGGGCAAAAAGGGGAGGAAGAGGGAGGCCCCGGCCATGCTGAACATGTTGCCGAAGTTGGCGCTGGTGGCCATGAAGACGTACTTGAGGGTGTTAGCGAAGGTCATCCGGCCTTCCTGCACCCCCTGAACCAGGACCTGCAAATCTTTTTCCAATAAAACGATGTCCGCCGCTTCCTTGGCCACGTCTACGGCGCTATCCACCGAGAGGGAGACGTCGGCGGCATGCAGGGCCGAGGCGTCGTTGATGCCGTCCCCCATGAAGCCCACCACGTTCCCGGCCTGGCGCAGGGCGACAATGAGGCGTTCTTTCTGGTTTGGCTCCACTTCGGCAAAGACCTGAACCCCGTTCACCTTCCGACGCAAGGCCTCGCCACTCATCTCACGCAATTCCGGCCCGGTGAGGATACGGGGCTGAGGAAAACCCACCTGGCGGGCCAGGCTGGCGGCCACCAAGGCGTTATCTCCGGTGATGATCTTCAGAGAGACCCCTAGCTGCTTCATCTGCTGGATAATGTCGGCGACCCCCGGCTTGGGGGGATCATAAACCAGCAGAAACCCCAGAAAGGTCATGCCGGTTTCGTCATCCTTGCCGATGTCCGCCGTGGTGGCTAACCGCCGGTAAGCCACGCCCAGGGTGCGCAGCCCCTGCTGGCTGAATTCGCCAAAATGCTGCTGAATCTCGGCGCGCACCTGGTCCAGAGGCAGGGCCTGGCCCGCGGCAGTCTCGGCCTGGGAGCAGACCGCCAGGACGTTGCTTAACGCCCCCTTGGTGAGCATCAGGGGTAGCTCGCCTTCTTTGGTTACCATAATGGACAAGCGTTTCCGAACGAAATCATAAGGCACTTCGTCCAGTTTCCGGTAACCGGAGATGTCAGGGCAGCAGTAGCGGCGGATGGCCTGATCGATGGGATTGGCAAACCCGGTCTCAAAGAACGAATTTAAGTAGGCGAAATACAGGACTTGGTCAGATTTGGCGCCACTCAGGTCCAGGGCAGAGTGGACCTCCGCCACCCCGGTGGTGAGGGTGCCGGTTTTGTCGGCGCAGAGCACGTTCATGGAGCCGAAGTTTTCGATGGAGGCCAGGCGCTTGACGATGACCTTCTCCCTGGCCATGCGCTTGGCGCCCATGGCCAGGTTGATGCTGATAATGGCCGGCAGCAGCTGCGGGGTCAGCCCCACAGCCAGGGCCAGGGAGAAGAGAAAGGCCTCCAACACCGGCCGGGCCAGATAGACATTGATGGCAAAGATGGCAATGACCAGCACCATGGTCACTTCCATGAGCAGGTAGCCGAAGCGCCGCACCCCCCGCTCAAACTCCGTTTCCGGCTGCCTGAGCTTCAGTTGGGCTGAAACCTGGCCGAACTCGGTGGCCTTACCGGTGAGGGTCACCACCGCCTCGGCCGTGCCGCTGACCACGTGGGTCCCCATAAACAGGGTATTGGTTCGCTGCGCCAGGGGTGTGTCTGGCGGTAGGACCGCCGCGGTTTTTTCCACCGGGAAGGTTTCACCGGTGAGGGCCGCCTCATCTACAAACAGGTCCTTGGACTCCAGGATGAGGCTGTCGCCAGGGATGACGTCCCCGGCCTTGAGAAGGACCACATCCCCAGGTACAATCTCCTCCACGGGAATCTCCTGGGGTTCCCCCTGGCGGCGCACCGTGGCCTTGATCTGAACAATTGCCAGTAATTTTGCCACCGCGTTGGTGGCGCCCCGTTCCTGCCAGAACCCCAACAGGCCGCTGACCAGCAAAATGGCCAGGATAATGAGGGCGTCGGCCCGGTCCCTCAGGGCGAAGGAGAGAAGGCAGGCAAAGACCAGGATGAGGATGATGGGGCTTTTATATTGCGCCAACAGTAAGGTAAGGGAGTCAGTGCCTCCCTTGGGGCGTAGGAGGTTGGCCCCCAACCGAGCCAGACGCCCTTGGGCCTCGCCAGGACTCAAACCCTGAGGGGAACTTTCCAGTTGGGCCAGTAGTTCGGCCGGCGGACTGCTCCAAAAGGCGGTGAAGGATTGTTGCTCCATGGAATGCTGCTTTTTTGGCAAGCTGCTGACATTCTACCAACGACCGAGACATTTAACCAGCAATTCCACGGGGTGCAGAAGTTTTAGTTGGGCACGAATCTCTGGAAAACCTGAAGGTTTGTCTGAAATTCCAAACTTTGGGCCGGGCAGAAAAGAAGAGTTCACCGTTTGGAAAAAAAGGCTATCGGAGGTCGCCCCTATGGGTTCCCTCCGATAGCCATATTTTAGAAGCATCTTGCCGGTTCTTAGAGACACTTCCCGGGACTTCTTACCCAAACCGTTTCCCAACGGAAGAGCCAAGTAAACCAGCTAAAACCCTGTCGCGGACCTTAAGCCCTTGGTTTGCTCTTACTTTACCCCAGCACCGACGGCCTGGACTGCGGCAAATTCGGTGATATCAGGGATAAGACACGCAACGGTCCCACCGCTGGCATATCCAGTCAGCGCTGAAGCAAGCTGTGACTTGGACAGCGGGGCATTGGGGTCCATGATGAAAAATCTGGAGCCCGCCCATGCTGGGGTGGAATTGGTATCCGTCACTTGGATGAAGTAAAAAGACACGTGGCTACCACAGAACTGGACCGTACAATTGTACCACGGCGGGGTTGCGACGGCCCCAGCGGTACCGACAGAAAATGCCGCGATCCCCATGACACACAATAGCACCACAATCAACGCTCTCTTACGCATTTCCTCTTCCTCCGTTTGGGTGGTTAGTTATTTCAGGAAGCCCGTCTTCCTTCCGTCTTTCCTTACCTTAAACTTGGAACTATTTTGGCCGAAGCGCTTTCTCAGGGCTGCGGAAATCCTCCGCCTGCCGCCTCGCTTGGTCCAACTTGGCCTTCGCTTGCTCCTCGGTTAATCCTGGCACGAGTTCACCCGATAAAGGGGGACGCTGGCGCGCCGCCATCAGATTGGCATCCACTTGCCTCTGGGTTAACCCCGGAAGGAGCTGAACATTTGGGTCAGGCTTTTTGGCCCGCGCCGCCTCGAGCTTGGCTTCCAATTGCTCCTTGGTTAACCCTGGAAGCACCTCAGACTTGGCGTCCTGCTTATCCCACCACTCTGCGGCTGCCTTTTTCTTGGCCTCAATTTCCTCAGGCGACGGCATCCCAGGAATGTTGTCAACGTGCTGTAATTGGGAAGCTCCTTCATTAGGGGACAAAAGCGAAGTTATTGATTTCATGTCCTTGTCCCCAGCACTTTTGCCGGCCTTCTCTTTTTTGGCAATTGCCGCACCCTTGGGGGTGCTATCCGAGCCACAGCCGGGAAGCAGACAAAACATGGATAAAATCATCGCCCCCAAGCCGATTATGACCAAATGTCTGAACCAAGCACTCTTGCTGTAAAGCATCCGACCCCCTGCCCCGTTAGGCAAACGGTTCATTAATTTATTCTTAAAGAAGTTTCCAAATCTGGTCGCCCACGGCGTACCTTATAGACGATAGGGCTTTAGAATTAGTTTTATGTATATCATCGTGTGAATAAAAAATCAACGAAAATTAATTAAGGCTAAATTAAGGCTAAATCTTTCGCTCCGGTGATGAAAATATAGGGCTGAATGAAAATTTTTTAAATAGGTAAATTTACCTAATTTTTGTCCCATGGAAACATAAGGGCTATACGTATTTTTAATTACCTAAAAAGCAGATTTAGGGAATTTTGAAAGTTAAGCTCCTATATTTGGTATATTTCCTTATAATAGGGAAAATTTAGATTCTCCCTTCAGCCAAAAGGAGTTGGGGACCTCCTCGGGCCGGGAAGAATGCTAATTTACGCGGGTGTGACGCTGAAGATCGACTGGGTCGCCTCATTTTCCAACCAAATGCCGTAGTTCCGGGTCGGCTATGGGGGGGGCGGGGGCTGGAGAGATGCTGGCGGCGGCGGTCCCCCCGAATGGCCTGCCAAGCCGGCGACACCCGGGACAGATCGGCTCGGATCTCAATTTGCCGGGGCACTAATAACATTTTTTGTGCTTTTGTGCTCTAGGAATTATCTAAGACTGCTTATCGGGATTATTGACAAAAGGCTGAAGAATATGCCACATTATCCAGCAATGAGACGGCTGGGGCTGGCGACACTGGGCTTGTTAGTGGTGGGGGGCTTGCTCTTCCTGCCATCCTGTACGCTTCTCAGTAATCTGGGTTATACTCGGCAGTATCCTCAGTATAAAGGCCTAAGGCAGATCGCCGTTTTTGTCCAACATTGGCCCGTTTATCAGGAATTGCCCAACCAAAATGATCTCGGGGCTGATTTCATTAAAAAGTCAACCCTGTTTACCGGCCCCTGGCAGCTTGCCGGTTCAATCAACCCCAGGGCGGTGGATATCAAGGACATCGATGATGAAGTGGCGGCCGCTCTGCTGACCCAGGTGCTCACGGAAAAAGGATATGAACCGTTTTTGTCGGGAGTCTTCCCGGCTCAACCCGGGCCCATAACTGTCGAAGAAATCATGGCGAAATGTCAGGCGGTGGATCCCTGGGTTGACGCCTTCCTCTTCTGTTTCTATTCTCCCGTGGTATTTTGTGCGGAGGCTCAGGCCGCCCCGGCCGATCACCGACAGCGGTCTTATGGCTTGCAGGAACTCATCGAAATTTTAAACCCGGGGGCGACTCAGGTTATCTGGGCAGGCCCCAGAGCGGCGCAGGCGCCACCGCGTTCTATCAGCCATGCTTTCATCTATGTTTCGCTGACTATGTTTAAGGCCCTGGATTGGCGCCCGCTTTGGGAGATTGCCGACTCCCAGATCGGCGGCCGCATGAGGGTCAAGCTAAATCAATGTCCGCCTGCCCCCACCGATCAGAATTATCCGGCGGATGCGGCCATCATCCAACGTTTGATGTCTAACAATCTAACTTGCCGGCTGCGACATCTTATTCCAGATGCTTTTTAATAAAGTCTTCCAATAGAAAATACTTGTCTTACGACAGTCTTTATCTTATTATCCCTATAATTTTATACAAAATAACAAGTAGTACTGGGAATGTGTTATGGTCGTTAGGAAAATAATCAGCGTTTTGTTGGCATTCCTGATTTTTCTGCCCCCGACCCAGGGATGGAGTCAGCAGGCGTTAGAAGATCAGGCCCAGTACTATCTGCAAAACATCGGGCCTGGGCAGGCTCCGGCAAGACCGGGAACCCCCCTTACTAGCCCTACTCCCCAAGCTCCAATTAGCCCCGACCTGATCAGGCAGGCTCCCTCACCTCCGAAATTTGCCCAGGTATTAACCACTGCGCCGCGACAGTCTGAGGATATCTCGGCGATCGAACGGCGAGCCTGGGCCCAGAAGATGTTTGTCAAGCAATTCGGCTATAGTTTCTTTTACCAGCCGCCGGCCTCTTTCCTGCCGACCGAGGCCGTACCGGTGGGTGCGGACTATGTCATCGGGCCCGGTGACCGAATCAGAATTATCATTTGGGGCAGCGTGCAAGGAGAATATAACCTCACGGTGGACCGCAATGGCCAGATCGACATCCCCAAGGTGGGGGTAGTGCATGTCAGCAGCCTCACCTACCGGCAACTGCGGGAGGTGTTGGACCGAGAATTCGCCCGACAATATACCAATTTTCAGATGAATGTCACCCTGGATAACCTGCGCACCATCCAGATCTATGTGGTGGGACAGGCCAGATTTCCGGGAAGTTATGCGGTCTCCTCCCTTTCCACCTTGGTAAGCGCCTTATTTGCCGCCGGCGGCCCCAACAAGTCCGGCTCCCTGCGCCAAATTCAGGTCCGGCGAGGAAGCAAGGTGGTGGTGACCTTCGATATGTATGACTTTCTCTTGCGGGGGGATAAGAGCAAGGATATCAGGTTGCAACCCGAAGATGTCATCTTTATCCCACCCATCGGGCCCATGGCGGCCATTGGCAGCCCTAAGACCATCAAAGAAATAGAGACGTCCCTAAGAAGCTTGGCCCGATTGCAATTAGAAGAAGAACCTTCTGGTAAAGCTCCAGTGGATTCTTCTAGCAAAGCCCCGGAAATGAATTGGCGCAGAAAGGAAGACCTCAAGATAATTTCGCCAAGAGAACGGCTCCCCAAAGATGAGGCGGGCCAAAAATTAATGATGCCAGAACCGATGACTCTAGAGTCGATCCCCAAAGAGCAGAAGCCCATAGAACCGATTATCAAAGAGCCTAAAGAAGTCGATTTTGAACGACTTTATGGCATGAGTTTCACGGAAGCCGGACAGAAACTGGCCATGAGCAGGGGCATAGATTTTGGTGGGCCAGTTAAGGTGCCGGCGATCTATGAATTAAAAAACGAGAAGACCTTAAGTGAGGTGCTGAGGCTGGCCGGGGGCTTGGGGGACACCGCCTTTAAAGGCCGGGTGCAGGTCCTCCGGGTCAAAGGCCGACAGGAAATGGTGTTGTTTGACGAAGACCTGGATAAATTTTTAACTAAATACCGTGATCTGTCATTGGTGGATGGCGATTTTGTGGAGATTTTTCCGGTATCTAGCCTGGTGGAAAAAAAGGTTACCATTACCGGGGCCGTTAAGAATCCGGGGGAATTTGGTTTCCGCGACAATATGCGGGTCAGTGACCTGATTAGTTACGCCGGTGGGCTCTTAATGCAGGCCAGCAAGGAAGAAGCGGAGATTACCCGGGTGCGGATTACCCCGAAAGGACCGGAAACTTCTCATATTTACGTCAGATTATACGGGGCCAGCGGCTCATCCCAGCAAAACATCGTCTTGCAACCCAATGACTATCTCTTCATCCGCACCATTCCCGACTGGACTACCTATCAAACTATCCAGATTGCCGGAGAAGTCAAATTCCCCGGCACCTATACCGTGAAGAAGGGGGAGACCTTGAGCTCCCTGCTGTCCCGAGCGGGTGGATTTACCAGCAAGGCATATATTTTGGGAGGGGTGCTTACCAGGCAGTCCACCAAACAGATTCAAAAACAGCAACTAGACGCGGCCATTAACCGCATGGAAGCCGAGTCCCTGGCCATCGCCAGTTCAAAAGCCGCGGGCGGAGTGGATCCGGAAGAGGCGAAACGCGCTGACGTTTATGCCAGGCAACAGATGCAGCTGCTGGCCAGCCTCAGAAAGGTTGAGCCGTTGGGCCGGGTGGTCATCCGTCTGGATGATCCGGAACGCCTGCGGGGGACTCCGGAAGATATTGAGCTGGAGGAAGCCGATACTCTGTTTGTGCCCAAAACCCTGCAGACGGTGAATGTCGTGGGAGCGGTCTTCAACCCCACCGCGATTGTTTATACCCCTTACCGCACGGTGGGGGAATATGTCACCATGTCTGGCGGCACCACAAAAATTGCTGACGATAAGGAAATTTACGTCATCAAGGCCAACGGCGCCGCCGTCAGCCGCAAGGGTCTCAAGTTGCTGGGGGCGAGTTGGGACGGGACCAAATATGTTTACCATCCGGGTGGGATGAGCTCTTTAACCCTGGACCCCGGGGATACCATCGTGGTGCCGGAACAGCTGGATAGGATCGAGTGGCTAAAACAAATCAAAGATATCGCCACCATCATAGGGAATATCGCCTTGACGGCCGGCGTAGTCCTCGTCGGCCTAAAACGATAGGTCCGGTTACAAGTGCGCCAGCCCCTGCTAATTCTGGCCCTGATCATCTTCCTGGCACTCGCAGGGGCGCGGCAGCCGGCCCTGGCTGGCCTGCACCCCACCCTCGATCTGCAGAATATCGGTGGCTGGGCCTTGGCCCTCGAGGCTCTCTCCTTCGCAGGCTATTACATGTATAAAAATAGTCCGGCACAGAGGACCAGGGGATATGAAGAAAACCTGGGGCCGGGAGAGTGGTACCTCGCCGCCTATTCCGGCCTTTCCTACCTACCTGCCGCGGACTGGCAGGCTTTCAAAAATGAAGGTTACATCCCCATGAAAGGACGCACCGCCAAGAATATCTTCTACCAACCCGGGGTGACGGGAGGCTTAAAATTCGGCCGATATTTTGATAGCCTCCCCTGGTTCGGCATCGAAGTAGAGACCAGTCTTTCTCGCAATAATATCCGGGGCAACCAGGGACGGATTTCTCCGCTTGCTCCTGGGGGGCCCAATAACCTGTTTGGCGGGTCCGACTGGTTTATCGACTGGACTATGCAAACGAGCTTCCTGGTCCGTCACGGCTTTCTTAAGGATAAGGAAGTAACCTTCGGCAGGCTGCAGCCGTATGTGGGCCTCGGTCCGGGTTGGGAGGTAGTTTATGCTACCCACGACTCGGCCAAGAACTATGCCATCGAGGCTCAGGCCGGGGTCAGATATATGATCACCGAGAACCTTGGCCTCTTTTGCGAATACAAATTCAGTTATCAGTTCGCCATAGAGTATCAGGATCTGCCAGCCGGCAAGCAGGTCCCCGCTACCGCCAACTGGTCCTTTGATCTCCCCCATCACCGCTTGGTTTTGGGAGTTTCCTATCACTTCAAGAACCTCTATGGCAATTAGGCCTAGGGGATTTCAGTCCACCTTCAGATGATTCTCCTGGGCGGCCTTAATATGGTCGCCTTAGGGCCCGGTGACCCATGGCCTCGTTTCCATTAAGGAGAGGACCTATTGACAGGTGGGGACCTATTAACTAAAATGTCTACAGGCATATGTGCAACTACAAAATATCTTTCCGCATTATCTCATGCTAGAATCGAACCACAATCCCACAATTGACGACGGCGAAATCCATCCTTTGGATTATCTAATTGTGCTGGCCAGGCATAGCCGCATGATTATTTATGGCAGCATCACGGCAATGGCGCTTGCTTACCTGATACTCCTGATTCTCCCAAACAGATACACCGCTATTGCACGCCTGCTCCCTCCCCAGCAAAACCTGACTCTGAGTGCTCAATTGTTGAATTCTTTGGGTGGTGGGGGTGTTCCGGGCGCCCCTATTGCTGGCGGTATGGCCGGCACGGCTGCAGGTCTCTTGGGCCTTAAATCGCCCAGCGACCTGTATGTGAACATAATAAATGGCAATACTATATATGACCGCATTATTGAACGTTTCAATTTGCGCCAGCTTTATAAAGCAAAATATATCGAGACAGCGCGCCAGGTCCTGGCCAGCAAAACCAATATCAGCTCCCAAAAGGATGGCATAATAGCCATTGAGGTCACCGATAAAGACCCCAGACGGGCGGCTGAGATTGCTAACGCCTTTTCCGAGGAATTGAATAAGCTCCTCCAGGGGTTGGCCGTGCAGGAAGCCACCGGTCGCTTGACCTTCTTGGATAAGGAACGCCTGCAAACCAGTCAAAATCTTACCAAGGCGGAAAATATCCTGCGTACCTTTAGCGAACAAAACAACGTCATCCAAATTGACACCCAAACCCGGGGAGCCCTGGAATATATCGCCCAACTCCGGGCTGAGATCGACGCCAAAGAGGTGCGGATTCAAGTAATGCGGCAGCAGGCCACGCCATATAATTTTGACATGATGCGATCGGAGACCGAAATTAAAGGCTTGCGGGACAAGTTAGCAAATGCCGAAAAGCAATATGACCAGACCTGTGCCGGTGATGTTTGCCTCACAACCTCCAAAGTCCCTGCCTTGGGACTAGAATATCTGCGCCTTTATCGGGAGGTCAAATTTCAGGACGCTCTTTATCAGCTTTATAACAAAATGGTGGAATTGGCCCGCCTGGATATGATGAAGGACTTCACTGTTGTGCAGGTAGTAGATCAGGCCCTGCCAGCGGAGAAGCGTTCTAACAAACGGCTTTTGCCGGTGTTGCTGGCGGGAACCATTACTTTTTTCATGATGATTCTGGTCGCCTTTGGATTGCAAGGTTGGCGCAATGCCAGAGCCAGCGAAGAGAATTCCCGCCGCCTCGGTGCGTTAAGAGATAATCTTAGGCAGTGGACCCACCCTTTCCGGCGCTAAGGTCCGCCAGGAGGACACAACCAGAAAAACTGTCGATTAAAAGTTCGTTTATGACAGTTCAGATCAGGGGGTTGATGCAGTTAAGCTCCAGAGCTCGCCTGACCTCTCAACTATTTTTCCCCACTGCTCTAGAGGCATTTTGATTTTCCGTAAAGGCATACGGCCTGGAGGAACAAGGTGGCGTTGACATCAGGAAGTCCAGGTTATCATGTGAAATCAAGGTTTAAGGCAAGCAATGTTCTATAGATTCGACTTTACCGGGGCATTAATGGAGGTGACTAGAAAAGCCGCACTCTCATTGCGGCTAAAAGCCTTTGATACCTCGACCTCCGAGGGCCGGTCGCAAGAGCGTTATCGACGTGTGGCCCTGACAGCGGTAGCATCCGCGATAGCCAAGGTTATCTCGATTCTAACCGCACTGATTACCATACCTCTGACGTTGGGTTATCTGGGCGCCGAGCGCTACGGCGTGTGGATGACGATCAGTTCTATGGTGCTGTTGCTGGGGTTTGCCGACTTGGGAATGGGCAACGGCTTGCTCAACACCATTTCCGAAGCGAACGGCAAAGACGACCGGCAGGCAGCAATTAATTATGTCTCCAGTGGATTCTTTATGCTGTTAGCGGTGGCGCTGCTAATTGTTGTGGCATTTATTATCGCTAATCCCTATATCCCTTGGCCTAGGGTATTTAATATAAAATCGAGGCTGGCAGCTCAGGAGGCAGGCCCGGCTATAGCAGCCTTTATGGCCATTTTTGCCTTGAACCTGCCTTTGGGGGTAGTGCAGCGGATCCAAATGGGCTACCAGGAAGGCTACCTGACGAATATCTATCAGTGCCTCGGCAATCTCTTTGGTCTGTTAGCAGTGTTGCTGGTGATTCATGTTCAAGGAGGATTGGCCTGGTTGGTGTTAGGCATGGCCGGAGGTCCGGCCTTGGCCTCGCTCATCAACTGGTGGATATCGTTTAGATTCCGATATCCATGGTTGCGACCGCAGTGGCGCAGTGCCACCAAGGCTTCTGGCCAAAGGATATTGCATGTAGGCCTCTTATTCTTCGTATTGCAGCTCATGGTGGCTCTTTCCTTCGCCTCCGATAATCTTGTGGCAGCTCAAATTTTGGGCCCTGAAGCAGTCACCCAATTTTCTGTGCCTATGAGGATGTTCAGCATCCTCCCTATGATCGTGAGCATGATTATAGCGCCCCTTTGGCCGGCCTACGGCGAAGCCCTCGCCCGTGGTGAGCTAGGGTGGATTCGTAAAACCTTGATCAGGTCGTTGCTGCTGACCTTTCTCCTGGTGGCCTTGCCGTCACTGCTCCTCATCCTCTTCGGGTTACAGATAGTTCATGTTTGGGTAGGCCCCGAGATTTCTCCTTCGTTTTTATTATTGGCTGGAATGGGGATATGGACCATCATGCAAAATTTAGGCAGCACGGTGGCCATGCTTTTAAACGGAGTCAATATAATTCGTTTCCAGATTTTCAGCGCCTCTCTATTCGGCATCAGCGCCTTGATAGCAAAGATTTTCCTGGCTAAAATTATGGGACTTTCCGGCATCATTTGGGGAACTATAATAGGTTATACCTGTTTCACTGTTATCCCTTACTGCATTTACCTGCCCAAATTACTTTCAACCCTGCATTTACGGCGGGAATTGATTCCGAAAGAATCATAAAATTAGCTGTTACAGTTATTTTCTGGGAGAACGAATAATAAGATCGTTTATTATGAAATCTATTTTATAGCATTTGCTGTCCGCGAAAATGCTAATAATTATGGCGAGAACTAGGGATCACCTGAGAATGTTTATAAAGAAATTTATTAATCTGGTTTTTAGCAAATTAGGATACCACATTTGTGCTATCCAAAAGAAAGAATATGACGAGTTAAAATATCGACAACTTATTAAAGAAATAGGTGGTTTGTATAATAAATTGTTATTTCACGAAATGCCTCCTCTTGATGACGTTAGAATTAATTTAATGTCAGATCTTCTTGGAACGGCCATCAGTGAAGCAATATATTTGATTTACTACGTGAACCAATCTCTAAATATCGATGGGGATATATGTGAATTTGGTGTAGCTCAAGGGGCAACCTCTGCATTACTGGCCAATGAAATTAGGAAGACGGAGAAAAATATCTGGCTATTCGATTCGTTCGAAGGATTACCAAAGCCAACCCAGAAAGATATCCTGAAAGATGATATATTTGGTTTGGGTTCAATAGATAAGTACGAAGGTAAAATGGCATGCGCAGAAGATCTGGTAAAAGATAGATTAGGAGCTATTGATTTCCCTGCGTCGCGCCTAAAAATCGTTAAGGGTTTCATTGAAAGTACTGTAAATCAGCCATATCTGCCAAGCAGCGTATGTTTTGCTTATGTCGACTTTGATTTTTATGAACCTATATTTGTTGCACTAAATTTTCTTGATAAAGTATTAAGAATAGGTGGGGTTATTATAGTTGATGATTACGATTATTTTAGTGCCGGTGCAAAAGCGGCAGTAGATGAATTTATTAGTTTTAACAAAGAAAAGTATGCTTTAAATTTACCCATTGAATCTGCAGGGCATTTTTGTGTTATCGAGAGGATAGCCTGACAATATAAAAGTGAAAAAGGTATTATGCTTTTATAAAGGCCAGCATAGCCAATTTCACCGAGCGAATACTTTAATGCGTATATAGAGGGATGTCCTCTAGTACTCTAGTATAAAAAAGATAACCACTTATGAGAGTCATGTATGATTTTCAGATATTCAATCGGATGGAATACGGAGGAATTTCCAGATATTTTTACGAATTGACAAAATACTTATCAGCGAAGCAAATTTGTGAAGTAAAGATAATAGCACCTATATATATTAACAAATATATTAATAACCTCAATCACGACATAGTTTTTGGGAAATGCTTTCAAAATATTAAAAGAACCCATATAATTAGAAGATATATAAATACCTTAATAACTAAAATGTTACTGACGCGTCTTAATCCTGATATTATACATGAAACTTATTACGATTTCATCAAATTATCTCATAGGAAACCGAAAATAGTCACTACTCTTCATGATATGATCCACGAAAAATATGGCCAATATTTCTCGCCAAAGGATAATACGGCTTTTACTAAATCAAAAGCATTAAATAGGGCAGATCATATTATATGTGTTTCAGAAAATACTCGGAAAGATTTAATCGAACTGACAAATATTCATCCTTCAAAAACATCAGTTGTCTATCACGGATCCTCCATCACCAAAAATGAGGGAGCAGCAGCTGGAAAGGTTTTTAGCCGGCCTTATATCCTGTGGGTTGGCGGATATCGACACCTGGCCTATAAAAACTTTCAGCGATTGGTTCAAGCATATGCCACATCGAAACGTTTGGCCCGAGATTTTGATCTTGTGTGCTTTGGTGGTAATGAATTTTCTTCCGATGAACTGGCATTAATCAACAGGTTTGGATTAACCTCAAATAAGGTCATACAAATTAATGGTAGCGATGAGGCCTTATCCAACCTTTATTCGAATGCCGCCGCGTTTATTTTTCCGTCTCTTTATGAAGGTTTTGGCATTCCTTTATTGGAAGCCATGTCTTGTCAATGTCCAATCGTTTGTAGCAATACGAGTTCTATGCCAGAAGTTGCTGAAAATGCCGCAGAATACTTCGATCCTTATTTGGTTGATAATATTATCGAGGCAATGGAAAACGTTGTATATTCAGTGGAAAAATCAAATGATTTGATCTCTCGGGGATTAGTTCGGATTAAATACTTTTCATGGGAAAAATGTGCTCAGCAAACATATGCGATTTATTCGTCTCTCCTGTGATCATCAATCCTTAGCACCATTGGGAATTATTGTGGTTCGCGAAGATATCTATCTACCGAACCAGCGCATGGATCTTCAAATTATCGGTCACGGTTCTTATTTAGAAGACTTCCAGTGCGGAAGGGGTCTACTATAATTATTATGGCAGGCTCTGCGAATAAAAAGGTCTTCCTCTAAGGGGTAATTTATGGAAACAAAATATTTTAAACTAATTAATGATATTATTGGGGAGTATAAAAATCGCCCCATTGACCTCTTAAATATTGGTGATCAGGAAGGAGAAAATAATTATCTTAAGATGCAACGCAATTCCTACATAAGAAGTGTCAGTGACATCTGTGAATTATTCCCCGAGGAGTCTTTTAGAAAAACCAGGATATTGGAAATCGGCTCATTCTTGGGGGTCCTTTCAATCGGTTTATCTCGCCTCGGATTTATTGTTTCTGCCTACGACATACCTGAGTTTAATAATAATGAACGCCTTCGCCAGATGTTCATCGACAATGACGTAGATTTTGTCACGGGTAATCTGCGGGACTTGAAATTGCCCTTCGATGATAACTCGATTGATTGCGTTATAATTTGTGAGACGTTAGAACATCTTAACTTTAATCCGCTGCCTGTCCTTTACGAAATCAACCGAATAACCAGGACTGGAGGCTTTATCTACGTTGGCATGCCTAACCAAGTACATATAAAGAACCGTATAAAAATGCTGGCAGGAAGATCGATCCACCAACCTGTTGAAGATTTTTTTCAACAGCTCGGTGGTAGTAGTGGTAACATGATCGTGGGCATCCACTGGCGGGAGTATACGCTTGCTGAAACCATAGAACTGCTTGAGACTATGGGATATAAGACAATCCGGAGGTTTTACTGGCAATCAATGGATGTTTATATGGAGGAGTACAGCGCAAAAACTCTGATTCAGCGCCTGATCTTCCAAATATCCAGTTTAAAGCCCTTTCTAGTTGCTATTGGCCGCAAGGAGAGGCGTCCACAATACGACTTCCGATTTACCGATGCGACCCGATGAACCGCAAGGCAGAAAGCTATCAAGGTGGAACCTGGATGAGGCGCAAGGATTCTAACCCCCCCAATATGGATCGATATATGGTAGAAAAAAAAATAACTCCGGCATTTCAAAAAGGTTAAGATAAATGATGCGGACCATCATTATGGACACCCATTATGAATCAAACTGAACAAAAATTTCCTCTGATCTCGGTAATCACGATTTCCCTTAATACGGCGAGGTTCATTGAGCAGACCATCCAGAGCGTCCTCTCCCAGACTTACCCTCAAATTGAATATATTTTAATCGATGGCGGGTCAACGGATGGGACTGTGGACATCATCCGCAAATATGAATCACACCTGGCTTACTGGCATAGTAAGCCAGATCGCGGATTAGCCCATGCCTTTAATTTAGGCTTTGAACACTCTCATGGTGACTGGATAATTTATCTTAATGCGGAGGATTTTTTTTTAGATAGCTCTGTGGTGGAAAAAATGGTGCCTCACATCATTGCTCATCCAGAGGCTAATCTAGTCTTCGGCGAAACATTTTTTATGACCGGCGAAAAGAATCCGAAACCTGCCCCGCTGCGTAAGATATTTGGGCGTCCATGGCGATGGAACGTTTTCCGCTTGAAAGATACGCTTCCCCACCAGTCCTCTTTTACCAACCGAAAATATTTTGACAAGGTTGGTAAGTTTGATGAGTTTTACCGTATAGCTTGCGATTATGAGTTTTTCCTTCGAGGTGGTCAACAGCTGCGCCCAGTTTTCGTCCCACTAGCCATTAGCGGTATGCGACTCGGTGGCGCCTCTGGGAGAGATTACTTTCAGACTCTCAGTGAAAGCAGAATAGCTCAACAAAATACTAATGCTTTGCCGCCAATATTGGCCTGGATAAACCTCTTTTGGCTATTATTTTATCGTCATATGGGCAAAATTGTCTTTAAGGTATTAGGCCCTTTTGCTTCCAAAATCAAATGGCAGGGTAGATGTTCTGGCAAGAGATTATCTAACTTAATATATTAAATCAATAATGATAGCCTTTAATTTTACTTCTGTAAGGCATATTAATCTTATATTTATTTATACTTGGAGCTTACTTATCCAATTAAAAGAAGAAGCATGAAGGTTACATGATAATTGTAATGATATATAACAATGAACATATTGCGTAAAAATAAGCTATTGTTATTTATTATTGTTTTATGCCTTTTCCTTATATCGTATAATAACATTATCAGGATTCCTGGGATCGGTCAGACCTTAGATACACAAAGAGTTTTGCTGCTATTATTTGTTTTCACCTCTTTAATTATTACTAAATGCCACTTTAAGAAGGATATTTTAATATTATATCTACTGCAGCTATTATTTCTCATATCAATCTTAGTACAATTATTAATATTATCTAATACCATAGGAATACATCAAATTATTGTCTTATTACAAATAATTACGTTACTGTTATTCGCAGACCAATTGTATTATTTATTATCTATCAAATTCACAATGGTATACAAGACCATATTGTTTTCGGGGATTTTCCTTGTTTTATATCAAATTTTCCAACTATTAATGTATTTTGGTGGCTATTATAGCATTATATCAATTCTGAATGATCCTAAGACTGTGGAAGCAGCAAACTTTTTAAGAATTATTGGAGACTCATTGGGACCTGCTGGTTTTATGGCAGAATCAAGTCAAGTAGCCATGTTTATCGGTCCTTTATTTATGATATTACTGATTGCCAATTATTATAAGCATTTCAAAAGTTCATTATTACAAAGGAGCATACTATTAATTGGTTTATTTTTAACCTTATCTGGTAGCGCAACTATTCAGATATTATTTATTCTATTAACTTATTTATTTATTGATTTAATTAAGATCAAAGCACACAAAGATATATTATTGGCTGTATGTGTTAAATTAGTTTTATATTCTATTATAATATTAATAACTGGTCTCATAATATACCATAATTATGGTTCGTATATTGACGCAATTTATTTTAAAATAACCTCTTTGTTAAAATTAGATACTCCCCGTACTGAAGGGGCCAGAATGCTCTTGGAGAGGTTTTCCAAGAACATGCTATGGGGTGAAGGTTTCGGCAAATTTATTGAAACTGGAATTGAGTCTAACATTTTTTTGCCAACCTTATTATTTGAGCATGGGTTACTCGGGGGGGTTATGTTTTTAATATTATTTTTCTTTCCCATTCTATTTCGCTTCGCCAAATCGCCTTTTAAATTATACTTCATTCCTTTTATCGCTATGTTTGTTAACATTTTCTTTGCTATTGGGACTTATCGGTGGCCGCTCATCTGGATCATTTATACTTTTACTCTTTTTAGTCTTTCTCCCCAAATACCCTTAGGTACTCAGTATTTAGAAGATAATAGTAGGAGGGGTCCAGGGACTTGCCGGTTTCGTCATCTGATGCATCTGAAAAATACCTGAAGGGCCCTCCTGAAAGTCTATGAGAGATATTGAGTTCAGGAAGAAGTTAGTCCATCAGCGAATCTAGGATAAATATGGCTGCCTGGCTATTACGATAAGGAAGAATTTCAAAAAGCTTGGGAAAAGGAGAGAGTTTTTCCCTTATTAAACTTTGGGCAGAGAGTTGTCAATAAAGGTAGTGGATTAGAGGTTACATAAAATGCCAAAAAGCTTTAAAAAGTATATCACAGGATTATATTACTTGTTTGTGTTGATTTGTGGTAAAATACCTTCCCACTTCTTAAGGAAACAGCTTTATAGATTACTTGGGTTAAGGATAGGGGAACATAGTACGATATATGGCGGAGCTGAGATCAGGCATGTGCATAGAGTTAAGATAGGAGACAACTCAATAATTGGGCATAGTGCAATATTGGATGGAAGAGGCGGTTTAGAGATTGGCAACAATGTTAATTTTAGTAGTGGGGTTTGGATCTGGACAGTGCAACATGACAAAGATGATCCATATTTTGGAATAAAAAGCGGAAAGGTTATTATTGAAGACTATGCTTGGATAGCTTGTAGAGCAATTATATTGCCTGATGTAACTATCGGTAAAGGAGCAGTGGTATGTGCTGGAGCAGTTGTGACAAAAAATGTAGAGCCATATTCTATTGTTGCCGGAATTCCTGCTAAGAAGATTGGTGAAAGAACATCTAACCTTCTTTATAATTTAGGGGATTTTGGTTATATACCGTTTTATTGAATCTTATTATGATTGATATATTGCATATGCCCTTTATGCTGGCAATGGAATATCTTGACTCGGACAGCGAATCATTAAATCGGCTTTATACTGATTGGACAATAAAATGCCGAAAATTAACTTTTTGCCAACTCCATCTGCAACGCTAGGGTCACCAAAGCGGGCCCAGGTAGCCGCCGGGTTCTCTGAAGACCGGAAAATCTAGTCAAAGGCGCTCTAGACAGGAGATTTTGCCGATCGTAATGCAGATTATTTTGTAGGAATAGTGTTAAAAAGGCTTATGGGGTCCAACTTTTTTCTAGTTGGTTGGCTAATCTAAATAAATCTTTCAGACTGCCGCCGCGCTAAAGGTCTCCTTGAAAAAAATATCCGTTGATTGCAGGATGCTATGGTCTTCTGGTATAGGGACATATTTACGCTCTGTCCTGGACCGGCTCCTTGCGTCAGAAAAATACCATTTTAATCTGATTGGTAAAGAAGCCGAGCTTCTTAATTGGCTCCAAAGAGACCGAAAATTTATATCAGTCATTAACTGCGATGCCCCTATATATGGAATTAAGGAGCAATGGAAATTATGGCGCAGCATACCAGCGAATTCTGATCTGTATTGGACTCCGCATTACGTTTTTCCTTTACTCTATGCCGGAAAGCTATTGGTGACTGTTTGTGATGTCGGACACCTCGCCATGGGTGAGTTTTTCAGTATGATCCCCCGTGCTTATGCGCGATTCATGTTTTATATGCTGGCAAAAAGGTCTCCCCAAATCATAGCAATTTCGCAATTTACTAAAAGCGAATTGGTGAAATATACAAAAATCCAGGCCTCAAATATTCAGGTTATCCACCTTGGACATCCGGAAATTGCCAGCGATATATACCGTGAAGGGAGAAACGGTGGTTTTATATTATTCGTAGGGAATGTTAAGCCCAACAAAAACCTACGAAGAGTAGTTGAAGCACATCAAAAACTATATCCCTTAATCCGCCAGCCTTTAATTATTTTGGGAAAAAAAAGTGGATTTATAACAGGGGACTCTGAAGTTTCTAATCTTGTGCAACGACTTCCAAGAGAACAGGTTCTATTTACGGGTCTGGTTAGCGATCAAGAACTGACTGACTATTATCGTCGGGCCACCATGTTAGTTTTTGCCAGCCTATATGAGGGCTTTGGACTTCCTCCCCTTGAAGCCATGAGCTACGGGACTCCGGTACTGGCTTCCCGGGCCGCCTCTATCCCAGAGGTTTGCGGCGATGCGGCCCTTTATTGTGATCCTTATTCGATTGATGATATCGCGGCAAAAATGGAATTACTAGTGCGGGTTAAGAAGTTGCGACAAACCTTGATTGAAAAGGGATATGAACGTATTAAATTATTCTCCTGGGAAAATTGTGCTTCCCGGCATTTGGATGTTATGAGGATGGTAATTGGCAATGATGATTGATAGGTCTTTGGGTTATGGTCGCCATATTGTCCATGATTACCTCAAAAAATCGCTGCCTTTTAACAGTGTTCTAGATATCGGGGCAGGTAATGGCAGAGATTTATTAATGGCTCGTGGCGTTAATCGAAATGCTGAACTCCATGCCATAGAATATTCCGATTCATATATTGCCAATTTAAAAAAACATGATATTAACATCTATCAAATAGATATCGAAAAAGAAAGGCTACCATTTGCTGATGAGAGTATGGATATCGTCATCGCTAACCAAATATTAGAGCATGTTAAGGAAATCTTTTGGATTTTTAACGAAATCAGTAGAGTACTTACTGTTGGCGGTAGGTTAATAATTGGAGTTCCGAATTTGGCCTCATTACATAACCGTTTATTGTTATTGATTGGGTGCCAACCGACGTCTATTCAATTATATTCAGCACATATAAGAGGATTCACTATTTCCGGATTCGATAAATTTTTAAGCTATTGCTGGAAAGGAGGATACGAGCGGATACAAGCCAAAGGGAGTAATTTCTATCCGTTCCCACCAATATTAGCAAGGCCATTGGCTGACTTTTTTCCCAGCCTCGCTTGGGGAATATTTATGCTATCTAAGAAAAGTCGCCAATACAATGATGAGTTTTTAAAATATCCTCTAGAGAATTCCTTGGAGACGAACTTCTTTTTGGGTAAAGATTGGTAATCATTGTCTCAATGCTTAATAATTGGCTGACCGCCATTGTAAAGGTGAAATGGTTATGGATGCAATTACTAAGAAAGGTTTATTATATGTAAAAAAGTAATTATATGCAGCTGGTTGTTGTAGTTAATTTACTTTATTCTGGTTTATTATTAGGAAATACCGCCCATTGATTAGTAATTATCTGAAATTATGTTAGTTTTGGCGCCATTCTGACGATTGAGTCTTATGAGGTGACTGTAGATGGTCACCCAGTTACGTTATATGAACTTATCGCTGCCGATGCTAATATTGCTAAGGACTAGCTGATAATAATTAACGCCTTGGTAAAAACTTATCAACAAAACTATTTGAAATAGGCACTTTCGACGAGGGAACTACATTAAATATAGTTTCCATTGCCTGAAGGTGATATAATGTACACTTATGGCAAGACCTTATAAAGAACGAGGCAACAAATTATACCGTTTTTTGGACCGATATGTCGGGATTCCTCTTCTTTATGTGGCAGCATTATGTCGTATTCGGATTCCATCAATCCCTCAAAAACCAAAAAGAATTGGGATTTTAAAGACCTCCTGCATCGGGGACACGGTTCTACTGGATGCTATTTCAAGAGATCTGAGAGGTGCCTGGCCCCAAGCGAGACAGATTTTTTTTGCCGGGAGGGATAATAGTCGAATTGCTGACCTGCTGGAAGAAATAGATGCGGTAATCGTCCTGCCCATGCATAGGCCTTGGGCGGCAGCCAAAAGGATTTATGAGGCCGGGACGTTTGATCTATGGTTGGATTTTAGCCAATGGGCCAGAATAGACGCCCTTCTCACGATGGTTGCAAGGGCCAAATATAAGGTAGGTTTTAAAACCCCTAAGCAATATAGACACTATGGATATGATATCAGCGTAGAACACCGGCATGACCTTCATGAAGTAGATAATTACCGCAATCTAGTAAATGTTTTGGGAGTCGGAGGTCAAGCGCTTCCGGTTCTAAGAGGAGATTCCCATTTAGAAGGGACTATTTCTAATCTCGGGGCCGATGTCCCTTACGTCGTCTTACATATGTTCCCCGGCGGTTCAAGGGCATATATGAAAGAGTGGCCTCGTGAGAACTGGCTGAAAGTAGCTCTTTTTTGCCTAAGCAGAGGATGGGCTGTGGTCCTAACGGGCGGTGGAGGTGATTATGAACGGGCCCAGGATTTCGCTAATGAATTGTGTAGCAAGGAAATGGTAGTTAATCTCGCCGGCTACTTGCCCTTGGAACAATTGCCATCTTTATTAGGGAAATCTAAATTGGTTGTTAGCATTGATACGGGGGTCATGCATATGGCCTCGGCCGTGGGGTCAAGGTTGATCGCCATCCATGGCCCAACCTCACCATTACGATGGGGCCCGCTGAACTCAAATGCAAAGGTGATAAGGATAGAAAATTTGACCTGTTCCCCATGCCTGCACCTGGGATTTGAATATTATTGTGATAGCAATTATTGTATGCAAAATATTTCTGCGGAAATTGTAATAGATGTAATAAAATCGAAATGTTCGGCTGAGTGCTAAATTGCCTCAGTATTTAATTTATGTCTGACCAAGTCGACTGATAGATACCCGGTCCACTTTCGGGGCCTGATCGGCAGGGTTTGAGGCAACCAGGCAGCTGCCAAATAATGAACTCCGCAAGGATATCCAGTTCTGTTATGGTTAGTGACCGCGCCTTAGCTTTTGGTGTTTTCTTTAAGCCGTTACCGGATCCACAGCTTGGCCGATGGTCCAGATAAAGGCGGTGAGTTCCCGGGCGTGGCGGTGACAATGATTTGTTTGGCCTTGCCCCGGGCCAGGGTGAGTCGATACCGGGCGCACAGGCTCAGTTGCGCCTTCCATGCGAGCGGCCAGATGCTCTCGGGCAAGCCCTCTTAGCGCTTGAGCAAGTGTCGAGTAACCCGGGCTCGCAAGCGGTAGGCCCGGACCGCCTCCACCAAGACCCGGCGGGCATGACTGTCGCGGGCTTTGGTTATCTGGCCCCGGCGCACCGAAGGGCCGCTGGAGTGTTCGGAAGGCACCAGCGCCGGGTCACTTTGTGCAGGGCCTCCAGGTTTCCACCGATGCGGCCGTAATCCCTAGTCTCCCCCGCGGTCCCGGGTTCGGAGATGGATAGATTCACGGACATCTTCTGGACATCCAACCCCACATACAGTATAGTTTTTATTCATGGCTTGCCTCCTTGGTTGTGGTTCTATACTGTTAGTCTTATCGGCTCACAGGTTAACCCTCGTTGCAAGGTTCGCAGGCTTTAACTTTCATTCATTATATCTAGATGATCAGGCAGTTCTAAGTTTTGGTGAAGAAGTGAAGCGATCCGACAAGGGGCTGAAAAATCGGAGTGAAATACTTTGCCGTGCTCGGATATGGTTTTCTCAGGTTTCCCACTTTTCATATATGGATTCCCATCGCCGGGTGGGAATAATCTGAGGGTCCATAGGCCGCAACCTCCTAATATTGGTACTTTTAGCAAAGCGTGTTAATTTTTTAAAAAATTGAGGGAAATTGACTATACCTAATAAATATAATATCAAATAGGAAGATGGGTGCCCGAGGAGAGCGGCGTTTAAGGTTTAAATTCCATGAAGGAGGGCCAGACCATCAATTTAGGACATTCCCAGTCAAGTTTGCTGATAATTTGGGATTTCCTTGCATCCCGAGATGAAAGGAGGCTATTTAAGGATGGCACTTGAATTGCATTTCCGAGAAAAAAGCTCTTCTCTCATCAATCTGCTTCACATCCTGGACTGCCTTCTTGTAGTCGCCATGCTCTGGCTATCGGTGAAGATCCACAAGGTGCCGTGGTCTGAATTTTACTCTTCCCTTGCGGTTGGTTCCTTTATCTTATGCTTCCTCAGTTTTTATTCAGTAAAATTGTATCGTCCCTGGAGGGGTATCAGATTATACAGAGAACTTTTGGTTATCCTGAAGGCCTGGATGATATGCGCCAGTATCATACTATCTATATTTTTTCTCTTTAAGATTTCAGACCAATATTCCAGGCTGGTCATCACCTCTTGGCTGGTGGCCAGCCCATTCACCATTTTTCTGATTCATCTGATGATGAGAAAAATACTCGGATTTCTGCGCAAGCGGGGCAAGAATCTGAGATTTGCCGTCATCGTCGGCGCAGGAGATCTTGGTTTAAGGCTGGTCAGACATATCAGGGCTATCCCCTGGGCCGGCATCAAGGTAATGGGGTTTTTCGATGATAAGAAAACCTCTGGCGGTCTGTTAAACGGCCACCATCCTGTATTGGGTACCATCGCGCAACTGCCAGCTTATTTAAAAAATAATAATATTGATTACGTTTATATTGCACTGCCCCTGCGGGCAGAGTCCAAGATCGTCTCAATTCTTAACGAGTGCAGAGCTCTTGGCGCCCAAATATTCATGGTTCCCGATCTCTTTGTTTTTGATATTTTTAATGCAGAGTTTCAAACCCTGGGCAATATGCCGGTGATAAATTTTAATCCTGATTACCCCTGGAAACGATATTTCGATATAGTATTTTCACTGGCAGTAATTATTCTGTCATTACCTTTGACATTAATAGTTACATTATTGATCAAGCTGGAAGATTGGGGCCCGGTTTTTTACGGAGCCAAGCGTATTACCATAGCGGGTAAAGAATTCAAGTGCTGGAAATTCCGGACCATGGTGGTCGATGCTGATAAAAAATTGGCCCAAATCTTAAATACCGATCCCGAGGCCAGGAGAGAATGGGACTCGATTTTTAAATTAAAAAATGACCCGCGGATCACCAAGATTGGCAAAATACTGAGGAATTTCAGCCTCGATGAACTCCCGCAATTCATTAATGTTCTTAAAGGTGATATGAGTATTGTCGGGGCAAGACCAGTGGTATATTCAGAACTGTGCCAGCATTATAAAGAAAATGCCGGGCTTTACTGCTCAATAAAACCGGGCATTACCGGACCATGGCAAATAGGGCCAAGGAATGATATGGATGATTATACCCAAAGGGTTGAATTGGATATGTGGTATCTTCAGAACCTCTCTTTTTGGCTCGATTTGAAGATAATCTGTCGGACCGTTACAGTACTCTTCAGTGGCAAGGGAGCATATTAAGTAAGGATTTCAACTTAATTCTGGAATAATTATCATTTATAACTTAATGAAAAGCTTCCCGGGATCATTCACGCCGGAAATTAGAGGGACTGTTCCAAAAAAATCTGTCCCAGATCTTAAGCATCGCTCCTGATAGCATTAATAGCCTGAACCTTCCCCAAATCCCCGTCATACCCCATCAGGTCGGACTTAAAGCTCCTTTCTCTGGCGACAGGCCTGGCTGGCGGCATGACGATCAGCAGCTAACGCCTCAGCGAGGGGCGGGCTGCTCTCCGGAGTATTTCAAAAATTCGGTACAGACGTCGCTCACAAAACCCTGGGTCTCAGGGATGGGGGGTACGTCAAGGCGCTGGCTCACCCGCTTGGGACCGGCGTTGTAGGCTGCCAGGGCCAGATGCAAGCGGTTATTAAACCTGTCCAATAACATCCGCAGGTATCGGACCCCTCCCGAGATATTCTCCCGGGGATCATACGGATTGGCCACCAGCAAGTCATCCGCGGTCCCGGGCATCAACTGCATCAGGCCTTGGGCCCCTTTGGGAGAAGTGGCCGAAGGATTGAAATTTGATTCCACCCGGATCACCGCCTTTACCAGCGACGGTGGCACGTTATGGCTGCGGCTGGCCTCCTGAATCAAGGACTCAATTTCCTGGGGCGCTAATTTCCTGGCAACCGTGGGGGCCTTAACCCGAAATCTCGGGGGGGTGCGGAAAGACTGTGATGGAGAATTATCCTCTTTATTGGCAAAGTAATAATAGATTACCCCGTTTTTACGGACTCGCAGGTACGGGTCCGCCTGGACTTGCTCAGGATAGCCAAGAAAAAACCAGGCGGCAAACCAGAGCATCACCACAGGAAGAACCCATAGTCGCTGGTTAGTCTTTATTTTTTGGCCTAATAAGGCAGCCATCGTCATAACCGACCTTTACCTGGAGCCCACCAAAAAATAAAAGGAAATATCTTTACAAACCTGTTAGCAAATCTCCACTCTCCGGTCAAGTCAAAAATATTCTCCTAAAAACCAGCCGGCAATAAGCCAGCAATGACCACAAAAAGCGCCTAAGATGCCCTGAAGCCCTCACTGGGGGGATTATTTCAGCCCTTGCTGCTGGAGTTTGGCCCAGGGGTCCTTCAAGGTCACGGTGCGGTTAAATACCAGAGCGCCGGGGGTGGAATCCCTGAGGTCGGCGCAGAAGTAGCCCTGGCGCTCAAACTGGTAGAAGCTGGCCGGGGCGGCCTGGGCCAGGCCAGGCTCCAGGCGGCACGATTTGAGAATCTCCAGTGACCTGGGATTCAAATCCGGCAAAAAATCCCCACCAGCTGCGGCGCCGGGTTCGGGCTGGGTGAAGAGGCGGTCATAGAGGCGCACTTCCGCGGGGACGGCGTGGCCGGCCGAGACCCAGTGCAGGGTGGCCTTCACCTGGCGGCCGTCCGGGGCGTAACCGCCCCGGGTTTCCGGATCATAGGTGCAGCGCAGCTCCACCACTTCGCCCTGGTCGTCCTTCACCACCCCCACGCATTTAATAAAGTAGGCGTAGCGCAGCCTAACC
The DNA here is from genome assembly GCA_026388765.1 of Deltaproteobacteria bacterium. Classification (GTDB taxonomy): domain Bacteria; phylum Desulfobacterota; class Desulfobaccia; order Desulfobaccales; family 0-14-0-80-60-11; genus JAPLJC01. The sequence continues at coordinate 46,275 of JAPLJC010000198.1, forward strand.
TCCCGGCCCGGGGCCAGGCGGTAGAATTTTTTGGGGGGCTCCTCCATGAAGTCTTCCCGTTCAATATACAGCACCCGGGAGAATGGGACTTTGCGGGTCCCGGCGGCCGGGTCTTCGGGGTTGTTCACCGCCTCCAGCTCTTCCACCTGCCCCTCGGGGTAATTGTCGATGACCACCTTCAGGGGCCGCAGCACCCCCATGACCCGGGGGGCCCGCCGGTTCAAATCCTCCCGCACATAGTACTCCAGCAGGGCCAGGTCCACCAGGTTCTCCCGCTTGGCCACGCCGATGCGCTCGCAAAAATTGCGGATGGCTTCGGTGGTATAACCCCGGCGGCGAATTCCGGCCAGGGTGGGCATCCGGGGGTCGTCCCAGCCGAAAACGAAGCCTTCGTTGACCAGCTTCAGCAGCTTGCGTTTGCTCATCACCGTGTAGCTCAAGTTGAGGCGGGCGAACTCTATCTGCTGGGGGTGGCAGGGCGCCGGCACATTGTCCAGCAGCCAGTCGTACAGAGGCCGGTGATCCTCGAACTCCAGGGTGCAGATGGAGTGGGTGATGCCCTCCAGGGCGTCGGAGATGGGATGGGCATAGTCGTACATGGGGTAAATGCACCACTGATCGCCGGTGCGGTGGTGCGAGGCCTGGAGGATGCGGTAAAGAACCGGGTCCCGCATATTGATGTTTGGGGAGGCCATGTCGATCTTGGCCCGCAGGGTGCGAGCGCCGTCGGCAAACTTCCCGCCTCGCATGCGCTGGAACAGGTCAAGGTTCTCGGCCACGGCGCGGTTGCGGTAGGGGCTGTCTTTCCCCGGCTCGGTGAGGGTGCCCCGGTACTCCCGGACTTGCTCCGAGGTCAAATCGCAGACGTAGGCCTTGCCGTCCCGAATCAGGTGTACGGCGTAATCGTAGAGTTGCCCGAAGTAATCGGAGGCATAGAACAGACGCTCGCCCCAGTCGAAGCCCAGCCAGCGGACGTCATTCTTAATGGACTCGACGTACTCCACTTCTTCCTTGCTGGGATTGGTGTCATCGAACCTGAGGTTGCAGAATCCGCCGAATTGTTGAGCAATGCCGAAGTTGAGGCAGATGGATTTGGCGTGGCCGATGTGCAGGTAGCCGTTGGGTTCCGGGGGGAAGCGGGTCACGACCCGGCCGTCGTTTTTGCCGGCCTTTAGATCTTCGGCCACGATGTCGCGAATAAAGTTAGAGGGCTGAGCTTCGGTCTCGATCATATGAGCACCCTTTCGGGATAACGAAAAATTTTTCAACTAGAGACAAACATAAAATAAGCAATTCCAGGCCAATGACAACCGCCCCTGGCCCGAAACCATTTTCTCACTGACAACAATTGGATAACTGGGTTACATTATATACTAGATAATGCCCCCGGCGAAAGCCGGTTTGCTGATTAAAGAGCCCAGGCAAGGGCAGCGCGCTGGGCCCCTACGGCCACACCGGCAGCGCTGGTAGGGGCACGGCGTGCCGTGCCCTCAGGCAAGTTAAGGAACTCTTTATGGCCCAGGAATCTTACGCCGGCTTTGAACAAGGCCCCATCCGGCCCCCCAGCGAAGCCGGTAGCCTGCTGCTCCGGGTGACCCGCAACTGCCCCTGGAACCGCTGCAAGTTCTGCCCGGTATATAAAGGCACTCAGTTCTCCCGGCGTCCGGTGGACCACGTGCTCCGGGACATCGAGGCGGTTTACCGGGCCGTGCAGACCCTCACCGGTGAGGCCGGGGTGGTGGGCCGCCCGGAACCGGCCCGGCGTCAGGGTACGGGAGAGGCTCGCGGAGACCTCTGCGCCTGGCAGGCTGCGGCCAGTTGGGTCGATAATGGCCGACGTTCGGTTTTTCTCCAGGACGCCGACAGCCTGGTGATCGGGGGCTCTGATCTAATAGATATCTTGTCTCACCTGACCAAGAGATTTCCCGGGGTGCAGCGGGTGACCTCGTATGCCCGCTCCAGCACCGTGGCCCGTATGGAGTCCAAGGATCTCAAGGCCCTCCGGGAATCGGGCTTAAACCGCCTGCATATCGGCCTGGAATCGGGCGCCAACGAAGTCCTGCGGCTGATGCACAAAGGCACCACCCAGAAGAACCAGATTGTGGCCGGCCTCAAGGTGAAACAGGCGGGGATGAAACTCTCGGAGTACTACATGCCGGGACTGGGGGGCCGGGGCTTCTGGGAGGCCAACGCCAGGGAGACCGCGGCCGCCCTGAACGAGATCAATCCGGACTTCATCCGGCTGCGCACCCTGGCCATCCACGTCAGCGCCCCGCTCTATGACGATTATCGAGCGGGGAGGTTCGACAAACCCAACGACGTCGAGATGGCCAGGGAAGTGTTGCTGTTCCTGGAATCACTGCGGGGCCTCAGCAGCGTGGTCAAGAGCGACCACATCCTTAACCTGCTGCCGGAGGTGGAAGGCGCCCTGCCGGAGGATCAGGGACTCATGATCTCGGTGGTTGAGGCCTTCCTGAAGCTGAGCCCGGAGGAGCAGGTCGTCTTCCAGGTGGGGCGGCGCACCGGGATGATGAATGGCCTGGGAGACCTCGAGGACCCGTTCCGGCGAGGCCGGGCCGAGGAGATCATCCGGAAGCATGAAATCACTTCAGCCAATGTGGATGCAGTGGTGGATGAGCTTATGCGGCAATTTGTTTGAAGTGAGTAATTAGAAGGCAAATCCAATGCCCCGATTCTGGATCATATTTTTTAAAGAATTTCCTTGACAATGTCCATCCGTGTGGTTAAAAAATTACCATGTGGTAAATAAATTACCACAAATTACGAGGAGAGAGGATATGTTTGGAAAATTTATAAAAGAGCGGAGGATTAAGAAGGGGTTAACCCTTAGAGAATTCTGCAAATTGATAGAAGTTGATGCGAGTAATTGGAGCAAAATTGAGCGTGGATTGCTCACCCCTCCCAAGAGCGAGTATAAGTTGAAGAAAATCGCTGAAATTTTGGAAATTCCAATAGGATCTGACTCATGGTTTGAGATGAAAGACAGGGCAGAATTAGATACAGGTAATATTCCCACAGACATTCGGTCGGATAAAGAATTGATAGGTCACCTTCCGATGTTTTTTAGGACGATAAGAAGCGAGAAGCCTTCTGCGGAGGAACTTGAGAAATTAATTGATATTATCAGAAAAGGGGGGGAGTAATTGCCTTATAAAAAATTCAAATGTAAATGGATTTATAGGAAAGACCTTTATAAATATGCTGATGAAATCCGCTCTAAATATTGGCCAGAGAATTTATTGCCAATAGATATGGAGAAAATAATTGAACTTAGATTAGGTTTAGATATTGAGCCTATGCGTGGCTTATATTCAATGATAGACACGGAAGCATGGCTAAAAATGGATTTAACTGGGATTGTAGTTGATCATGATCGTTATATGAACGAAAAATTTATAAACCGATTGCGTTTTTCCCTTGCCCATGAATTAGGTCATTATTTTTTACATAAAGATGTTTACTCTAATCTTTTTTTTAATTCTCTGGAAATATGGAAAGAATTTTTGACAAATGTTTTTGAAGCAGAATATAAAGATTTTGAATGGCAAGCAGACGAATTTGCAGGGAGGTTCTTAGTTCCATATGACGTTTTGGCAATTAAAGTAAAAGAAGCAATTGAGTACATAAAACAAAAAAAATTAGTAGAATATTTGAGACAAGAACCGGATGCCGTCTTATCAAGTGTTGCGCCATTTCTCCGAAAACCATTTGTTGTCTCAGAACAAGTTATCAAGATTCGCGTTCAAAATGAAGGATTATGGCCTCCCAAAGTCATTTAAAAAATCAAATCAACTATCTAAAAATCAGAGGAGGGCCAATTGCCCTCCTTTTTATTTAGAACTTAATTTTAAAGGGTTGGGAAATGGGTTAGAGGCCCATATTCCTATCCCCTTCCCTGGCGAATCATCCCCTCAAATCCTCTTCAACAGCTTCTTCAACTCCGGCCAGGGGCGGGTATTCAAGACGTCTGGAGCCTCCAACCAACCCCGCCGGGCCTGGCCGATGCCCCAGCGCATATAATTGAGGTCCGCGGTGCTATGGGCGTCGGTGGAGATGGACACCTTAACCCCCAGGTCTTTCGCCAGCTTGCAGTGGATGTCGATCAGGTCCAGGCGGTCCGGTTGGGAATCGAGCTCCATGAGGCAGCCCCGTTCTTTGGCCGCCCGCATCAACCGCTCCATGTCCACGTCGTAAGGCTCCCGCCGGTGAATCAGGCGGCCGCTCGGATGGGCCAGGATGTTAAAATAAGGGTTGTCCATGGCCCGGATAATCCTTTCGGTCTGCGCCTCCCGGCTCAGGTTGAAGTTGTAGTGCACGGCGCAGACGGTGAGGTCCAACTCCTTCAGGATCTCATCCGGCAGGTCGAGCGTCCCGTCTTCCAGGATATCCATTTCGATGGCCTTTAAGAGGACAATGCCTTGCAGCTTGCCGTTGAGGCGGTCGATCTCGGCCATTTCGGCGGCCAGGTTCTTGGCGTCATGTCCATGGGCCATGCTCACCCGTTTGGAGTGGTTGGTAATGGCCAGATATTCGTAACCCCGCCCCTTGGCGGCCTGGGCCATTTCCTCCAGGGTGTTGCGGCCGTCGGTGGCCTTGGTGTGGGCATGGAGGTCGCCCCGGATATCCGTTAGGGTGATGAGCCTGGGGAGCCGGCCCTGCTGGGCCGCCTCGATCTCGCCCCAGTCCTCCCGCAACTCTGGCTCAATATAGGGCAGGTCCACCGCAGCATAGACCTCCGCTTCGGTCCGGCCGGCCACCCGGGCCTCCCCCTTAAAGACCCCGTATTCGTTGATCTTGAGGCCACGCTGCACCCCCAGGTGGCGGATGGCGATGTTGTGGGCCTTGGAGCCGGTGAAGTAGGTGAGGGCGGCGCCGTAGCTCTCCTGGGGCACTACCCGCAGGTCCACCTGCAAGCCATTGCGCAGCACCACGGAGGACTTGGTGTCTCCCCGGGCAAGCACCTTGCTCACGTCTTCATAAGAGACTAAGGCGTCCAGCACCCGGAAGGCCGCCTCGCAGGTGACCAGGACGTCCAGGTCCCCCACGGTTTCCTTACAGCGGCGGTAACTCCCGGCCACGATGACCTGGTCCACCCCCGGCACGGCCTGGAGATGCTGCCGCAAAGATTCGGCCACGGGCTCCACCGTCACCAGCTTGAAGCGTTTCCCGGCTGCCGCAAGCTGGACCAGGCCCTCCAGGACCAGCGCCTCGATCTTGGGTCCGAAGCCTTTCAGCTCCTTGACCTTCCCGGCTTGGGCCGCCGCCTTCAGGTCCTCTGCGGTAGTGACCCCCAGTTTCTCATGGAGGATATGGACCCGCTTGGGACCCAGGCCGGCGACGTTCATCAACCGCGCCAGGGCTGGAGGAGTGCGGCCCTCCAATTCTTTGAGCAGGCCCAGGTCGCCGGTCTTGACGATTTCGGTGATCTTGCCCGCCAGGTCCTGGCCCACCCCGGGGAGCCGGGTCAAATCTTCACCCCGGGCCACCAGGTCCGCCAGGCTCTGGGACATGCCGCCCACCACCCGGGCGGCGTTGCGGTAGGCCCGCACCCGGAAGGGATTGGCGCCTTCGATCTCCAGGAGATCCGCCACCTTCTCGAAGATTTCGGTGATGTCGTGGTTGTGGATCGGCATGAGGAAGACAGTTTCGAGTTTTTATTTTTTAGTTAAAAGAAAATTAATCACCCGGAGGCCAGGCGCAAGTTGAGGCAGGAGGCAACTGAGGAAGGGGCAAATCATTTCGCCCAAGGGTAAAACTCAGCATCCCCCCTCTCAAGGAGGGGGAATGCTCTAAAAAGGCGGGAAATTCAGCAAAATCTGATAATCGCGAGCTCAGCAGTTCAGCATGCCTTGGCGAGTCTCACCGCCTCCCGGATCATCTGGCTGGTATAGCTCCATTCGTTGTCGTACCAGCTGAAGACCTTCACCAGGTCGCCATCCACCACCTGGGTCATGCTGGGATCGAAGATGGAGGCATAGGTGCTGCCGATGATATCGGAAGAAACGATTTCATCCTTGGCGTAATCCAGGATACCCTGGTAACGCTCGCTTTCGGATTCTTCCTTGAAGATACGGTTGACCTCCTCCGCCGTGGTGGGCCGCTCGGTGAGGAAGACCAGGTCGGCCACGGAACCCAGAATGACCGGGCAGCGCATGGCCACCCCGTCGAATTTGCCCTTGTACTGCGGCAGGACGTTGGTGGTGGCCACCGCCGCGCCGGTGGAGGTGGGCACCAGGTTGGCCGCCCCGGCGCGGCCCCGGCGAAATTTCTTGCTGGGACCGTCCACTATGGCCTGGGAGGAAGTATAAGCGTGGATGGTGGTCATGGTGGCCTTCTTGATGCCAATGCGGCGGCCCATGATCTCCACCACCGGGGTGATGCAGTTGGTGGTGCAGGAGGCGCAGGAGATGGCGCGGTCGGCCTCCCCGGGCCTGGTGACCCCGTGGACGATGCAGCAGACGTCGCCACCCTTGGGGGGAGCGGAGAGAATGGCGTATTTGGCTCCGGCGGCCAAGTGTTTGCCCAGGCCTTCGGACTGGGTAAAGAGGCCGGTGCACTCAAAGACGATATCTATGCCCAAGTCCTTCCAGGGCAGTTGAGCCGGGTCTTTGACGCTCAAAAATTTTATGGTCTTCCCGGCCACCTGCAAGGCCTCGCTGCTGAATTCCACCCGGTTCTTGTAGCGGCCATAGACGGTATCGTAATTGAGCAAGTAGGCCAGATTATCAATGGGCATCAGGTCGTTGACTGCAACCAGCTCCAGCTCCGGTTGATCCATAATGATTTTAAACGCCGCCCTGCCGATCCTTCCCATACCGTTAATTGCGACCTTTGCCATGCTCGACCTCCTGAGGAAAATGTAATCTGCTTGATCAACCCCATTATGTCCCATGTCCGCCCCATAATGCAACTTGGTCAGTTGCTTTTCCAGATGGGCGGCAGGTCGGGATCGGGCCGGGGACCAGTACACCCTGTAAAATAAATAATCACCATCACGGCTGGCGCAAGCAGTCCCGGGGGATATCTCAGTCCTGGCCGGCTCTCCCTGCGGCTCCGCCGCCGCTAAATATTTTCATCCCCCAGGTCCGGCTTGCTTTTAACAAAATGCCTGGTGTATGATCCGATAACCTTGTACTCCGTGCTCCTGCCTTAGAGGAGAAACCTGGACTGAAGGGGATTAAATATGAAAAAAGTCGAAGCCATTATTCAACCCTTTAAACTGGAGCCGGTCAAAGAGGCCCTACACCAACTGGCCGTTAAAGGCATGACCGTCACCGAAGTTAAGGGCTTCGGACGGCAAAAGGGCTTGCGGGAAGTCTACCGGGGCATGGAATACCAGGTGGATTTCCTACCCAAGGTAAAGATCGAAGTCGTGGCCACGGATGAGCAGATAGAAGCCATCACCAGCGCCATCATCAATGTCGCCCGCACCGGCAAGGTCGGAGACGGCAAAATCTTCATCTACCCCTTGACGGAAGTCATCCGCATCCGCACCGGGGAGACCGGGGAAGAGGCGGTTTAAAAGCTTGGGGTAAAAGGGAAAACGGGAAAGAGGGGAAGAGGGTGAGACCCATCACGCCTTTTCGCCTTTCCCTTTCCCCTTCCCCTTTCCCCCTTTCCCCTCTACCTTCCATCCTTGACTCCCTCCCAGAGAACCTTACCTTTTCATTAATTAATGCCTTTGGGGGCTTCCTTGGCCAACCTCTCCTTGCATCTCAAGCCGGTGCCGCCCTTCCGGCTGGGCCTGACGGTCTGGGTCCTGCGCCGGCGGCCCCACAACCTCATGGACCGCTGGGACGGCGAGACCTACCGGCGTGTGCTGCTGATCGGGGACCAGCCGGTGGAGGTGTCCGTCAGCCAAACCGCCCCTCCTGAGGCCCCGGAACTCCTGGTTGAAGCCGAGGGCGCCGAGCCTGACCCGGAAACCAGCGAGATACTGGCCGCCGCCCTGACCTGGAAGCTGGGGCTGGATATCGACCTGACGGAGTTTTATGGTTTTGCCGCGCCTGAGCCCCGGTTGCAAGCCCTGGTCCAGGGATTGCGCGGGGTCAAGCCGCCCCGGTTCCCCAACCTTTTCGAGGCCCTGGTCAACGCCATCGCCTGTCAGCAACTCAGCCTCACCGTGGGCATTCATCTCCTCAACCGCCTGACCCAGGCCTTTGGCGTCTCGTTTCCGGGCGAACTCGGGCCGGCCCAGGCCTTTCCCCGGCCCTCAGACCTGGCGGGGTTGCAACCTCAGGACCTGCGGGACTTGGGGTTCAGCTATAATAAGGCCCGGACCATTATCGACCTATCCCAAGGCCTGGTGGCGGGCGAGACGCCCGCCCTACGAAACCTCGCTTCCCTTCCCGATGACGACGCCGTTAAAACCCTGACCCTTCTTAAGGGCATCGGCCGCTGGTCGGCGGAATATGTCCTGCTACGGGGTCTGGGACGCACCCACCTTTTCCCCGGGGACGACGTGGGGGCCCGCCGCAAGCTGCAGGACTGGCTGAATCTCAAGGAGCCCTTGGACTACCAGGGGGTGCGTCGGGTGCTGGCCGACTTCCACCCTTATGGCGGCCTCATTTATTTTCATTTTTTGTTGAGTCAACTGGCCGCCGAGGGGCATCTGGGCGACAGCAAGGGAGGAAGCCGGTGACACAGATGGGGAGCCGACCCTGATGATGACCATCGGCCACGGCACCCGGCCCCTGGAGGTTTTTTGTCAAATTTTGCAAACCAATAAAGTGGAGATAGTAGCCGACATCCGCACCGTGCCCCGCTCCCGGCACAATCCTCAGTATAATAAAGACGAGCTGCCCCAGGCCCTGGCCGCAATGGGAATCGGTTATGTCCATCTCCCGGGTTTGGGTGGTCTGCGCCGTATCCGCCGCGACTCTCCCAACCTAGGCTGGCGCAACGCCTTTTTACGGGGCTTTGCCGACTACATGCAAACGCCGTGGTTCGAGGAAAACCTGCTGGCCCTCATCGACCTGGCCAAGCAGCAACGCCTGGCCCTGATGTGCGCCGAAACCGTCCCCTGGCGCTGTCATCGCTCCCTGATCGCCGACGCCCTGACAGTCCGGGGAGTCAAGGTAGAGCATATCCTCAGCGAACACCGCCTCCAGGAGCACCGCCTCACCAACTTTGCCCGGGTGGAGGGCCTGCGGATCACCTATCCGTTGGAAGAATCACCTTAACCCGGATTATTCATGACATTTTTTAAATCTTGGCTATCTAATTTATATTACTGCTAATTATAAATTGGTTCAAAAAGCAGAGTGTTTTTATGGAGAACAGCCGCCCTCGGCTGTTCTTTTGCAGGCGAGGGCGCCTGCTCTCCATTTTCTTGATTCTGAGATGATCTTATCTAAATTTTCCGGACTAATGGCTGACTTGACCTGAACCAAAGGTAGCCCGACGAACTGAAAATTGATAACATATTTTTTTGGGTAGCCGCAGGCTTTACCGTGAGAACAAAATCCCCCTAAATCCCCCTTTTCTAAAGGGTGACTTTAAAACCCCCCCTTTGAAAAAGGGGGGCAGGGGGGATTTTCATTGCCGGCGGATGACCGATATCGGGCCTGGGCGTTTGGCCTGCGCCAGTACGGAAGGTTATTGGACTTGGAAGATAAAGCAAAATCGCCCCCCGCCGGGCTGGATGAATTCGCCTATTTCGGCTATCAGCCGGTGGCCGCGGCGGAAAAAGAAAAGTTGGTGCACCAGCATTTCGACACGGTATCCGCCCGCTACGACTTCATGAACACCCTGCTGAGCTTCGGGCTCCATCATCCGTGGAAATGGACCGCGGTGCGGCTCATGGGGCTCAAGGCCGGGGATCGGGTCCTCGACGTCTGCGGCGGCACCGCCGACCTGGCCCTCCTGGCCGCTAAAAAGGTGGGGCCCGCCGGCCGGGTGCTGGTCTACGACATCAACCGGGCCATGATGGCGGCAGGTCGCCCCAAGGTAGCCCGGGCCGGCTTGGCCTCCCGCATCGCCTTTCTCCAGGGGGACGCCGAGCGGCTGGCCTGCCCCGATGAGAGCTTCGACGCGGCCATGGTGGGCTTCGGCATCCGCAACCTGACCCACCCGGAACTGGGTTTTAAGGAGATGCACCGGGTCCTGAAGTCCGGCGGCCAGCTTATGTGCCTGGAATTTTCCCAACCAGTCACCTATTGGTTCCGGCGGCTCTACGACTGCTATTCCTTTTACCTCATGCCCCTGCTGGGCCGGCTCTTCGTGGGCTCCTGGCAGGCCTACACCTATCTGCCGGAGTCCATCCGCATGTTCGCCCACCCGGAGGAGGTCTCGGCCACCCTGGCTGGCCTGGGGTTCTCCGGGGTCCGGTACCGCCGCCTCACCAACGGCATCGCGGTGATCCACCTGGCGGTGAAGGCATGAAGCTCAACTGGGCCGAGCGCCTCATCGTCAACAATCCGGTGCGGGTCATGATCCAGCGCCGGATCGTCAAGTGGGTCGGCCGGACCGTGGCGCCGGACCCGGCCGCCAGGGTTCTGGAAGTGGGTTGCGGCCGGGGCGCCGGGGCCTGCCTCCTGCTGGAAAAATTTCAACCGGCCATCCTCCACGCCCTGGACCTGGACCACCGCATGATCCGGCAGGCCATGACCTATCTGAATCCGGAGCAAAAACGCCGCATCTCCCTGTATGTGGGAGACGTCTTCCGCCTCCCATACCGGGACGCCGTCCTGGACGGGGTCTTCGGCTTCGGGGTGCTGCACCACCTGCCCGACTGGCGGGAGGGGTTGCGTGAGATCGCCCGGGTTTTGAAACCCGGGGGCTTCTATTTCCTGGAGGAGTTTTACCCTCAATTTTATCAGAATTTTCTGGCCAAGCGCCTCTTCCTGCACCCGGAACACGACCGCTTTTACAGCCACGAGCTGCGCCAAGCCCTAAAGGATTGCGGCCTCTCCCTCCAGCAACGCCTGGAGCAGAAGCAGTTGGGTATTTTGGCGGTGGTGGTTAAAGACAGGGGGAAAGGGGGAAAAGGTTAAACGGGGAAAAGGTAAAAAATAAGATCGACTTCTCCTGTCCGTTAGCCTTTATGGATCGGAATTGTGGCGAAAATGGTGCGTGAAACGCACCCTACGGCGCCGCCCTATCAAACTGCTTCCCGTTTCCCCTTTTCCCCTTTTAACCCTTTCCCCCAAGCCCCAAAATGACTATTCCTTTTTAAAAGGGCCAGGAGAATTATTCCTTCCGATATTCCCCCAGTGAGATCAACCCCCTCCGGCCTCGCCTGTCGCACCTAAGTTTATCTATAGAAAGGAGACCAGATGAAGGCCATTAGAGTCCACGAATTTGGCGAGCCCGAGGTTATGCGTCTGGAAGAAGTCTCGGAGCCCCGGCCGGGCGCCGGCCAGGTTCTGGTTCAGGTCCACGCCGTGGGGGTCAATCCGGTGGAAACCTACATCCGGGCCGGGGCCTATGCCGCCGCCCCGCCCCTGCCCTACACCCCCGGCACCGACGCTGGCGGGGTGGTGGCGGCGGTGGGCCCGGGGGTCAAAAGGGTGGCCCCCGGCGACCGGGTCTATACCTCCTATACCTTGAGCGGTTCCTATGCCGAGAAAACCCTATGCCTGGAGTCCCAGGTACATCCCCTGCCGCCCCAGGTCTCATTTGCCCAGGGTGCTGGAGTGAACGTGCCCTATGCCGCGGCTTACCGGGCCCTGTTTCAGCGGGCCAAGGCGACTCCGGGCGAAGTGGTGCTGGTTCATGGGGCCAGCGGCGGCGTGGGGGTGGCCGCCACGCAGTTGGGCCGGGCCGCGGGCCTGACCGTCATCGGCACCGCCGGCACCGATTCAGGCCGGCGCCTGGCGGCCGAGCAAGGAGCGCACCACGTCCTGGACCACTACGCCCCCGAGCACTTACAGAAAATCATGGAACTCACTGAAAATCGCGGCGTGGATGTCATTCTGGAGATGTTGGCCAACGTCAATCTGGGCCGGGACCTGGAGGTCCTGGCCAGCGGCGGCCGGGTGGTGGTCATCGGCAGCCGGGGCCCGGTGACCATCGACCCCCGCCTTACCATCCCACGTGAGGCCAACATCCTGGGGATGTACATCTGGGGCGCTACTGATAAGGAGGCCATGAGCCTGCATGCGGCCCTGGGCGCCGGCCTGGCCAACGGCACCCTCAAGCCCGCGGTGGGCCGGGAACTGCCGTTGGCCGAAGCGGCCAGGGCTCATCATGAAATCATGGAGACCAAGGCGTTCGGGAAAATTATCTTGATCCCCTGATGCGGCCTCAAGCTCGGGACAGGCCGTACTTCTTCATCTTGCGCCAGAGGGTGGTGCGGGGCAAGGCCAGGATGCGGGCGGACTCCCCCAGGTGGTATTGGGTGATCTTGAGGACCTTGTGGATATAGGCCTTTTCCTGCTCCTCCAGGGTGGACCAGTGGTCGGGGCGGCCGGCGGCCAATTCCTGCAGATCCAGGGGCAAGTCCGTTAGGGTGAGCTCCTCGCCCTCAGCCAGGGCCACGGCCCGCTCCAGGATGTTTTGCAATTCCCGCACGTTGCCGGGATAGGCATAGTCCCGCAGCACCGCCAGCGCCTCCCGGTCCAGGCCCCGGATCTTCTTGGCGAACCGGTGGCTGAACAGATTCAAGAAATGCTGGAGCAGCAGCGGGATGTCCTCCTGGCGCTCCAACAGACGGGGGAGGGTGATCTGCACCACATTGAGGCGGAAATAGAGGTCTTCCCGGAAGCGGCCTTCGGCCACGGCCCTTTTTAAGTCCTTGTTGGTGGCGGCGAGGAAGCGCAGGTCCAGTTGGATGGGCTTGTTGCTGCCCACCCGGGAGATGCGGTGCTCCTGGATGACCCGCAGGAGCTTGCCCTGCATGGACGGGGGCATGTCCCCGATTTCGTCCATGAATACCGTGCCCCGGTGGGCCGTCTCCAGGATGCCGATCTTGGTGGCGATGGCCCCGGTGAAGGCGCCCCGTTCATAGCCGAAGAGCTCGCTGGCGATGAGGTCCTCGGTAAAGCCGCCGCAGTTGAAGGCCATGAAGGGCCGGTCCCGCCGGGGGCTCTCCCGGTGAATCAGCCGGGCCACCAGCTCTTTGCCGGTGCCGCTCTCCCCCTGGATGATGACACTGCAGTTAAGGGGGGCCACCTTGCGGATGACGGTGAAGACCTCCTTCATCTTGGGGCTCACCCCGATCATCTCTCCGAAGCCTTCCAGGGGTTCCAGACGGGCCTTGAGGTTGCGGTTCTCCTCCAGCAGCCGCTTGCGGTCCAGCACCAGGCGGGTCAGATTCCTGACCTCCTCCAACTTCAGAGGCTTGGAGAGGTAATGGAAGGCGCCGTCCTTGATGGCGCCGATCGCGGCGTTAAGTTCGGCGTGGCCGGTGATCATGATCACGTCGGTCTCAGGCAGGCGGGCCTTCACCCGGCGCAAGACCTCCATGCCGTCGAGGCCGGGCAGGACTACATCAAGAAAGATGAGATCGAAGGGACGCCGTTCAAGTTCCCGGAGAAGTTCCTCCCCAGAGGCGTAGGTCGCCACCAGATGCCCTTCTTTTTCCAGGGCCCCTTTCAGCCTCTTTTGGACGATGACTTCGTCATCCACTACGGCGATCGTCATTGATTCCTCTTCAGCTTTCCCGGGAGAGCGGCAGCGCCACGGTGAAGGTCGACCCTTTGCCTTTTTGGCTCTCCACCTCGAGGTGGCCGCCATGTTTTTCCACGATGCCGTAGGTCACGGAGAGACCCAGGCCCGTACCCCGGCCCACCTGTTTGGTGGTGTAAAAGGGGTCGAAGATGCGGGGCAGGTGCTCGGCGGGGATGCCGATGCCGGTATCCTTCACCTCCACCTTCAGCCATTCCCCGTCCTGGCTGGGGTAGGCCCGGATGGTGAGGCTGCCGCCGTCCAACATGGCCTGGATGGCGTTGATGAAGAGGTTGAGAAAGACCTGCTGCAGGCTCTTGCGATCCCCGTGCACCATGGGCAAATTCGAGGGCAGGTTCGCCTCCACTTGGATGCCGGATAGCGACAACTGATTGCGCACCAGCTTCAGGGTTTCCTGGATGACCCCGGCAATGGACAGGGGCTCGAACTCGGGGTGCTCCGACCGGGAAAAGTCCAGGAGGCCTTTGACGATCTCCGAGGCCCGCTCCGCTTGCGCCAGAATATCCTGGATCAGCCCCAGGGCCTCTTCCTGGCTCACCTCCCGGAAGTCCTCCTTGAGGGCCTCGGCGGTGAGGACGATGTTGTTGATGGGATTGTTGAGTTCATGGGCGATGCCCGAGGTCAGGGTGCCCACCGCGGCGATCTTCCGGGATTGCACTAGCTCATCTTGGTGCACCTCCAGTTCATGGATCATCCGGTTGAAGGCCCGGAACAGGGCAAAGAATTCTTCTGAAGAAGACTCCGGCTGGGGAATGGGGGAGAAGTCGCCGTGAGCGATCTTGTCCATGGCCCGTTGCATCTGGAAGAGGGGCCGCACCAGCATGCGGGTGAGGTAGAAGGTCGCCATGACACCCAAGGCCAGGAAGACTACCACTGAGCCGACGAACAGCCCCATGGCCCGCTGGAAGAGCCGGTCGATCTCGAGCCTCTCTTCCTTTTCCCACCTCTCGGTCAGGTTCAGCAGCTCCTGCCCCAAATTGCGCAGGGTTTCTTCTTCGACGGCAAAATTGCTGCTGCCGGCTGCCTGCTTTTGGAAACTGGCTTCAATCTGCCCCAAAACTTCCTGGTATCGGGTCAGGGTCTTGTAAAACTCGGGCGCCTGGGGATCTTTCTTCAGTCGTAAGATCTCAGCGGCATGGCTCAGGTAAAGCTCAGCAACGTGATTGGTGTAATCCCGCGCTTCCTGGAGACTGGTGGGCTGATGATAGAGAAAGAAATTCTTCTCGAAGCGACGAGTCTCAAGCAGACTCTGAAACAAGTCGCCGGTGAGTTCCAGCAAACGCAGCCGGTGACCGATTTCCCGGTGCACCTGAAAGCTGAACACCGCGAACACCAGCACCGCCAGGACGCTGAACAGGAAGGCCAGAAGGATCTTGCGCCGGATCTTGTAGGTGGCTTTTTTCATAAAGAATTTTTCTCTATTAGGCTGACAAAATTTATCAAGGGCCGGCAGTCAAGGCAAGAAAAATAGTTTCAGATTGAAACAATTATTAACAATCCCCCAGGATAATCTCGGAGACCGGCAGCAAAAAGAAAAGGTGGCTTCAAAAGCCACCTTAACCGGAGATTTCCAGGTTTTTTGGAAGTGCTTCAGCTTTTGACGGGTGCTTTAGGTGCCGCCTTGATGGGTCTGGTGTAACTTTTCCAGAGCCCGCTGCAGGTTGGCCTTGGCTTCGTCGTAAAAAGTGGGCCTCAATTCAATGGCTCGCTGAAAGCACTTGGCCGCATCTTCGTATTGACCGGCCATAAAATAGTGCACGCCGATATTATTGCAGGCCTGGGCCTCGTCTCCGGCCTTCAAGAAGGCATCCATGGCTTCGGTATAGCGCTTATCCCCGGCCAGGGCCATCCCCAACTGGTGGTTCAATTTCTGGTTTTTCGGGTCCACTGACAGACCCTGTTTCAAGCAGGCTATGGCCTTTGGATAATCCTTCATTTTCGTGTAGGCCTGCCCCAGGGCGATATAGCTGGCCACCTGGCGTCGGTCTAATTCCACGGCCCGCTTGAGTTCGGCCACGGCCTTGGCGGACTGGCCCGCCTCCAGGTAAGTAACCCCCAGGAGGTGCCGGGATTTGACTCGCCCCGGCTCTTGAGACAAAACCAACTGGAATTCCTCGATGGCCAGGGGGTACTTTTTCTCCTGCAGGTGCACCAACCCCAGAGCCTCGTGGGCCTGAAGCATTTCCGGCTGGTGCACCAGGACCAGGGCCAGTTCCTTTCGGGCCGCTTCAAACTGGCCGGCGATCAGAAAAATCACCCCAACCTTGTAATGCAGGTCATAACGCTGGGGATTCTTCTTGAGAATCTCCATAAAATTGATCAGGGAGCTCTCATAATCCCCTGATTGCAGGGCTATCTCCCCCAGGGACTCCAGGCGGTCCTGGGGCAGGCCCTCCTTATCTGCCCGGCTCATCTTAAGTTTTTTCCAGGGGTCATTGGCCTCCGCCAGTTTGGCGGTGGGGTCTGACGACGTGGAGGTCAGGGAATTATTGTCTTTGACACAATTGCTCAGTAACAGCGGTAAGGTCAAAAACAAAGCGATACTGACCAAAAGCTTGATTCGCGGCATTGCTATTCCTCAGCTAACCGAGACATAAGCTGGGGCCGATCCAGCAAATCACGTCCCAGGACCACCTTGATGGCCATCCCCTGGTTGAGCCTGGAACTGGGGGTCAATTGGGCCCCGGGAAAAATCTCGGAGTTCAGCGCCCGGGCTACCTTTTCCGCCCCGGCCCGGTAGTAAATCACCGTGGTTTCCGCCCCGAAATCGATATGGTTGCCGATAATTCCAACACTGAACCCTTCTCTGGACAACAGACTCCGGGCCCGGTGGGCCAGGTTCTGGCTGCGGGTGCCATTCCGTATTTCAATGAGCGTGCCCATTAGCTCGGCAGCGGTCAAGGGCCCCTTGGGAGCCGCAGTTTCGGCCGACGCCTGATTTTTCGCCGTTGGCCCGGCCGCCAACGCGGCTGCCTGAACTTGCGGCTTATCGGGCCCGGCTTTGGCCGGGGCCGCAACGGTTACCGGGGCAGCCGGTTCCTTGGCGGCCACGGATTGAGGCGACGGCCCCGCCGCCAACGCTTTGGCATTAACGACCGGCGGGGACTCTGCCAACCTTTCTCCGGTTAACTGGGCCATGATCTGAGGCTGATCCAGCAAATCGTGTCCCAGCAACACCCTGATAGCTACCCCATTTTTGAGCCTGGCACTCTGTTCCAACTTGGCCTCGGGGAAAATCTCAAAGTTCAGCG
>JAPLJC010000108.1 GCA_026388765.1 Deltaproteobacteria bacterium
CAAAATCGGCAAGGGCTATCAGGGTTCGGGCTATTCCTGGATTCCCCTGTTCGAGGCCATGAACGAAGGCTCCATTAAAGGGATGCTGGTCTGGGGCATGAACCCGGCGGTGAGCGCCCCCAACCTGACCCAGGCTTACAGCGCCCTGGGTAAGCTGGAATGGCTGGCGGCCTTCGACCTCTGGGAGACGGATACCTCGGTGTTCTGGAAACGGCCTGGGGCCAAGACCAAAGACATCAAGACCGAGGTCTTCCTGTTCCCCGCGGCGGATTCCCTGGAGAAGGAAGGCAGCGCCAGTAATAGCGGCCGCTGGATCCAGTGGCGCAACCAGGCGGTGAAACCCCACGGCGACGCCCAGAGCGACCTCTGGTACGCCAACCGTCTGGCCCTGGAGTTAAAGAAGCTCTATCAAGACGATCCCAAGGCGGTCTTTCCGGACCCCATCGTCAAGCTGGACTGGAACTACGGGGAGGCCCCCGACGCCCACCTGGTGGCCAAGGAAATCAACGGCTACACCGTGGCGGACAAAAAGCAGGTTCTCAACTTCCTGGGCTTGAAGGATGACGGCTCCACCGCCTGCGGCTGCTGGATCTATTCGGGCTTTTATCCCGGCCCGGACAAGAAGGACAACAAGGCCGCGGCCCGGGACAAGAAGGACCCCACCGGCCTGGGACTCTACCCCGGTTGGTCCTTTGCCTGGCCGGTGAACCGGCGCATCATCTACAACCGCTGCTCCCTGGACCCCCAAGGCCAGCCCTGGAACAAGGACAAGGCCCTGTTCGCCTGGGACCCGGGGGCCAAGACCTGGAAAAACTTCGACGTTCCCGACTTCAAGTGGATCGATCCCGCCACTAAGGTCCACGTGGGGCCCGAGGAATCGGCCAAGGCCCCCTTTCTCATGCTTCCCGAGGGCAAGAGCCGGATCTTCGTGCCCGGCGGGGCCTGCAAGGAAGGACCCTTACCGGAGCACTACGAGGCCCTGGAATGCCCCTACGTGAACCCCATGTCAGCCCAACAGTCCAACCCGGTAATGAAGGTGTGGAAATCGGAGCTGGATCGGGTGGCCCAGGTCTGCGATCCCAAGTATCCCATCATCGCCACGACCTTCCGGGTGACGGAGCACTGGCAGACCGGAACCATGACCCGGAACCTCACCTGGCAGTCGGAGTTGATGCCGGAGATGTTCGTGGAGATGAGCCCTGGCCTGGCCAAGGCCAAGGGCATCAAGGCGGGCGATTGGGTCAAGGTAAAAAGCGCCCGGGGCGAGGTGATGGCTCGGGCCAACGTCACTCCCCGGGTGGCTCCCTTTACCTGCGGCAAGCCCGGCCTCCAGGCCACCGTGGAGATGGTGGCCCTGCCCTGGCACTTCGGGTTTGCCGGACTCACTACCGGCGGTCCCAACCCGCAGGAGAACTATGCTACCAACCAACTGTCCCCCATGGTGGGAGACGCCAACACCATGATCCCGGAATACAAGGTATTCCTGGTGGATGTGCAAAAGGTCTAGGCTGGGCGCCTATGGAGGAATGCTGATGAGCAAAGCCATCTTGATCGATACCACCAAGTGTATCGGCTGTCGGGCCTGCCAGGTGGCATGCAAGAGCTGGAACGATCTGAAAGGCGGCAAGGCCACTTTCAGTGAGACCTGGTCCAACCCGAGATATCTGAGCAGTAATCAATTTACCCGGATAATCTTCCGGGAGATTTCCAGCCCGGATGGGCAGTTGCATTGGCACTTTATCTCCCGGCGCTGTATGCATTGTCATGATCCGGCGTGTGCCAGCGCCTGCCCGGTGGGGGCCCTGATCAAAATGCCTGAGGGCCCGGTAGTCTATGACGACGGCAAGTGCATCGGCTGCCGTTACTGTATGATGGCCTGTCCCTTTCAGATTCCCAAGTTCCAGTGGGAGTCGGCGGTGCCGCTGGTGCGCAAATGCACCTTTTGCGCCGACCGGCAGGCCATAAATCTGGCGCCCGCCTGCGTCACCACCTGCCCCACCGGCACCCTGCTGTTCGGGGACCGGCCCGAACTGCTGCAGGAGGCCCACCGGCGTATCGGCGCCCAACCTGGCCGCTATTACCCGGAGGTTTACGGCGAGAAGATTGCCGGCGGCACCTCCAAGCTCTTTCTCACCGCAGTCTCCTTCGAAGAGCTGGGCCTGACCCAGGCGGGTTTTCGCACCGATCTGGGGAATACCCCCCAAGGCCTACGCGGCCGCGAATGGATGTCCAAGGTGCCCTATGTGGCCCTGGCCGTGGGCGGCCTGGCGGTGGGCCTCCATTATATGAATAAGCGCCGGGCGGAAGTCCACGCCGGAGAGCGGCAGGAGGACGAGAACGATGGCTGAGAAGATCGAAAAATGGTATCCCGGCGAAGGCAAACTGACCACCGGCTGGGCCATCATCTATGTCATCCTGGTGTTAGGCTTCGTCTCCGCCTGCGCCCGGCTGTTTCTGGGCCTGGGCGCCACCACCAACCTGAGTGACGCCTATCCCTGGGGCCTCTGGGTCAGCTTCGACATCCTGGCCGGGGTGGCCCTGGCCGGTGGCGGCTTCACCATGGCGGCCGCCATCTATATCTTCAACCTGAAGAAGTTCGAGCCCCTGCTGCGGCCTGCCAAACTCTCGGCCTTCCTGGGGTACATGATGTTTGTGGTCGGGCTCTTCTTCGATCTGGGCCAACCCTGGCGCATCTGGCACCCCTTGGTGATGTGGAACCCCCACTCGGTCCTCTTTGAGGTGTCCTGGTGCGTCATGCTCTACACCACGGTGCTCTCCCTCGACCTGTTTATCATCGGCCTGGAGCGTTATGGCAAACAGAGCTGGATCAAGTTCTTCCGGGATATCTACCTGGTCCTGGTGGTGGCCGGCATCATGCTCTCCACCCTGCACCAGTCCTCCCTTGGAGCCCTGTTCCTGCTGATGCCCCAGAAGATGAGCGACCTCTGGGCCAGCGGGGCCATAGGGCCGCTCTTTTTCACCAGCGCGGTCATCGGCGGCATGAGCGTCGTCACTCTGGAGAGCCTCATCAGCGCCCGGGTCTACAAGCGCAAGCAGGAGCTTGGCATTCTCTCGGACCTGGGTAAGGGCCTGGGCCTGGTCCTGCTGGTCTACTTCGCCATGAAGGTGACCGATCTCTACGCCCGGGGGGTGACGGTCTGGGTCTGGGATAAGGCCCACTTCTTCTTCTTCGTGGAGCTCTTCGGCACCGTGGCCTTGCCGGCCCTGCTCCTGTGCTTCAAGGAGGTGCGCCAGAGCGCCAAGGGCCTATACTGGGCCGCGGGCCTGGCGGCCTTCGGGGTGGTGCTGAACCGCTTCAACGTCAGCCTCACCAGCTACGGCGGCTACCGGCAAATCAGCTACTTCCCGTCCTTCATCGAGATCATCATCACTTTGGCCATGGTGGCCCTGGGCATCGTCATCTTCGACCTGGGCATGAAGTACCTGCCCATCTACAAATCGGAGCTCACCGTGGAGCACTAGGTAAATACCGGTAAAACGTAGGGGCGACCCGCTGGGTCGCTCTTTCTCCTGGCAAAACGTAGGGGCGGTTCTCGAACCGCCCCTACGTTTGCGCCCCCAACGCCGCTTTGGCCTTGGGAACCGTATCTTCCGGGCTCACTTTATACCAGGCCTGGATGATCTTCCCGGCTTCGTCGATCAGAAATGACGACCGAATAATGCCCTCCACCTTCTTCCCATACAGGTTTTTCTCGCCCCAGGCTCCGTAAGCCCGGGCCGTCCGGCGCTCCGTATCCGCCAGCAGGGGGAAGGTCAGGCCGTATTTGGCGTCGAATTTCTTCTGTCGCTCGGGCTGGTCGGGACTGATCCCCATCACCGCCAGTCCCAGGGCGGCCAACTCCTCTCGGGCGTCCCGGACGCTGCAGGCCTGTCGGGTGCACCCGGGGGTATCGGCCTTGGGATAAAAATAGAGCAGCAGTTTCCTGCCCTTAAAGTCCGCCAGCTTCACCATCTTGCCGTGCTGATCCGCCAGTTCGAAGTCGGGGGCCGGGTCGCCCGGCGCCAGCTTGGTCATAGGTCACCTCTGGTCAATTTATGAAAAATATTTGACCCATTCCTGGTCAATTCCTTATATAGTTATTATCCTTATTAAATGAAAGCTGCCAGGCCGGGATTTCCACCCCGCCTGGAAAGAGAGGCAAAATGAAACCAAAAGTGGGTTTTATGGGTCTGGGCATCATGGGCGCTCCCATGGCCGCCAATATCCTCAAGGCCGGGTATCCCCTCACGATCTATAATCGTACCCTTGCCAAGGCCGAGCCCCTGGCCAAGCTGGGAGCCAAGGTGGCCGCCAGCCCCAAGGCTCTGGCTCAGGATTCCCAGATCATCATCGCCATGGTCACCGGCCCCGAGGCCCTTTATGAGCTACTCTTCGGCCCGGAGGGCGCGGCCGCGGCCTTTGGCCCGGAGCAGGTGTTCATCAACATGAGTTCGGTGTCCCCCAGCTTCACCCTGGAACTGGGGAAAGAACTCGCCCCCACGGCCATCCGCTTCGTGGACGCCCCGGTATCGGGCACCAAAAAACCGGCCGAGGATGCGCAACTGGTGATTTTAGCGGGCGGCAACCAGAAACGGGTTGAAGAGCTGGAGCCTCTGTTCCTGACCATGGGCAAGAAGGTGATTTACTGCGGCAAGACCGGGCAGGGCTCCATGATGAAGATGTTCATCAACCTGCTCCTGGGCCTCATGATGGAAGGCTTCGCCGAGTCTGTCAACTTCGGGCGCCTGGGCGGACTTAACCTGGAGACCATGCTGGAAGTGGTCTCCTCCGGCGCCATGAACGCCCCCATGTTCCAGGTGAAGGCGACGAACATCAGGAACAAGACCTATCCTGCCTCCTTTCCATTGAAACACCTGGCCAAGGACGCCAAGTTCGTCCTGGATACGGCCTATGAGCTGGGCGCCCCGGTGCCCGCCGGCCAGATGCTGCTGCACCTCTATCGCCTGGGCGTGGCCCAGGGCTGGGGCGACGAGGACATCTCCGCCGTAATGAAGGTAATGGAGCACCTGAGCGGGAAATGATGGTTTCCGTAGGGCGCGTCTTACGCACCAATAATGGCGCGTAAGACGCGCCCTACGAAACCGAATCTGGAACAGCTATTGCTAATCAAGCAGACGTTGATAATCTGCGGGGTTCAGGCCGAGGTCCCGAAGAATTTTGCGGAGCAAGGGCCTGACGATGACCTGGGAACCATGGTCGGGAATGATTACTATGCGGCCGGAAAGATTGCGAAAAACATTGTGACTACCCTCGGACCTGACCCACTGAAAGCCTGAGGCTTCAGCCACCTTCTTTAGTTCTCGGTAAGGAACCAGGCGCAGCCTAGTCAAGCCGTGACATCCATCTGCCAGGTACCCACAAAGGCGGGCAACGGCTCTTCCACCTCACCTGCCTTAAGATAAGCAAGAATGGCCTCCCGCATGTTGGCCTCCAAGGTCTGAAAATCCGGAGCTTGGGTATAGCACCCCGGCAGTTGCACCACTTCGCCCACCAGCCAGCCACTCTCGGGATCTCTTTCAATCACGATGGTGAAGGATTTCTTCATATCGTCGGATCCTCCTTCCACAATCATTATGCCAAGAATGCAGAAAATCGCAAGTTGAATAGCAACTTAGGCTGATTCTGGAGAGGGAATTGGGGGCGGGCAGGGGCCGGTACACCGGCGTCCCGCCTGTGGGGAACCCCTGGCCCCCCAAAAAATCTCTTACCCATACTTCCCGGTAATATAATCTTCCGTCTGCGGGTCTCTGGGCCGGGTGAAGAGCTGGGCCGTGGCGCCGAATTCGATGAGTTCCCCCAGGTACATGAAGCCGGAGTCGTCGGAGGCCCGGGCCGCCTGCTGCATGTTGTGGGTGACGATGATGATGGTGTAGTTCTTCTTCAGTTCCTGCATCAGCTCTTCGATCCTCAGGGTGGCCAGCGGGTCCAGGGCCGAGCAGGGCTCGTCCATCAAGAGGATCTCCGGCTCCACCGCTAAGAGGCGGGCGATACAGAGGCGCTGCTGCTGCTCCTCGGTGAGGGAGAGCGCCGGGGCCTTCAGTTTGTCCTTTACTTCCTCCCACATCTGCACCGCCTCCAGGGAGCGTTCCAGGATGGCGTTCAGTTCGGCCTTGCCGGGCCGGCCGTGGAGGCGGGGCCCATAGACCACGTTGTCGTAGATGGACAGCGGGAAGGGGTTGGGGCGCTGGAAGACCATGCCCACCCGCTTGCGCAGTTGGGTGAGGTCGACGTCCGGGGCGAAGATGTCCGCCCCCTCAATGATCACCTCGCCGGTGATCCGCACCCCGTCAATGAGGTCGTTCATGCGGTTCAAGGTGCGCAGCAGGGTGGATTTGCCGCAGCCCGAAGGGCCGATGAGGGCGGTGATGGTGCGCCGCTTAAAGGCGGCGTTGATGTCCTTCAGGGCCTGGAAGTCGCCGTAATAAAGATTGAGATGCCGGAGGGTGATGAGCCCTTCGAGGGGGCATTGGAGAGAGTTATCCGAAGCGGCCGGAGATATAGTCATCAGTGCGTTTATCTTTGGGGACGGTAAAGACCCGGTCGGTGCCGCCCACCTCAATGAGTTTGCCCATGAGGAGAAAGGCCACCCGATCGGTGGCCCGGGCGATCTGCTTGGTGTTGTTGCTCACCAGGATGATAGTATAACTCTTTTTCAATTCAGACAAGGTCTGTTCGATCTTGGCGGTGGAAATGGGGTCCAGGCCGCTGGTGGGCTCATCCAGTAGGATGACCTCGGGCTCCATGGCCAGGGTGCGGGCCAGACACAAACGCTGCTGCTGGCCGCCGGAGAGCTTCAGGGCGGAATCCTGGAGCCGGTCCTTGACTTCCTCCCACAGCTGGGCCGCCTTGAGGCTGGACTCCGCCAGGGCGGCCAGCTCATCCCGGTCATGCTTGCCCGCCAGCCGCGGGGCCAGGGTGAGGTTCTCCATAATGGAGCGGGGCAGGGGCACCGGCTTGCTCAAGACCAGGCCGATCCGGCGGCGCAACCGCACCAGATCGCACTCAGGGGCCAGAAGGTCTTCGTCGTCCAGCCAGGCGCTTCCCTCTACCCGGGTGCCGTCGATGAGGTCGCACATGCGGTTCAGGACCCGGAGAAAGGTGCTTTTGCCGCTTTTTGACGGCCCCATGAGGCCAAAGACCTCCCGGGCGCGGATCGTTAGGGACAGGTCATTAATGGCCCGAAAATCGCCGTAGTAGCAGGAAAGGTGTTCCACCCGGATTTTGGCTTGGGGTTCGTCGTTCATAACATAGCTATCAGCGGTCAGCTTTCAGCTTTCAGCAAAGGCAAAAAACCTTAGGGAATGTATCTATCTAGTGCTTCGGTGCAATGACCGATTCGAGTTCCAGAACAATTTAGCCGATAACCCCAACATGCTCGACAAACATTGCCATGACCTTTGAAGAATATCGCTGGAGCTCCATCTCTCGTTTTGCCCTGCCTAGCAATGACGCTTTTATTTGTAGTTGAATTAAATGTGACATTATTTCTACCGACATAAGCGAAAGCCTGATCAAAAATATGAAAAGTGCGGAAATAATTCCCGCGACCACCATCTGGATGAGGCATATTTGACCTCCGACATGTTCCTAATTTAGTCTAGGGCCACTTCCCCCGCATGTTGGATTATAGCTGACTGCTAATAGCTGACCGCTGACAGCTTCTTCACGAATACCTCTTCATCAGCCGCTGCATCAGGGTGTAGGCTGTCAGGTTGATGGCCAAAATCGAGATCACCAGGACCGCGGCGGTGCCATAGGCGTTGGGCATGGAGAGGCCCTCCCGGGCCAGGATGTAAAAGTGTACCGCCATGGTGCGGCCGGAGTCAAATAAGGACAGGGGCGTGCGCAGGGCGGCGCCGGCGGTGAACAAGAGCACCGCGGTCTCGCCCAGGGAGCGGCCGACGCTCAACATGATGCCGGTGGTGATCCCCGGCAGGGCGCTGGGCAGCACGATGCGGGTGATGGTCTGCCACTGGCTCTCCCCAGGGAGTAGCAGGCATCCCGGTACTCTTCGGGCACCGCCTTGATGGCCTCCTCCGAGGTGCGGATGATGATGGGCAGCACCATGATGGCCAGGGTCAAGGCCCCGGAGAGCACGGACCAGCCCAGCCTTAGTTTCATGACAAACAGGACAAAGCCGAATAGCCCCAGAATAATGGAGGGGACCCCGGCCAGGCATTCGGAACCGAAGCGGATGATGCGGGTGGTCCAACCTTCCCGGGTGTATTCGGTCAGGTAGATGGCGGTGCCCACCCCGAAGGGCGCGGCTAGCAGGATGGCCAACAGCGTGATGTAGGCGGTGGCCACGATGGTGGAGAAGATGCCGCCGGCCCGGCCCATGTCCTGGGGTTCGTGCGACAGGAACCCTAAGGTCACCTGGGGCAGGCCCTTGATGGAGATGTCCACGATGATGAAGACCAGGATGAGCAGGGTGAAGACGGTCATAGCCCAGAGCAGGGACTTCATCAGGATTTGGACGGTCCGGGGATGAAGACGCAGCATCGGTTATCTCCGGCGGGTGACCAGGGTGGCGCTGAGGTTGAGGATCATGATGATCACGAACAGGACGATGCCGGTGGCGAAGAGGCCCTCCCGGTGGCGGCCGGCGGCGTAGCCCAACTCCAGGGCGATGTTGCTGGTCAGGGTGCGCACCGGGTCCAGGACGGAGGTGGGCATCTTCAGGGCGTTGCCCGCCACCATGATCACCGCCATGGTCTCGCCCACGGCCCGGCCCATGCCCAGGATCACCGCGGTGATGATGCCCGAGGAGGCCGCCGGCAGCACCACCCGGCGCACCGTCTGCCACTGAGTGGCTCCCAGGGCGAGGGAGCCGTCCCGGTAGAGGTCGGGCACCGCGCCCAGGGCGTCGATGGAGATGCTGATGATGGTGGGCAGGATCATGATGCCCAGGATGATGGCCGCAGCCAGCAGCGACAGACCGGGGCCCCCCAGGTAGTTGCGGATCAGCGGCACCAGCCAGACCACTCCCAAAAAGCCATAAACCACCGAAGGGATGCCCGCCAGGAGTTCCAGGGTGGGTTTTAGGATAAGCTTCAGGCGCCGGGGGGAAAATTCCGCCAGGACGATGGCGCAGCTCAGTCCCAGGGGCACCCCGATGACCATGGCCCCGAGGGTTACCAGCAGGGAGGAGACGATCATGGCCAGGATGCCGAAGTGGCCCTTGGTGGGGGCCCAGTGGCTGGAGGCGAGGAAATTTTTCAGACCGGCAAAGTAAATGAGGGGCGCGCCCTCGATAAAAATAAAGATGGTGATGAGGGCCAGGGAGCTGATGGAGGAGAGGGCCAGGAGAAACAGCACCCGCTCGATGAATTTCCCCTGCTGCATTATTTAATCCCCACCAAGCCTTCTTTTTCCAGGATCTGCTGCCCCTGGGGGCTCAAGATGAAGTCAACGAAGGCCTTGCAGGAGCCGGCCACGGCCTCGCGGCTGACCAGGAGAAAGCGGCGGCGCAATTTATAGGTATGATTCTTAATATTCTCCGGGGTAGGCAGGATCCCTTCGATGGTCACCGCCTTGACGCGGTCGTCCACCAGTCCGGCGGAAATATAACCGATGGAGTTAGGGTCGCCGGCGACGATCTCCCGCACCGACCCGTTGGAATCCTGCACCATGGCAGCCGGGCTCACCTCCGCCTGGCCCATTACCAGGTGCTCGAAGGCCTCCCGGGTGCCGGAGCCCTCCTCCCGGTTGATGGCGTCGATCTCCCGGGGCGGTAAGCCCAGCTCCCGCCAGTTGGTCAGTTCGCCGACGAAGATCTGGCGAATTTGCTCAACACTGAGATCGGTCAAGGGATTGGAGGGATGCACGATAACCGCGATGCCGTCATAGGCGATGGGGATCTCGATGAGCTGCTTCTCCGGTCCCAACAGTTCCCGGGAGGAAGCCCCCAGGTTGGCGGCGCCCTGGGTGGCGGCCTGGATGCCGGCGCTGGAGCCACCGCCCTGTACGTCGACGCGAATCTCCGGGTGCTGGTGCATGAAGATTTCCGACAATTTCTCGGCGAAAGGCTGCACCGAAGTGGAACCGGCGATACAGACGGCGTGGGCTGCACTGCCGCCGGAGCCGGACTTGCAGCCTAAACCCCCGGCCAGGATTAGCAGGCCCAGGAGGCAGACTACCATAGATTGCCGCAGACTGGCTGGCCGTGCCTCGGCAGGCTCCCGGAATTGTTTCAAGTTATCTCAATCCTCCGTTGGGCCCCAAACTCGGCAAGGCTCAAGCCGGCTGCCTTAAACTCTCGGACGGGATTGGCCAGGGCCTTGAAGGCGCGGTGTTTTTTGAAACCCAACCACGGAGAAATTCTGGCATTATCCTAAATATTATTTCACAATGAGAGGGAAGCTTCAACCTTAAAGAACCGCGGCCGGTAAAGTCTGGGATTTGCGGCTAAGTGGCACAGGCGAGGGCGCCTGGCCAACACTTAAATGCATAATTTCCCAGATCTCCGAATGGAAAAAAATTTGGCCAAGTTAACAACCTTTCGGCAGCACCGCCAATTTCTGGAATGGGCCCGGGGCCTGGTGCGCCTGCCGGAGCCGGGTGAAGCCCCGCTGGCTTACCTGGCGCCCGAGGCCCGCTGGCAGGAGCTGCTGGGCCGGGCGCCCGATCCCGCGGTCTGGCTTATGGCCCTGTCCCAGGCCACCGGGGTCTATTTCTTTCCTTCCCGGGAATGGCCGCCTCGGTTCCTGCGGTTCCTGCGGCTGCTGAAGATCAGGAGGCTCCTGGAGGCCGGCGCCGGCCGGGGCTACCTGACGGCGGCTCTGGCGCCGCTATGCACAGCGGCTGGTATTGACTTCCGGGCGGTGGATAAAGGCGAGGGGGAATTTCAATCAGGGTTGCCGGCACACCCCCGGGTACAGCGGGGTGATGTTTTTGAGGCCAGCCGGGATTTCCGGCCCGAAGTGGTGCTCTATGCCTGGCCGCCGCCGGGTCAATCCCTGGCCGGGATTTGCCAGACGGAATTTCTGCATTATCTTATACTTGTGGGGGAGGTCGGCGGGGGAGCCACTGGGGACCCGGAGGACTGGCGGACTCTTGAACATCGGCAATCATCGGCTCTGAGCCGCTACGGCCGGGGCCGCACCGGTCAGGAACAGCACCGGGTGACGGTCTTTTACGGCGGCGGAAAAAAATAATGTTGGGTGAGCCCCCGGCCACCTGGTAAGCTGCGTCTCACGCAGCAAGGAGCTGCACCTCTTTCAAAGAAATTAATGGTGCGTAGGATGCACCCAACAGGCACAGGCGGGACGCCTGTGTTCACCAAATAATGGTTAAGTGGCGCAGGCCTCTGCCAGCGACAGACACAGCCTGGAAGCCGTGCCGCGATTGAACAGCTGATGGCGGCTTGGGCCGGTTGAAAATATCTCGCCAAGGGAAACGACCATGAGAAAACCTCTCCTCGACAGCTTTTTCAAGCCGGATTCGGTGGCCGTGATCGGGGCCAGCGAAAAGGCGGGCAGCATCGGCTCCATCCTGGTCCAAAATCTGATCCAGGCCGGTTTCCCCGGGGCCATTTATCCCATCAACCCGAAATATCCCGAGATTCACGGCCTGCCCGCGTTTCCGGTGGTCACCGCGGTGCCCGACCCCGTGGAACTGGCGATTGTTGCCGTCCCCATTAAAGATGTACCGGCAGTGATCAAGGAGTGTGGCCAGGCGGGGATCAAGGGGGCTATCATCGTCTCCGCCGGCGGTCGGGAAAGCGGTCCGGAAGGTAAGGAGATTGAAGGCGCCATCGCAGCGGCGGCCATCGAGGCGGGGGTGCGGTATCTCGGGCCCAACACCATGGGGCTGATCGTCCCCGGGGCGCACCTGAACGCCAGTCTCTCGCCTTACGCCCCCCCACCGGGAAACCTGGCCTTCATCTCCCAGAGCGGCGCTCTGTGCCGTTCCATCCTGGGCTGGGCCAGCCAGAAGAACATCGGCTTCAGCCATTTCGTCAGCGTCGGCTCCTTGACGGACCTGGACTTCGGTGACCTCATCGATTACCTGGGGAACGATGAGAAGGTCCGGTCCATCATCCTCTATATGGAGAGCCTGAACCAGCATCGCAAGTTCATGAGCGCGGCCCGCTCCGTCTCCCGGGTCAAGCCCATTATCGTCATTAAGGCCGGCCGCAGCCAGGCTGGGGCCCGGGCCGCGGCGTCCCACACCGGGGCCCTGGTCGGGGAGGACGCTGCCTATAATGCCGCCTTCCGCCGGGCCGGCATCATTAGAGTGGATACCGTGGGCCAGCTGTTCGATTGCGCCGAGGCCCTGGGCAAGCTGAAGCTCCCCACCGGCGGGGCTCTGGCGATCATCACCAACGCCGGGGGGCCGGGCGTCATGGCGGTGGACGCCCTGGGCCGCTGGCAGATAGAGCCTGGAGTCCTGGAAGCCGAAACCATGGCGCAATTAGATGAGGCCCTGCCGCCCCATTGGAGCCGGGGTAACCCGGTGGACATCCAGGGGGACGCCACGCCGGAGCGCTACCTCCAGGCGGTGCGCCTGGCCATGAAGGCTCCGGAAATCTCCGGGCTGGTGATCATTCTGTCGCCCCAGGCCCTCACCGACCCCACCGGGGTAGCCCGGGCCCTGGCTCCGGAGGTGCAGGGGCAGGCCCGTCCGGTGTTCGCCGTGTGGATGGGGGGTGAAGAAGTGGCCGCAGGGGTGAAGATCCTCAACGATGCCGGGATCCCCACTTTTGAGACTCCAGAACAGGCGGTGGATTCCTTCATGGAAATGTACTTCTACTCCCGGCACCTGCGCTTGCTGCAAGAAACCCCGCCCCAGGAGTCTCAGGCGTTGAAGGTCAATTACCGCATGGCCCGTACCTTTATCGACCAATGCCTGGAACGTCAGGCGACCATCCTCACGGAGCTCGAATCCAAGGCCATCCTGGCGGCCTACGGCATTCCCGTTAATCACACCGTGGCCGCTTCTTCCGCCCCGGATGCGGCTGCCGTGGCCCGGGATCTCGGGTTCCCGGTGGTCATGAAAATTAACTCCCCGGACATCACTCACAAGGCCGAAGCAGGGGGCGTTCGCTTGCATCTCCACAGCGAATCCGAGGTCCTGGCCGCGTTCCATGAAATGATAGAAGATGTTCGGGCCCGCCGACCCGAGGCCCGTATCCTGGGGGTCACCGTCCAGGAGCAGGAGAAGAACCCCGACTGCGAACTCCTCATCGGCAGCAAGCAGGACCCGGATTTCGGCCCCCTGATTCTCTTCGGCGCCGGGGGCTCCTTCGCCGAGGTCCTCCAGGATGTCATGGTGGACCTGCCTCCCTTGAACTTGTTGTTGGCCCGGAGGCTCATCGAAAAGACCAAGGTCTCCAAGGTTCTCCAGGGCTACCGGGACATACCCCCAGCGAGCCTGGTTTTGCTAAGCGTAATCCTGGTGCGGGTCTCCCAACTGGTGACGTATTTCCCGGAAATCGTCGAACTGGACATTAACCCGCTCTCGGTCATCAGCGGCCGTTTCGTGGGGTTGGACGCCCGTATAGTGGTGCAGCCCAGCACGGTAAAGGCTCCCCGCCACCTGATTATTGCTCCGTACCCCAACCAATATGAGAGCGACTGGATGATGCGGGACGGCACCCCGGTGCTGCTGCGCCCCATAAAACCGGAAGATGAGCCGCTGGTGTCCAACTTCCTTGGCAGGTGTTCGGAAGAAACCATCTATTTTCGCTATTTCAGGCTCATCAAGAAGTGGACCCACGAAATGCTCATCCGCTTCACCCAGAACGACTACGACCGGGAGATGGGCCTGATGGCCATCGGGCAGCCGCCGGGTCCGGAAATCATGCTGGGGGTGAGCCGTCTGGTGATGGAGGCCAACCGGGAAACCGCCGAGTTTGCCGTCATTATAGCGGACCCCTGGCAGGGGAAAGGCCTGGGTCCCAAACTGTTGGAGGAGGTTATCGCCATCGCCCGGGAACGTGGGGTAAAGCTCCTGTGGGGCGAAGTCCTGGCCACCAACCAGCCCATGTTGGACATGGTGAAGCGCCTGGGCTTCAGCCTGACCCGGCAGATCGAGTCCCAGACCTTCCGGGTGGAGATGGAATTGCAGAAGTGAGCGGTTGTGTGAGTACGCCCTACGCAGCATCAATCACGCCGGGAATCAGGCTCCAAACGGACCCCTGAGGAGGAATGGGGATGGCCGGACACACCCCTGTCATCGTGGAAGAGGAATGCATTGCCTGCGGCAGTTGCGAAGAGGTCTGCCCGGAGGTCTTCAAGCTTAATGAGAGCCTGGGGTTTGCCCAGGTGATCAACCCCGGCGGGGCCCCGGAAGATAAGATCCAGGAGGCCATCGATATCTGCCCGGTGACCTGCATCCATTGGGCCGACGAAATGTAGCCGCCGGGGATCGCCCTGATTACAAGGCGGAAGCTCCGGCGCCAAAGGAGAGGAAAGCGCCATGAAAAAGATCAATCTTTACGAATCCGGCAAATTTGCGGAAACGGGCTTTGGGAAGCTGCTGGTGCACGACTCGCCCTATTTCAAAATTCTCAATTTCAACTTCAAGGCCGGCCAGGAACTGCCGGTGCATGCCCACGATATCGAAGGACAGGTGAGCCTGACGGTCCTGGAAGGGGAGGGGGAGTTTCTCGGCAAAGACGGCGCCACGGTACCCGCCAAGAAAGGAGACGTGCTTATCTCCGAGATCGCTGAACCGCACGGACTCAGGGCTAAGACCGACTTGCGGCTGCTGGTCACCATCGCGCCGCCGATTTAAAGGCAAGTGAGTGGAGTCGGCGTCATCGCTTTTGGCCATTGGCAGGGATGCCTGCCTTGGTGGCACAGCCTTTCCAGGCTGTGCCAAAATCCGCACAGGCTAGAAAGCCTGTGCCACCAGAGGTAAAGAAGATGGCCCATAGAATTCCGGTAATCGATGCAGACGAATGCATTGCCTGCGGCAATTGCGAACAGGTCTGCCCCGAGGTCTTCCGTCTCAACGAAGCCCTGGGGCACTCCGAAGTGATCAACCCCGGCGGGGCCCCGGAAGAGAAGATCCAGGAGGCCATGGATCAGTGCCCGGTGCAGTGTATTCACTGGCAGGATGAATGAAGCGGGGAGGCTGATGAGATGTGGCCCCAGTCCTTCCCTGGGTTGATGCCATTTGTCGGTAATTATGGTAGAAATAGGAAGCGGAAATCGAAAATTAAGCTGTTAACCGGAGTTGAGTGAACATGACGGAAACGCGACATCTATTCGGCACCGACGGGGTTCGGGGGGTGGCCAACGTCTATCCCATGACCGCCGAGGTGGCCTTGCAGTTGGGACGAGCCCTGGCCTATGTCATCAAATATGGCCCTGGGCGCCATCACATCGTGGTGGGCAAAGACACTCGCCTTTCGGGCTATCTCCTGGAGTACGCCATTACCGCCGGTATCTGTTCCATGGGGGTGGACGTGCTGCTCCTGGGGCCGCTGCCCACCCCGGGTATCGCCTTCATCACCTCCTCCATGCGGGCTGACGCCGGGGTGGTCATTTCCGCCTCCCACAATCCCTATCAAGACAACGGCATCAAATTTTTTTCCGGGGACGGCTTCAAGTTGCCCGACGAGATCGAGGCCCATATCGAGAACCTGATGAGCGACCGGGGGGTTGAAGATGCCCGACCCACCGCCACCGACATCGGCCAGGCCTTCCGCATGGATGACGCCCGGGGGCGCTATATCTCCTTTCTTAAGAGCACCTTTCCCAAGGAACTGGAACTGGACGGCCTCAAGATCGTCCTCGACTGCGCCCACGGGGCCACCTACCGGGTGGCGCCGGAGGTCCTCGGCGAGCTGGGGGCGGAACTCATCCCCATCGGGGTGCGGCCCAACGGCAAAAACATCAACCGGATGTGCGGCGCCACCTATCCTCAACCCATGATCTCCCTGGTGAAGCGCCACCGGGCCGACCTGGGGATCGCCTTCGACGGCGATGGCGACCGCTGCATCATGGTGGACCACACCGGTCGGGTGGTGGACGGCGACCATATCCTGGGCATCTGCGCCCTGGACATGCTGCGCCGGAAAAAACTGCCCAAGAAGACGGTGGTGGGCACGGTGATGAGCAACCTGGGACTGGAAGTGGCCCTGAGGGGCCATGGTCTGAAACTGGTGCGGGCCCCCGTGGGTGACCGTTACGTCTTGGAAGAGATGAAGCGAGGGGGTTTCATCCTGGGCGGCGAGCAGTCCGGCCACCTGGTCTTTCTGGATCATTCCACCACCGGGGACGGCATTCTCACGGCCCTGCGGCTGTTGGCGGTGATGGTTCGGGAGAATAAACCCCTGGCCGAACTGGCCCGTTTCATGGAGGACTATCCGCAGGTGCTGGTCAACCTGATGGTCAAAGAGAAGAAGGATTTGCAGAGCCTGCCCCAGGCCCGGCAGGCAATGCGCGAAGCGGAACAGCGCCTGGGCTCCCAGGGCCGCCTGCTGGTGCGCTACTCCGGCACCGAGCCGAAACTGCGCATCATGGCCGAAGGTGAGGATCAGCAAAAGATCGAACAGGTAGCCCAGGATTTGGCCCAAACCCTGGACGCCCTGTTGAACTGAGGAGAGACGGCTTATGCTGGTGGTGATGGATGTGGGCAACACCAATACGGTTATCGGCGTTTACCAGAACGACCAACTCCTGAGCGACTGGCGCATCCGCACCGAGAAGGAAGCCACCATCGACGAGCTGGGCATCCTGCTGCGCAATCTCTTCCAGGCCCAAGGCCTGGCGTTGGAGCCCGGCACCGAGCTCATCATCTCCTCGGTGGTGCCCCCCATGAACAACACCCTGGACGGCTTCGCCCAACGCTACCTGAAGGTGCGGCCCCTGTGGGTGGGGCCGGGCATCAAGACCGGCATGCCCATCCACTACGACAACCCCCGGGAAGTGGGGGCGGACCGCATCGTCAATGCCGTAGCCGCCTTTGAGCAGGTGCACGGCGCCGTGGTGATCGTGGATTTCGGCACCGCCACCACCTTCGACGTGGTCTCCCATCAGGGAGAGTACCAGGGCGGGGTCATCGCCCCGGGAGTGATGATCTCCTGCGAGGCCCTGTTCCTCAAGGCCTCCAAGCTGCCCCGGGTGGAGATCTTTGCCAAACCCAAGAGTGTCATCGCCAAGGACACCATCAGTAGCATGAACGCCGGCATTATTTATGGCTACGCCGGGCTGGTGGACGGCATCGTCGGCCGCATCAAGGAGGCCCTGGGCATCCACAAGCCGCGGGTCATCGCCACCGGTGGCCTGGCCTGCCTCATCGCCTCGGAGACCAAGAGCATCGACGCGGTAGATGACTACCTCACCCTGAAGGGCCTAAAAATCATCTACGAGCGGAACCGCCCCCGCCGGGAGGAACGCGGTAAATAGCTGGCAGCCGTCAGCTTTCAGCGGTCAGCAGAGACCGGGGATGGGCGGAGGGCAGATGTAGGTAGCGCACTGCACACCATACGCTTTCGAGGAACAGCGGAGGGGCTGTTCCATCTTTATTCTTAGCGGTCGTTGCGGCTTGGGGTGGAGTTTTTCGCCAGGTCTATGGAGATGATTATGAGCCCCGAAGAGAAGGGCCTGGGCCGCCGCTACCTG
The DNA here is from genome assembly GCA_026388765.1 of Deltaproteobacteria bacterium. Taxonomy (GTDB): domain Bacteria; phylum Desulfobacterota; class Desulfobaccia; order Desulfobaccales; family 0-14-0-80-60-11; genus JAPLJC01. The sequence goes on from JAPLJC010000108.1 coordinate 17,599, forward strand.
GTTGAGACCCGCTATCGCCGCGAGGAGATGGGAAAGCCGGACCGCTCCTATTCCCGGGCGTCCCTCTACAAGGACTACCCCAAGGCTGTCCGGCGCCTGCCGCTAGACCCCGAAGCCGGGCGCCAGGCCGCGGACCTGTGGCAGTGCCTGGCCCGGCGTCGTTCCCAGCGCAGCTATCAAGACCGGCCACTGACCAAAGACGAATTGGCCGCACTGCTTTGGGCCACCCAAGGAGTAACCTACGCCAGCCGGGGGTATCTGTTGCGGGCCGCTCCTTCCGCCGGGGCCCTCTACCCGGTGGAGACCTACCTGGCGGTGCACCGGGTGGAGGGGGTGGAACCGGGCCTCTGGCACTTCCAGGTGCCGGACTTTGCCCTGGAATTGCTCCAGGCCTGCGACTGCCGCCAGACCCTGGTGGGGGCCGGGTTGTCCCAGGGTTTCCTGGGCGCCGCCGGGGCGGTCTTCATCTGGACCGGGGTGCTCAACCGCGCCATGTGGAAATACCGGGAGCGGGCCATCCGCTACCTGTTTCTCGACGCAGGCCACATCTGCCAGAACCTGATGCTGGCCGCCACTGCCCTCAACCTGGGGGTCTGCCCGGTGGGGGCCTTTTTCGACGAGGAAGTGGAGCGTCTGGTCCAGGTGGACGGCCGGGAGGAAGTGGCCCTCTACCTGGCCGCGGTGGGGCCATTATGAGACGGTTTGCAGTTTTCAGTTTTCGGTGAAAAGATAAAGATAGCATGGACACCTAGGGGCGACCCGCCGGGTCGTCCCTGAATTGCCTTTAATTCTCTGAAGGAGAACACTTATGGTGCGATGGTTCAGCGTTTTGATTTTGGCTGTCTGCTTAACCCTGGGGGGCGGGATTAAATTCGCCGGAGCCCAGGGAGCCCAGGATAAGGTGAAAGCCGCCAATGAGAGGGCCGCCCAGGATTACTTCAAATATGCCCTGATCCTGGCCGAAGAAGGCCGTAATGAGGACGCGGCCAAGGCCTTCCGGCAGGCCCTCGGGATCAAGCCCGACTGGGCCGAGGCCCACAGCCTCCTGGGCAGTATTCTAACCCAGACCGGCGACCTCCATGGGGCCGAACAGGAACTGCGCAAGGCGGTGCAGGTGAAGCCCGATTATGCCGAGGGCTGGAATTATCTGGGAGAATTCCTCAAGGCTCACGGCACGGAAAAGGAAGCCCAAGAGGCTTTTGCCAAGGCAAAGCAGTTTGCCCGCCCCGGGCGTTAATTAGGGAATTCACCAGCCGGTTTTTTCCCCTTTATAAGGAGGTTGAGGGGAATATTGATCAGGTGTTAATCCCCCGCAATCCCTTTTGGGGAGAGGAGGGACTTTGGACCATTGGGTCGATCAATTCAAGAATACCACTAACCGGTTCTTCCGATCGGCAGTGCGGTAATAAATCAAGCTCTCCGCCAAGTGCTGGAAGCTATTGAGAGGCGGGGCGTCAAGGGGGGCGGCCATGGGCCCGGGATTGGCCGGGAGTTTCCCCGAGGATTTTGGCGGAACGGCGTCGTCTTCGAACATCAGGCGCAACCTGGGCCCCTGCTCCGCCAGTTCCACGGCAATGGAGCCCGGTTCGCCGGGCTGATAGGCGTGGTTTACCAGGTGCCGGAAGATCTCCGCGGCCGCCGACTCCAGGGAAACACGCTTACCGGCGGGCAAGCCCCGGTCCGCGGCCCATTTCCGGATGTAATCCAGCAGCAGCCCCAGATTTTCCAGCCGGTTAGTCAGGGTCAGACGGGAGTTGTGCATCGCCGGGGAAGTCCCTTCGAATCATCCTTGGGTTGGCGCGAAATCCGTGGAGGGATGCTGCCCCCCTCATAACTTACTTCGTCTAAAGTTAATTTAACTTTAAGGAAAATCTCGGGATCAAACAAGAAAAATGCCGCATCCTTGCCGGCCAGCCATTCCTTATCTCCTGTCAACCATCACTTCTTTGACCCGAAGCCCACTGCCCTCTGCTGCGCCTGAGACTTCATAAAGCGGTCCCGCTCGCTGAAGATGCAGCCGCAGTATTGCTGTTTATATAGCCCCAGCTTATCGGCCTTGGCCCTGCCTTCGGTCCAGCCCTGGCGAAAGTCCTCGTAGTAAAAGGGCACCCCAATCTCCTGGACCAGCAGTTGGCCCAATTCCTTGATCAGTTCGTGGTTCTGAAACTTGCTGTACAGGAGGGTGGAGGTAAAGGCGTCGAACTTGCCGCTCCGGGCTACCCGGGCCGTAGCGCTCAGGCGGACATAATAGCAGAAACGGCAGCGTTCGGTTTCCCGGAAGGCGATGCTGCGCAAGAACTCCTCCAGGGGATAGGTGCGGTCCCAGATCACCGGCAGGCCGACCTTGGCGGCATAGGTCTCCAGGGTGGCGGCCCGCCGGAGATACTCCTGGTAGGGATGGATATTGGGATTGGAGAAAAAGCCGCGCAGTTGGTGGCCCTTGGCTGACATGACTTGCAGCGGATAGACGCTGCAAGGAGCGCAACAGATGTGCAGCAAAATCTTCATTAGCCCTAAGTTCGGGACCCCATTACCCTTTTCACGGTTTGCCCCAGTTCGCCGATGGTGGTCATGGTCACCCCGGCCTGAGTGAGGGCGGCGATCTTGTCTGAGGCCTTGCCGCTGCCGCCGGAGATGATGGCCCCGGCGTGGCCCATGCGTTTGCCCGGCGGGGCGGTCTGGCCGGCGATGAAGCCCACCACCGGTTTGCTGACGTGCCGGGAGATGAAGGCCGCGGCCTCTTCTTCAGCGGCGCCGCCGATCTCGCCGATGAGCACAATCCCCTCGGTCTGGGGGTCGGCCTGGAACAATTGTAGCATATCGATAAAGTTGGTGCCAATAATCGGGTCGCCGCCGATGCCCACGCAGGTGGACTGGCCGATGCCCAGAAGGCTCATCTGGTGCACCGCTTCATAGGTCAAGGTGCCGCTGCGGGAGACCAGGCCCATGGACCCGGGCTTGTGGATGTGCCCCGGCATGATGCCCACCTTGGCCTGGCCCGGGGAAATGATGCCCGGGCAGTTGGGGCCGATGAGGCGGCAGTCGCTGTCCTTGAGCACGGCCATGACCTTGATCATATCCAGGGTGGGGATGCCTTCGGTGATGCAGACCGCCACCTTGACCCCGGCGGCCGCAGCCTCGAGGATCGCGTCCGCGGCAAAGGCCGGGGGCACGAAGATCAGGGAGGTGTTGGCTCCGGTGTCCTTGACGGCCTGGGCCACGGTGTTGAACACCGGGATAGCCTCCACCTGCTGGCCGCCCTTACCGGGGGTCACCCCGGCCACCACCTTGGTGCCGTACTGGGCGCAGGCCAGGGCATGGAAAGAACCCTCCTTGCCGGTAACCCCCTGCACCACCACGCGTGTGTCGTTATTTACCAGAACGCTCATATGACAACCTTTCTAAAGGAAAATATCTGTAGCCGCAGGCTTTAGCCTGCGCTTGCACTGTCAAGATTGTTTACCAACTTCTCCCTCCCCATCGAGGGGGGAGGGTCGGGGTGGGGGTAATTTTTCACCCCACCAGCACCGCCACCTTCTTGGCCGCGTCCTGCATGTCGGCGGCCACGGTGAACTTGAGGCCGGAGGTCTGCAAAATCTCCCGGCCCTGCTCCACATTGGTTCCCTCCAGGCGGACGATAATGGGCACCTTGACCTGCACCGTCTTCACCGCCTCCACCACGCCGCTGGCCAGGACGTCGCAGCGCAGGATGCCGCCGAAGATATTGATGAGCACCCCCTTGACGTTGGGGTCGCCCAGGATGATGCGGAAGCCGTTGGTGACCATCTCGGCGGAGGCGCCGCCGCCCACGTCCAGGAAGTTGGCGGGTTCGGCCCCGGCCGCCTTGATCAGGTCCATGGTGGCCATGGCCAGGCCGGCGCCGTTCACCATGGCCCCGACGTTGCCGCTCAGGCGGATGTAGTTGAGGTGGTGCTTCCGGGCCTCAAACTCCAAAGGGTCCATCTCGGCCGGGTCTTCCAGGGCGGCCAGGTCGTGGTGGCGGAACATGGCGTTGTCGTCGAAGTTGAGCTTGGCGTCCAGGGCCAGCATCTTGCCGTCCTTGGTGACCACCAGGGGGTTGATCTCCGCCAGGGAGCAATCCAGGGCGATGAACATCCGGTAAAGGTTCTCGATGAAGCTCACCGCCGGACGCAGCAGTTTGGGGTCGAGACCGATCCCGAAGGCCAGGTTGCGGGCCTGGTAGCCCATGCAGCCGGTGATGGGATTGATGGCCTCCTTGATGATCAGCTCCGGGGTGCGGGCCGCCACCTCTTCGATCTCCATGCCGCCGGCGGCGCTCATCATGATCACCGGCCGGCCCAGGCTGCGGTCCGGGACAATGCCCAGGTAGAGCTCCCGCTCGATCTCTTGGGCCTGCTCCACCAGGACCTGGTTGACCACCTGGCCCTCGGGGCCGGTCTGGTGGGTGACGAGGGTCATGCCCAGGATCTGGTCCGCCAGGCGCTCCACCTCGTCGGGGGTGGCCGCGGTCTTGATGCCGCCGCCTTTGCCGCGGCCGCCGGCGTGGATCTGGGCCTTGACTACGAAGGGCCCGGCCGGCAGTTCCTCGGCGACTTGGCGGGCCTCCCGATTGGTGTCGGCCACGGCGCCTTCAGGCACCGGCACATTAAATTTCTTGAGCAGTTCTTTGGCCTGATACTCGTGAATCTTCATAGGGGTTCCTTCCAGAAAGCGATATTAGGAAAGCTTAAACCAGGGGAGCAGGCGAAGCAAAGGAAAACCGAAAATTTCAAGAAAATCAGAAAAATTTTGACAGGTCCCATCCAAAAGAATATGACAAACGGCCTGGTACGGGACGCCTTGGTCGGCCGGCAAGCCGGTGGTAAAAACTTGATAAAGCGTGGATAGAGCCACCTTAAGCCTAGTTAGGTACAGCCCTTTTTTTATCTATAATGATTTACATGTGATATTATACTGCTACCAAGGCCGCCCAGCTGGAGAGTAAGGACTGGGTTAAACTGATAGTGAAGGGGGACGGCATGAGAAAGCAAGTCGCTGTGGCGTATCTCTTGGCCTGGGTTGCGGTCTGCTGCCTGGCTGGGCCTTCGGAGGCTGTCAGATTCAGGTACGAGAACCTGGGGACTTTGGGTGGCACTCATTCCTACGGGAGTTTTGGTTATAAAGAGGTCGGCATCAATGACGCCGGCCAGGTGGTCGGCTATTCATATATGGCCGACTTAGCCACACATGCCTTTGTCAAGTCTCCGGGACAGGCCATGGTGGACCTGGGAAACATCCCCGGCAGCACCGAGAACCGTGCCAGCTGCATCAACAACCAGGGGATCATCGGGGGGTGGTATCGCGACAGTTCTTTTGTCTACCATGCCTGTGAATGGGTGAAAAATGGGGACGTCTATCAGCTGACAGTCCTGCCTGAAACCATTAGATCGGTTTACGGGATTAACGAGGCCGGCTATTTGGTGGGGGGAGAATATCATGCCATGGTAGTGAAGCCCCCGGGAGATCCTGTCGACCTGGAGCCCCTGTCAGACGGCAGCCAAAGCACCGCCACGGGAATTAACAGTGCCAATACCATTGTAGGTTTTCTTGCCAGCGGCTCCACCGCCGTCTACTGGACTTACTCCAATGGCTCATTTTCGGCGGCGGCGAACCTGCTGTTTGGGGGCTACAATAGCAAGGCCTTTGCCATCAACAACCCGGGCCAGGTGGTCGGGAATACGACAATATCTTCCGCTTCCCATGCCGTTCTGAAATCCCCGGGGCAGGCTTGGCAGGACCTGGGAAACCTCGGCAATAACTCTTCCTATGCTTATGACATTAATGACTCAGGTTGGGTCGTGGGACACACTTCATTCAATATAACCGCCTTTTTATGGACGCCCAGTGAAGGCCTGCAGAACCTCAATAACCTGGTGGTGAATCTGCCGGCGGGGGTCCACCTCAATTATGCCTTTGCCATCAATAAGCGGGGCGAGATCGCCGGCTACACGGACAAAGGCGTCTTTAAGCTCACGCCCATTGTGGGTACGCCTCTCTCCTTGCTGCTGTTGGATTAATTAGAGAGGTGGCAATCGGGGATTGCCAGTTAATCACTCATTACCAAGGGGAACTCGAACCGGTGGGGTTGCTTGGCGGCCTCAGCGCCGCCGGGAGGATGACATGAAGAAGCAAGTCGTTGTAGGGCTTTTGTTGTCGTTGGTTGCGGTCTTCTTTCTGGCCGTGCCTTCGGAGGCCGTCAAATTCCGGTATGAAGACCTGGGCACCCTGGGCGGCAATCAGGACTATTCGAGTGGTGGTTTCAGACAAATCGGCATCAATGACCTCGGCCAGGTGGTGGGCATGTCCCATACGGCCGGCGGAGACAGTCACGCCTTTTTAAAATCCCCGGGCAAGGCCATGCAGGAACTGCCTCTCCTTTCCGGCACTATCGAATCTCAGGCCTATTGCATCAACCATTCCGGTCTCATCGGCGGCTATTATAACCTTTACGATGGCACCGACGACCATGCCTGCAAGTGGCAACTCATGCCCGGGCCGATTTATCAAGTGATCGACTTGGGTGTTGGAGGCGGTAGCGAGGCCTATGGTCTCAACGATGCCGGCTATTTCGTCGGTGTGGCGCGTAATAGCGGCTACCAGCATGCCCATGTGTTGCCCCCTGTAGGGAATGCCCAGGACCTTGGCACCCTGCCGGGGCACCACGGCAGCATAGCTAAGGGGATCAACAGTTCCGGGACTATCGTAGGCTATTCGTTTGATAGTAGTTACATCAATACCGCCTGTTACTGGTCGCCTTCGGGAGGGTCATGGGCGGCGGCGGTGTCCCTGTTCGGCGTCGCCAATAGTGTGGCCATTTCAATCAACAGCCAGGGCCAGGCCGTGGGCTATGTAATATCCAGTGGTGATAGCCATGCCGTTTTGCAGTCCCTCGGACAGCCGCTGCAATATTTGGGCTCCTTTGTGTCGCCTCAAGGCAGTGGTCAGGCATATGACATTAATGATTCCGGTTGGGTTGTGGGCTGGTCGTCCGGTTACGCTGGCCTTAGAGCCTCTTTATGGACCTCCAACGGCGGCGCGCAGGACCTCAATAAGCTGACGGTGAATCTGCCGACGGGGGTTATCCTCTACTACGCCATGGCCATCAATAAGCGGGGCGAGATCGCCGGATACATGGCAACGAGTGGCAGCGATATAAACGGCGTCTTTAAGCTGACGCCCATCCCCGAACCGCCTTTGTCCTTACTGTTGTTCGATTAGTTCAGGAGGCGAGGAAATCAGAACGAGGTAGTTAACCAGGGAATAAAACCGAAAGGGGCATGGCACGCCATGCCCCTACGTTTTTTTTGGGGGGGAGCCGTCGGGCCGTTAGGTTTTAAGTCCCAGCTGCAGACCCTGGATCTCCTGGCAGCGGCCCTGGGGGTCGATCTTCAGGAGTACTCCCTGGAGCTGGATATTTTGGGTGGCCACCTTGAAGGGCTGGGGCAACTGGCTCCAGAAGCGCTCCAGGATGATCTCCCGCTTCATGCCGATGACGGAATCCACCGGGCCGGTCATGCCGGCGTCGGTGATGTAGCCGGTGCCGCCGGGCAGGATCCGCTGGTCCGCGGTCTGGACGTGGGTGTGGGTGCCCAGCACGGCGCTGACCCGGCCGTCCAGGAACCAGCCCATGGCCTGCTTTTCGCTGGTGGCTTCGGCGTGCATATCCACCAGGATGACCTTGACTTCCTGGGGCAGGTCCTTCAGGATCTGGTCCACGGTGCGGAAAGGGCAATCCAGGGGGTCCATGAAGACCCGCCCTTCCAGGTTGATGACGGCCACCCGCTCCCCGGCCGCGGTCTCCACGATGGCATAGCCCCGCCCCGGACTCTCCGGGGGATAATTAGCCGGGCGCAGCAGGCGGTCGGTGTCCTCCAGGTAGGGCTTGATCTCTTTATGCTTCCAGATGTGGTTGCCGCTGGTGAGGAGGTCGATGCCCTGGCCCAGGAGAAAGTCGGCCACCTGGGGGGTGATGCCGATGCCGCCGGAGGCGTTTTCACCGTTGGCCACCACCAGGTCAATGAAATAGCGGTCCACCAGCCGGGGCAGCAGTTCTTCCACGGCCCGCCGCCCCGGGGCGCCGCAAATGTCGCCGATAAACAGGATGTTCATGCCCGGGGCCGCCTCATCGGGCGTATTCCACCGACCGGGTCTCCCGGATGACGGTGACCTTGATCTGGCCGGGGTAGGTGAGGTCCTGCTCAATCTTTTTGGCCACCTCCCGGCTGAGGAGGATCGCTTCCTCGTCGTTGACCTTTTCCGATTCCACGATGAGCCGAATTTCCCGGCCGGCCTGGATGGCGTAGGATTTGCTGATGCCGCCGAAGGAGAGGGCCACCTTCTCCAGGTCTTCCAGGCGCTTGACGTATGTTTCCAGCATCTCCCGGCGGGCCCCGGGACGGGCCCCGGACAGGGTGTCCGCCGCCTGGACCAGGACGGCGACGATGCTCTCCGGGGGGATGTCCTCGTGGTGGGCGGCGATGACGTGCACCACCTTGGGGGATTCGCCGTAGCGCTTGGCCAGGTCGGCGCCGATGAGGGCGTGCACCCCTTCCGATTCCTGATCCACCGCCTTGCCGATGTCATGCAGCAGCCCGGCCCGCTTGGCGTGCTTGACGTTGAGGCCCAACTCCGCGGCCATGATACCGCACAGGTAGCAGACCTCCACCGAGTGTTGCAGGACGTTCTGGGCATAGCTGGTGCGGAATTTCAACTTGCCCAGCAGCTTGATAAGCTCCGGATGGATGCCGTGCACCCCGGCGTCGAAGGCGGCTTCCTCCCCGGCTTCCCGGATGTTCACCTCCAGCTCCTGGGTGACCTTTTCCACGATCTCTTCGATGCGCCCGGGATGGATGCGGCCATCGGAGATGAGGCGCTCCAGGCTCCGGCGGGCCACTTCCCGGCGCACCGGGTTGAAGGCGCTGAGGATCACGGCCTCAGGGGTGTCGTCAATGATGATGTCCACCCCGGTGGCCGCCTCCAGGGCCCGGATGTTGCGGCCTTCCCGGCCGATGATGCGCCCCTTCATCTCTTCGTTGGGCAGGGCCACCACCGACACCGTCTGCTCCGCCACGTAATCGGAGGCGTAGCGCTTGATGGCCAGGGAGATGATCTCTTTGGCCTTGCGGTCGGCGTGCTCCTTAGCCTCCGTTTCGATGCGTTTCACCATGCGGGCGGAGTCGGCCCTGATCTCCCGCTCCATGGCGCGCAACAGGAATTCCTTGGCCTCGGTGGCGCTCATGCCGGCCAGCTGTTCCAGGCGGGCGTTTTGCTCCACCAGCAACTGCTTGTATTCATCCGATTGGGTCTTAAGCTCTTCTTCCCGTTGGGCCACCTGCTTGTATTTCTTCATGAGATCCGTGTCCCGTTCGTCCAACAGATCTCCCTTTTTCTCCAGATGTTCTTCTCTCTGGACGAGGCGGCGCTCCAACTGGGTGAGTTCCTGGCGCCGTTCGTGGGTCTCCTTCTCGAAGTCCATCTTCATCTGCAGGAGCTGGTCTTTGGCAGCCAGCTTGGACTCTTTCTTGAGGGCGTCGGCTTCTTTCCGGGCTTCATCCAGGATCTTCTTGCCCAAGGATTCCAGGCCTACCTGGTTCCTTTCCATGACCAGCTTGCGGTACAGAAAGCCCGCCGCAAATCCGACGACGATGGTAAGAAAATCCATCATGATATACTTAAATATATCCATTTGATTTCCTTGCACTTATATCTTAACTGGGCTCCAGGCGTCCTGCCGTGGGGTCAGGGCGCCTGGGCACAGAGGTTGCGATGCTGGGAAACGACGCCGGATACAGACATGTGGATGGGAAGCGGCTTTAGGGGCCGCCGGGAGAGGCGATCGGGCGGAAACTAACGGACGGCGGAGTTGACCGGGTAGTTTAGCTGCAAAATTAAAATTTACGGAGTCTTAACCCTGGGTTGACCCTGAGCTTCTCAGTATCCTTGGTCACTTTCCCCCATAGACCAATTATCTGTAACCGGGGCTACCCGGGAGAAAAACTACCCTAATGGTTTTCGCCTCGGTCAATTTTACTGACCGACGGCTATATCTAAAATCCGCCCGGAAGATCCGATGATCTGCCGTGCCACCTCACCCCATGCCGTTTCCCCCAACGCCGCACAGGCCCCGGGTATTGTCAACCGGGCCGCTCCTCTCAAGGACCTGGGGGAAAATAGGAATCGTGGGTCTCCAGCATCTGAATCAGTAGTTTGGACCGCTGTTCGATGTCGGCTTGGAGTTGCTGGTAATCCTCCTTGATCTCTAGGCATTCATATGCCAGGTTGAGTGCGGCCAGAATCGCCAAGTCGGCCAAGGGACTGGCGGGAAAAGCCCGCTGCAGCTCGCGGAGTTGCTCGTCCACCTTGTGCGCTACAGTTTGCAGGCTGTCCGGAGATATGCTCCCCTTCAAAGTGAAGGTGCGGCCTAAAATCTCCACCAAGACCGGCTTTGGCTCCTGACCCGGTTTTATGCCGATTCTCCTGTATCGATGATTTTTAGCCGATTGAGGATCTTATCGACCCGGTGGCGAATCACTTCCCGCTCCTGGGAGAGTTTCTCCAGGGCGGCCTCGGCCTCCTTGAGAGCTTGGTCTTTTTCGGCCAGGGTCTGCGCCAAAGAGGCGTTGGCTTCCTTTAGCCTCGCCGTCTGGCCGAGTACCATCTCCAACTTCTGTTCCAATACGGTAAAGAGATCGGTAACCACAACACCCCCATTATTACTTTTGATTGTGCCCTTGCGTCGGTAGTATGTCAAGCATTTTTACAGCTTTAATCGGCCCCAGAGCCTCCCGCAGGCGAGGCGCCAGATAGGTATAGCGCTTCACCGGCCGGTCGTTGTGAATGGCCATGCCCAGCGCCCGCTTGCTCCCCAGCAGCACCACCAGGCGGCGGCCCCGGGTGAGGGCGGTGTACAGCAAATTGCGCTGCAGCAGCATATAGTGGTGGGTGGAGAGGACGATGAGCACCCCGGGAAATTCGCTGCCCTGGGCCTTGTGCACCGTCACGGCGTAGGCCAGGGTAATTTCCTCCTTCTCCCCCGGGTCGTAGGTGACCACCCGGCCGTCAAAATCCACCTGGAGCTGGCCGGTGGCGGCGATATAACCGCAGACCTGGCCGATGTCGCCGTTGAACACCTCCTTGTAATAATTGTTCCGGAGCTGCATGACCTTATCAAAGCGCCGGAAGGCCCGGCCCCCCCATTGCCAGGGGGGGGACTCCGAGTTGAGGCGCTGCTGCAGTTCGTGGTTCAGGTTCTGGATGCCCACCGGACCACGGTGCATGGGAGTGATCACCTGCAGGTCCCGCATGGGGTCTAAGCCGTAATGCCGGGGAATCTCCCGGCCTACCAGGTCCAGCAGGCGCCTTTTCAAATCTTCCGGTTCATCCGCTTCGATGAAGACGAAATCGCCCCGGCCCAGCTTGGTGGGCAGGACCGGAAAGGTTCCCTGGTTGATGCGGTGGGCGTTGACCACGATAAGGCTTTCCCGGGCCTGGCGGTAAATCTGGGTCAGGTGCATCACCCGCAAGACCCCGGAGTCCATCAGGTCCTTGAGGACGTTGCCGGGTCCCACGGCCGGGAGCTGGTGGGCGTCCCCCACCAGGATGAGGCGGGCGTTGGGGGGAATAGCCCGCAGCAGGTGGTACATCAGGTAGATATCCACCATGGAGGTTTCATCCACCACCACGACCTCGGCCTTGAGCGGCTCGGCCGGACCGCGCTTAAAACCGCCGGTCTGGGGGGAAAACTCCAGGGCCCGATGGATGGTGGTGGCCGCGGCTGCGGTGGTTTCACTCAGGCGCTTGGCGGCCCGGCCCGTGGGGGCCATGAGCAGCACCCGGGCCCCCATCCCCTGGTACAGGTCCAGGATGCAGCTGATGATGGTGGTCTTGCCGGTGCCGGGGCCGCCGGTGATGACCATGACCTTCTCTTTGAGGGCCGCGGCCACGGCCTGGGCCTGCTCCTCGGAGAGCTCCAGCCGTTGCCGGGCCTGTACCTGGGAGATCAAATCGTCCAGGTGCAGGGGTGGAGCGGCCCCGGCGGTGGCGGCCAGGCGTCCCAGGGTCTGGGCCACCCCGGTTTCCGCCACCCAGGCGGTCCGCTTGTAGACCCCGCGCTGCCCATGGTCCAGCTCCGGCAGGTTGACCCGCCCTTCCCGGGCCTGAAGTTCCAGGGCCCTGGCCAGGGGCTTGCGGTCTACCTGGAGCAATTCCTCGGTGCGGTCCAACAATTCATCTTCAGGAACGTAGACGTGGCCGTCACTGGCCAGGGTATCCAGAACGTGGAGCAGACCCGCGGCCAATCTGGCCGGGGTCAGGGGGTCAAGGTTGAGGCGGCCGGCCAGGCGATCGGCGGTAAGGAAGCCCAGACCCTGGATGTCCAGAGCCAGTTGATAAGGGTTGGTGGTAACTACTTCCAGGGCCTGGGCCCCGTAGCGTTGGTAAATCTTGCCGGCGTGAGCCAGGCCCACCCCGAGGCCCTGCAGGGCCACCACCACGTCCCGCATCTCCTTGCGGCCCTGCCAGTCATGGCGGATCTGCTCAATCCGCTTGGGACCGATGCCCGATACCTCTTTCAGGCGTTCCGGCTGGTCATCGATGACCGTCAGGGTCTCGGCGCCGAAATGGGCTACCAGGCGCTGGGCCAACTCCGGCCCGATGCCCTTGATGAGCCCCGAAGCCAGGTACTTTTCGATGCCGGCCACCGTGGCCGGCAGCACCGCGTACCACCAGACCACCTTAAACTGTTCGCCCCACTTGGGGTGCACCTCGTAGGTGCCCTTGAGATGGAGCTGCTCACCCTCCTGGACCCCGGCCAGAGGCCCCACCACGGTGACAGGGTGGCGGGCGCCCTTGACCTTGAGGCGCACCACGGCGTAGTGGGTTTCGGGATCGGCAAAGGTGAGGCGCTCGACGGCGCCCTCCAGGGTTTCCAGGGGTTGGCCGGCGATTTCGGCGGGGATGGGGGGTCTGGGCTCGGCCATTAGCAGGGAGATTTAAGATTGATTATCAACTCGGTCGGCGTGGTAAACTCATTCGGACAACCTTACTGTTTTTCCTAAAATCTGGCGGTGGGCGCAGCTTCATGCGTGTGTCGTCGCCATTTCAAACCTGGGTTGGCGCCGGCTCGGCCAGGATTTTCTGGCTGATGCCCCGGCCGAGGGCGATGCGGCCGCCGTTGATGCCGATGATGATGAGGCCGCGATTATTTTGCAGGATTTCCACTTCCTGGCCCATATTAAGGCCCAGGGCCAGCAGCCGGGCTCGCAGCATCCGGCCGCCCCGGTGCCCGGTGATGCGCACCCGCTGGCCAGGCAAAGCCATGGCCAGGGAATGGTCCGACACCTCCGGCTCTTCAGGAGTAACCTTATTAAACCTTTTAAACACCTTGCCTTCCCCAATCCTTCAGCCGGCAGGCGGTGCAGTAGCCGTACACCTGCAACTGATGGCCTTTGATCTGATAGTGGTATTTGTGGGCCAACTGTTCCTCCAGGAGCTGCAAAGTCGGCTCCTCGAATTCCTGGATTTCCCCGCAACCCAGGCAGCGAAGATGATTATGGTCGGCGTGGCCGTAAATATGCTCGTAATGCCAGTGGCCGTCGCTGAAATCCACTTCCCGGATCAGGCCGCAATCGATGAAGAGTGGCAGAGCCCGGTAGATGGAGGCCTTGGAAACCTTGGAGCCCTTGCCCTTGAGCTGCAGATAGAGCCCGTCCACATCAAAGTGGCCGTGCACCTCGAAGATTTCCCGGAGAATCTCCTCGCGCTCCGGCGTGCGCCGCAGTCCCCGCTGGCGAATATAATCCTGGAAGATCTGGAGTTCGGAAGTCACAAGCTTCAATGTGATGTAATTGAGAATTAATCTCGATAATAACTTATTTGGGGGAAAAGTCAAGGGAAGTTTAGAGCAGGTCGCCCCCGGAGGCGGCCCTGCCGGGAGCTTCGTGAAGGCGAGGGACCCGAAAAAACGAACGGCGCCGGGTGGCGCCGCTCAGGAGATCATTTATCCGTTAAGTTAGAGGTGTCGGCTTACATAGACGAGACAAAAGCCGAGGGCGACACCGGTGGCGATGTGCATGGCCAAGCGGGACTGGTCGGTGACCAGGTTCTGCCAGCGCCAGCGCCCGGGATTTTCCTCCCCCGGCAACCCCCTGGCAGGTTTGTCGATTTTCTCGGGGAGAGATTCGAGCGCCTCCGAAGGCCGGCGGGCGATCTGGCAAACCTCGCCCATCAAGGCGGTCGGGGTCTCCTGGTAGAGCAGCAGACAACTATCCACTACCTCGGGGTCGTAGAGGACCCCCCGTTTCTGGGAGATTTCCTCCAGGGCCTTGTCAATGCCCAGGGCCGGGCGGTAAGGCCGGTGGGAGCACATCGCTTCCACCACATCCGCCACCCCCAGGATCTTGGCTTCCAGCAGGATTTCCCGGCTCTCGAGGCCGTGCGGATAGCCGGAGCCGTTTATTCTTTCATGATGCTGCATGATGATCTGGGTAACCTGGCCTGGAATCTCCAGCGGCTTGAGGATATTGTAGGCCACCTGGGGGTGGGTTTTGATAATGGCGAATTCCAGGTCCGTCAACTTTCCCGGTTTGCTGAGAATCTCATTCGGTACGGCGATTTTCCCGAGGTCATGGAGACTACCGGCCACATGGAGTTCCTCGATGCGAGCTTCGGAGAGGCCCATACGTTGGGCAATGGCAACGGCAATGTGGGTGGTCCGCTGCTGGTGGTCGACGGTGTAAGGGTCCCTGGCCCCGATGGTGGACTCCATAACCTGGATGATGGCCTCCATGCTGACTCCTTTAACTTTCCTAAGACACCACTGCCGCTGGATAATCCCAGCAGTGAGAGGTCATTTAATTTGATTATGGAAGAAAATTATAAGGAATTTGGCTATCTGACAATAAGGATTTCCCTGATTTCCACCATCGCTTTCCCCGAATTCTTTCCGGCCTGGTGAACTTGAAACGAGCGACTGGGGCAGATTTTAACCGACCGTGACATTTTTCGGTTCCGGCGCTTCCTTTGGTTTCATAATTGGAGTATTTTTAGGCAGAGGTTGCCGGTTTTTTCTGTCACCGTAGGCACACAAAGGTCTATGCTTTTTAATCACTGAAATTCTTCGCTTCGATCAGAATGACTTTTCAGGTGCAGTAAGGTCTTAAATAGCTTTTCGGTAGGAGTCGCAGAATTGTCGGAGAAAGCCCCACCAGTCCATCAGGCCCACTTGCCGCCCGGCCGCCAGCCGGAGCTCGGGACCCTGGCCCGCCGGTTGGGCCACCGCTTCAAGGACCCCTCCTGGCTGGATCAGGCCCTGCGGCACAGTTCCTTTGCCCATGAAAACCCGGGAGTCGGCCCCAGTAACGAGCAGATGGAGTTTTTGGGGGACGCGGTCCTGGCCCTGACGGTGAGTAATTTGCTGCTGCAGCACTTTCCCCAGAGCTCCGAAGGGGAGCTGTCCCGGGGCCGGGCCGCCCTGGTGAACGCCCGGCGCCTGGCGGCTTTGGCTCGGGAACTGGACCTGGGAGCCTATCTCCTGCTGGGGCGGGGCGAGGAGCAGCAGGCCGGGCGGGAGAAGCCCTCCCTTCTCGCCGACGCCCTGGAGGCGGTGATGGCCGCGGTCTTTCTCGACGGCGGCCTCAAGGCGGCGGACCGCTTAACCCGGCGCTGGTTTTCGCCGCTGCTGGCTGGGCTGGCCGAGTCGCCCTGGCAGGACTTCAAAACCAGGTTGCAGGAACTGACCCAGGCTCGCTTCAAGGGCTCGCCCACTTACGCCTTGCTGTCCGAAAGCGGCCCCAGTCATGCCCGACTATTTGAAGTGGAGGTGCGCCTGGGCGAGCGCCCCCTGGCCCAGGGCCAGGGCCGCACCAAGAAGCAGGCCGAACAGCTGGCGGCCCGGGAGGCCCTGGAGACGCTGGCGGACTTAGCCGGAGAGGAGGATAGGGGAGGGGAATAGGGTTTAGAGCGACTCACGGGAGGGACAGAACTTGCTTTAGTGCCTTGCTGATATTTTCCAGGTCTTCTATGGCCATTTCCTCGATCCACGCTGATAGACGGGTTTTATCTATGGCCCTGATTTGGTCGCAAACCGCTCGCACCCCTTGGCCCATGCATTGGACTGTTACGGTAATGGGCGGTCTCGCTTCGCCGCCGCGGGAGAGGGGAACAACCAGGACCGTCCTTCGGGCTTGATTGAGGGGAGAAGCGCCCACCAGTACGCCAGGGCGAACTTTTTTGATTTCCGCTCCCTGGGTGGGGTCCAGATTTACCCAATAGACGTTACCACGTGTCAGTTTCGATTCCATCGCCCACACTCACATCCCAATCAGCCATCTCATTTTGGAGTTGCTCATCCTGTTCCACGGCCAGGGCGCAATTATAGAGCTCCTGTTCCCGCCGCCGGACCTCTTCTTCCAGAAGGCCAGCCACCACCTTGCTCCGTTGCCGCGGTGGGATCACGGCTTGCATCCTGGCATATAACTTATCTGATAATGAAACCAATACCTTCATCGCAGCTCCAAAAATTAGATATAATATATATGATATCTAAATTTATATCAAGAGCAATTTTCATTACACCCAAAAATCATGATGCGGCCAGGGCCGCACCAAGAAGCAGGCCGAACAGCTATCGGCCCGAGAGGCCTTGGAGACGCTGGCGGAATTAGCCCTAGGGGAGGATAGGGGAGGGGAATGAGGCCGTTAAATAAGTCTAAAGGGGCATTCCCGAGCAAAACTTGGGAATGGTAAGAATTTTATTGCAGGGGCGGTTCTCGAACCGCCCCTCTTGTTCAGATGGATGTTCTGTCCTTACTTGTTGGCCTTCGACAGGGCGATGTGGTAAGTCTCCACTTCCGTCAGTGCCGTAAAGACCTCTTTGATCCGATCTTCGGTGGCTTCCTGGGCCGACTGCCCGTAAAAGATCACCGCCGACTGCTCATGCTCCTGTGCCGCGGCGAAGTTGGCCTTGGGGTCCTTCAGGCAGGCCTTGACATCGGGCTTGATCTCCGGCTTGGGCACCTTAAGGATCTTGCAGATGAGGGAGGCGTGCTCCGCCTCGGTGCGCCATAGGGCCTTGAACATGGCTTTCGAGAGGGGATCGGGGGCGCAATCGGAGGCGCACATATAGAAGGCGGCGTTGCTGACCTCCAGGTCCAGGGCCTTTTCCAGGTTGGCCCGGGAGCGGGCGCTGAGATTGGGTACCGTGTTGCGGTCCACGTAAGCCGCGGCGGGCACCAGGTATTTCTGGGGGGCGCCGCAGAAGGGGCAGAAGCTGGGCGGCTCGCTTCCCAGATAGGGATCGCCGCAGATCCGGCAGCGAAATAACTTAAATTCCATCTAGTGCTCCTCTTGAATTTCGAGCCGGGGCGACCCGCTGGGTCGCCCCGGCCACCAAGCTAGTCGATTTTCTGGAAAAACTTCTTCAGCGCCTTACAAACCGGACATTGGTCGGGCGGCTCGCCTTCCACGGTATGGCCGCAGATGCTGCAGACGAAAATGTCCACCAACTCCTTCTTTTCCAGGTTGGCCAGGGCCTTCTGGAAGAGCTGGGCGTGGGTCTTTTCCACTTCATTGGCAAACTCGAAGCTCCGCAGGGCCTCCCGGTGGCCTTCCGCCTGGGCCGCGGCGATCATCCCGGGGTACATCTCCCGGAACTCGGCGGTCTCCCCGGCAATGGCCTCTTTGAGGTTAGCCGCGGTGGCGCCGATGGCCTTCAATGCCTTGAGATGGTTGTGGGCATGGACCGTTTCCGCCGCGGCCGCGGCCCGGAAGAGCCGGGCCACCTGGGGGTAGCCTTCCTGGTCGGCCTTGTCGGCAAAGGCGAGATAGCGCCGGTTGGCCTGGGATTCGCCGGCAAAGGCCTCTTTAAGATTCTGGATGCTCTTTTCCACCTGCATACCTCCGAATTATTTTTGTTGAGATGCTTCTAATTTCATGGGCACGCCGCAACAGACCAGGACGCCGCCGCCGGCCTCCAAGACCTTCACCTGGTTCCCACAGATATTACAACGGTAAACTTGTCCCACTTCCGCAGACATTAGCGCTCCTTTCCGTTTTCCGGCTCCTGACACCGAGGACAAAGCCCCCAGAGGGTAAGGGATTGGTATTCCACCCGGAAGCCATGTAGCTCTTCCGGAGTAAAGGACGGAAACGCCTCCGATTGCCGGGGTAAATCGGCGATGCCATGGCACCGGCGGCAGACCAGGTGTATATGCCGGCCCGTCTCGCCGTCGTAGCGGGCCACCTTGTGCAGCGGGTTCACCTTGGTGACCAGGCCCTTTTGGCAGAGGACCTCCAAGGTCTTGTAGACCGTGTTGAAGGAGATGGCGGGCAACTGCCGCCGCACCTCCTGGTAAATCTTCTCGGCGCTGGGGTGGTCCTGGCGCTGCTCGAGACTGGCCAGCACCGCCAGACGCTGAGGGGTTACGGCGATGCGGTGGGCCCGTAATTTTTGCACGAGGTTTTCCATAAGCTAATTACCAGTTAATAATTATTACTGAATTGTCAAGGGCCATTCCCGGCAAATCAATCATGGGCAGGCACTTTTCTCAGTGGATTAGAAGAAAAACAGCTGTTGAAATGGCTTATAGGTAGCGAAAAGGATAATGGAGGGGCACTGACCGACCCGGCGCAGCCGCCGTACTCGGCGGTTATCCGGGTTAACCGCCGGTATCCAGGTCGGGAAACCGACGGCTTTCCCGGAATCCCGGATCCTTTAACGGTTCTACGGTAGCGGCCTAAGGCTATCCGCGTGTTTGGGTCAGCTCATGATATATCGGAGCCTTGCATTCCTCTTGTCGGTTTCTAACGCTGGATAAGGTCAAAAGAGCCATGCCTACCCAGCCAATGAGAAAACCAGCGACCAGGCCGCCAAAGAAGATTACTGTCGTCATTTTAATGCCCTCCCGAATGGTAAAGGTACGCGGGTGGTGCTGACCTCCGGCGCTACTAAGAACCCTGACGCCATTTCTTGATAAAATAATCCTCCCTCCGAAAATGACTATTGATAGAAATACCTATTTTGGAGTAGGTAAAAATACCCATACTGTCAATAAATTAGTTATTGGAAGAAGGAGAAAATTCAAAGGATGAGTCAGCCGATGTCATAATCAAAAATGTGCATAGCCGGGAAAGTATGGCGAATGAAGCCGATTGATTCGCTGAAGCAAATAAGATGACGAATAAAACTTGCTATAAGGTGAGCTGTGCCAGGTTGCTTTTATTGATAAAAAAATGCAGAACCTTCGCCAACCAGCAAAGATTCTGCATTTCCAAAAGCAAAAAGCTTCAGATTAATAATAATAATTCAGGCTGGCCATGAAGAAGTTAACGTTAAAAGCTGGGTTTTCCTTGTAGATGCCGGCGTTGGATGAATGGCGAAAGCGGTAGGCCACCGAAGCGGCCAGTTGGGGGGTGAGGGCGATGTCGAAGCCGCCTCCCACCTGGGGAGTGAAGTTGAAGGCATGGGGGATGGCCGGACTGTCGAAGCTCTCGGTGATCATCCCGGCGCCCCCCTCAATATGGGCCAGGACCCCGGGAAAGAGCAGGACGCTCGCCTTAAACATGGGGGTGAAGCCCAGTTCGAAGCCGGTCTGTTCCGCATCGGCCACACTGATAATGCCTTCGACCAGAAACGAGAGGCCGACCGGGCCCCACTTTTGGCCGGGCCGCACCAGAAAGATGCCCCAATGGGGCAGCAAAGAGAACAGGCGGACGCTGGCGCCATGGGTATTCTTCCCATAGGCGAAATTGAGGCCTGCCTCCTGGTTGAATTTATTCAGGTCGAATTCCGCGCCCCCGGCCATGACCGGTAGACCCAGGACCAAGGCCATAATTACGGCCAGCAAACCTTTACTGCAAACGCGCCGCACCATGTTCTCCCCCTTTTGATGCAGGCTTGGTTGTAACTTGGCCCAGGATAACACCGGGGCTCGTCGTTGTCAAAAACAAAAAGCCCCGGGGACGATGGCGGCGGGGTGAGGCATCGGGCTCGCCCCGGCCATTACCGCTGCCAGAAGCGATCTTCCCGGAACCGGGCTGCGGGACCCAACTCCGCTTCAATCATGAGGAGGCGGTTATACTTGGCGATGCGCTCCGAGCGGGAAGCCGAGCCGGTCTTGATCTGCCCGGTGTTCATGGCCACCGCCAGGTCGGCGATGAAGGTGTCTTCCGTCTCCCCGGAGCGGTGCGAGATGACAGCCCGATAGCCATGCCGTAGAGCCAGGTTGATGGTCTCCAGGGTCTCGGTGACCGTGCCGATCTGGTTCAGCTTGATGAGAATGGCGTTGGCCGCGCCCAATTGGATACCCTTCTGCAAATATTGTACGTTGGTGACGAAGATATCGTCACCCACCAGTTGCAGCTTGGACCCCAACTCCTTGGTGAGGTGCACCCAACCGTCCCAGTCGCCTTCCGCCAGGCCGTCTTCGATGGAGACGATGGGATAACGGGCGGCCAAGTCGCGGTAATAATCCGTCATGGCCCCGGCGTTCCGGCGAGAGCCGTCACCTTTTTTAAAGACATATTCCCCTGACGCCTTATCGAAAAACTCCGACGCCGCCGGGTCCAGGGAAATGACTACGTCCTTCCCGGGCTTATAGCCGGCCTGCTCGATGGCGGCCACCATGAGGTCCAGGGCGGCGTCATGGGAGGTCAGGTCCGGGGCGAAGCCGCCTTCGTCGCCCACCCCGGTGGACAACTTCTTGGCACTCAGCACTTTCTTCAGGGTCTGGAAAACTTCCGCGGCCATGCGCAAGGCTTCGGCGAAGCTGGCCCCGCCCACCGGCATAATCATGAATTCCTGGATATCCAGGTTATTGCCGGCGTGGGCCCCACCGTTGATGATGTTCAACATGGGCATGGGCAGCGTAGCCGCGCCGGTGCCCCCCAGGTAACGGTAAAGGGGCAGGCCCGCCACCGCGGCCCCGGCCCGGGCCACCGCCATGGAGACCGCCAGGATGGCGTTGGCCCCCAGGCGGCTCTTGGTGGCCGTACCGTCCAGGTCACACAGCAGCTGATCGATGGCCACCTGGTTAAGCGGGTTCAGCCCTTTGAGCTTCGGGGCGATCACTTCGTGGATATTCTTCACCGCCTGCAGCACCCCTTTGCCCAGATAGCGCTGGCCGCCGTCACGCAACTCCAGGGCCTCGTTTTCCCCGGTGGAGGCGCCGGATGGCACCATGGCCTGGGCGCACAGGCCATTGTCCAGGGTCAGGCCGGCCATCACCGTGGGCTGGCCCCGGGAATCCAGGATCTCCTGGGCGCGAATTTCTTGGATAGCGGGCATGCTTTCCTCCTCTCCTTAATATGAGTCTGGCTCAGTGGAGCCGTCCTGATGCGGTTGCTGGATAGGACTATATCCTACCAGACTGAGGAGGAAAGCTGCAATATTCTTGAGGGAAAAAAGGCGCGGCTTTAACATTCGACCAGGCTGGGGAGGCATTGTCGGCCAGGGGCACAAAAGGCCCAGGCCTCCTCCCTTTTCGGGAGGAAGCCTGGGGTGAGAGGATATTCAGGTCAACAACCGGCTATCAATGGGGCGGTTCGCCCGGCTTTTTCTGCTGCTGCTGTGGCGCCGGCTGCGGCTTAACCGCAGGCGCCGGTGCCGCCTGTGGCCTCGGCTGCGGCGCGGGTGCTACCCGCTGCGGCTGAGGTTGAGGTTGCGGCCGGGGTTGTTGCATCTGCGGCTGGGGCCGCGGCTGGGGCTGCGGTTGAGGCCGTGGGGCCTGCATCTGCGGCTGAGGCCGAGGCTGCTGTACCTGGGGTTGCGGCCTTGGTTGCGGTTGCGGCTGTGGCCGCTGCGGTTGCACCTGAGGCTGTGGCCGCGCCGGCTGAGACGGCGGCGTCACATGTTGCGGCTGCGGCTGTGGCCGCTGCGGTTGCACCTGAGGCTGCGGCCTTGGTTGCGGCTGCGGCTGAGGCCGTTGCGGTTGCACCTGCGGCTGTGGCCGCGCCGGTTGAGACGGTGGCGTCACATGCTGCGGCTGGGGCTGCGGCCGCTGTGGTTGCGCCTGAGGCTGGGGCCGCGCCGGCTGAGATGGTGGCGTCACATGTTGTGGCTGCGGCTGCGGTCGTTGCGGCTGCACCTGAGGTTGAGAAGGCCGCGCGGGCTGCGCCGGCCCCCCAGGTTGTACCTGACCCGGTTTTCCTGGCGCGCCGGGCTGCACTTGGCCGGGCTCTGCCCCAGGATGCACCTGACCGGGTTTAGCTCCGGGCTGGACCGCTCCGGGCTGGACCTGTCCAGGTTTAGCACCGGGTTGAACCTGACCGGGCTTAGCTCCGGGCTGTACCGCTCCGGGCTGGATCTGTCCGGGCTGGACCTGTCCGGGCCTGCCGGTTACGCCGGGCTGCACCTGTCCAGGCTTAGCGCCGGGCTGCACGCTTGGTTGGACCTGGCCGGCCAGCGGGGGTTTTACCGGATGAATCTGCTGTTGCGGCGGCAGCTTCTGGACCTGTTGCTGCTGCTGGGGGGTCAACTTCATGGTGGACTTGGACGGCAGACCAGCACCCGGGATTCCCCCTTTCACTGGCTGGGCCGCCAGGGGCGGGGCCTTGGGAATCTGCGCCGTCAGCGGCGGCACATTTTTCGGGGCATGGATGATGTTGGGCTTGCCCAGGTTCGCCCGGGCCGTATTGACATTAGTCAGCCGCTGGGCCGGCGGCAACCGCTGGCCCTGGATCAGGGCCGGCGGGGTGATCTGTCGCAGACCGGCGTTGCGGGTCAATACCGCCTGTGGCGGCATCACGTTGTGGATCCTATGGATGTTGGCGGAGTTATTGATGATGGTATTGTTTATCACTGTCTGGTTGATGTTGGTTACCCGGGAGATGTAATTCACCGGTGGCCCATAACTATAGGCGCCGCCGAAACCCCCGCCGAAATAAGACTGCGGGTAATAACTCGTCGTATAATTGTTGGGGACGAATTGCGTCTGGCCGAAGAAGGTCGGCACATAAGACGGTGGCGCCAGACAGCCGCAGCCGCCGTAGGAATAAGAGGAGTTATAGGGCTGTCCAAACCCCAGTAGGAAGCTGGCGGCCCGGGCAAAGACCCATAACGGCGAACTCAACGTATCCCCCACCGGAGCCCCGGGGTAATACCCCGGCGACGCGTAAGACTGGGTCGGCACATAATCGGGCGGCGGAACCGGGGCCCAGCCGACGTAAGAGGTGTCCACCGGGGCGTCCTCGGGACTGGTGCGCCATTCCACGGTGGAGGGATACCAGGTGCGGCCCGGAGTCCAGACCCAGCCGTAGCCTTCAGTGGGCATCCAATTGCCGTAATGGTAGGTGGCCCAGCCCCAGGGTTCCTGGGATTCGAACACGTAGCCATCGTTGGTGGGCACCCAGCGGCCGTCGGTATAGGGCCGCCAATCCTCGTTCACGTTGCTGGGACGCCAAACCGGTCCGTAATTTTCGTAGTCTACCCACTGGCCGTATTGGCCCAGATCGTCATAGAACATGGCCACATCTTCCGAGGATGCCATGGCCGGCCGGGTGAAACCGCCACCCAGCACGAGAGCCAACCCCAGGGCCAAAACAACTACGAACCCCAGCGGTCGTTGCTTTCCTTTCATTTTCTTGCTCCTTAAAGTTTTTTGGGGTCCTGACTGCGCCAAGCCGTTTCAAGGCTCCGCTGCAGATTCTCCATTGGATGTTGATTATGTGGGTTGGGATTCCCGGCGAACTCCCAGTTACCTCCTTTGTAACCCGCGGGGTGAGTCGCTCCCAGGTCCGAGCGGCAGCCAACTCCTGTCATGACTTCCATATTAAGACCTCAGACAACGATGTCAAGTACCTGAGTAACCTACACTTTCTTGAGATTTGTGACAAAGCCGAACTTTGTCCTGTCTACATATATTAGATGATCACATAATTCAATATATTAAGGGAACAATTGGATATTCTTGGCCAGGCCGCCAAGGTCCGCACTGTTACTGGACTTTGGTAGTCCGAGCAAACCTTTATGGCCCAAGCTGGTAGTGGCCGAGCGCTAAAATGGTAGATTAAGGAATGTGGAAGTCAGGACAACCCGGTAGGCAAATCCCGGCCGGAGAATTCTCCGGCTGCATCCGCCGGCGGCAGCAGATCCTCTGCCAAGACCAGGTCACCCCCGGCGATCAAGAGGATTTTGCCCCAGGTCCCTTCCTGCCGGGAAATTTTCTGCCAGTTTTCCGGGCTGAGGCCCTCGGCGATGGTGGTGAGCAGCAGGGCTTCTTCCAGCTTCTGGCTGCCCTTGAGCACGAGGAATTGCCGGTGGTTGGTGAAGGCCCAAATAAAGCAGCCATTACTGAGGAGAAAGTTGTATTCGCCGGGGTATTGCCGAATCAGTCCGATCAGGCCTTCCTTGAGAATCTGCAGGAAAGAGATCTGGAGGCGGCGGTCGGTGGCATCGGCAAAATAATCCCGCAAAAATTCAAAGGTGCGAGCCGAATCGCTGCCCGCCTCCAAGGTAGGGAGGTGGCGGCTCTGATAAGGCTCGATGCCCCCGGCCTCGCCGTTATGGGCGAAGATCCAGGACTGCCCCCAGAAGTCCAGGGCGAAGGGGTGGGCGTGGCACTCGTCGACTTTGCCGCTGGACTTGTAGCGGATGTGGGCCAGGATAATGGGGCTGGCCACCACCCGGGCCAGACGCTGGAAGGAGCCGTGCAACTGGCCGTCCTGAAAGACCCGATCTCCGGATTTCTCCACGACCGGGTGGTTCCGGCGGAAGAAGCCGATGCCCCAGCCGTGCACGTTCCGGCGCCCCCGGGCCGCGAACAGGGGCAGAGAGGTGGTGGCGCAATGGCTATGGGCGGCGCAGAGGGCAAAGAGGTCACACATTTTACAGGTGCCCCTGATAGAGCAGATCCGCCCCGGAGATGATGAGGATCTGGCCCCGGTTCCGGTCCTGATTGGGATAGACCCACCAGTTGTCCGGGTCCCGGGTGAGGCCCCCCGAGACCGTGGTCAGCACCAGGGATTCCCCCCGGGCCTCCGGGGGGTGGTAGATGAGCACCTGGGCGCTGTTGAGGAAGGCAAAGAGCACCGTTTCGTTGGCCAGGAAGAAGATGTATTCCCCGGGATAGTCGGTGATGAGCTTCTTGCAGGTCACCGCCAAGGCCTGGTAAAGGCTCAGGTCGGGCCAGTCCTGCAACTGGGCCTCCATGCCGTCCCGGATGAACTCGAAGACCCGGGCGGCCAGTAGCTCCTCCGGAATGATGGGCCTGGGGCTTTGGTACCCCGCGGCTTTCGGGAAGTCCCCGGTTAAGCTGAAGAGCCAGTGGTGGTCCAGGAAGTGGTCGCTCAGGGGCTGGGCCAGGGATTCCTTCTGGTGGCCGGCCTTGGGGCAGC
The DNA here is from genome assembly GCA_026388765.1 of Deltaproteobacteria bacterium. Classification (GTDB taxonomy): domain Bacteria; phylum Desulfobacterota; class Desulfobaccia; order Desulfobaccales; family 0-14-0-80-60-11; genus JAPLJC01. The sequence goes on from JAPLJC010000108.1 coordinate 42,946, forward strand.
GGATGTGGGAAATGATGATGCGGCTGTCCACCACCCGGGCCAGGCGCTGGAAACTGTCGTGCACCAGCTCCCCGGCGTAGATGCCTTCGCAGGATTTTTCGATATGGACCTGGCCGTCGCGGAAAAAGCCGATGCCCCAACCGCTGATGTTGGCCCGGGATTTGTCGGCGAACACCGGCAGGTAGTCCTGGGCGGTGTAGTTCTGGCCGGCGGACATGGCAAAGAGTTCACACATGGGGGAGTTCCTCCCAATCCTGTGCGTAGAGAATATTAATGGTTATTTTAACCAGGTTATTTTGGTAAACCTGGGACAATCGGCGCTCCGAGTGTTTCCCAGCCACTGAAAATTGCGAGAATTTTACCGCTTTTGAACCGCTAAGAATCGGAGGCGGATCACCGGTAACCCCCTTTATTTCCGGAAGGATCCACCTGAGCAGCGCGGTTGTTGCGGAATAAAATCAATCCCTGTCGCTTTCCATGGTTAATCGAGGCGGTTGTACCAGATCCTCTCCTAGTTACAGTGACAGGGGGAAAATTCCAGAACAGAAAATACAGTTGACTTTGATTCGGACAGTCATTCATTGGCCTTCGGCCTACCCGTAAATTATGAAAATGGTTCGGTGGGGCGGGCGTCCCCGCCCGCCGCAGCTGATGCCCAGACGAGACGCCTGTGCCACTACTCAATTAGGATTATGGTGGGCAGTGCCCACCCTGCATCAGGCCGATTGCAGCCGGGTGGCGAATTGCGGATAGGCCCGGGCCAGCTTCTCTTTCACCGGGCCGTAAAGTAAGCGGCGTTCCTCGGCGGTTAAAACCGGGGTTGTTGGCGTTGGGGCCGGGGTGCGGAACTCGAAGCCGGTGAGCTGCTGCACTTCCTCCACCGTCACCCCGGGGTGGAGGCTAATCAGCAGAGGCGCCTCGGGGGGCTCGAAGCTAAAGACGCATTTGGGGGTGATGAGCCGGGTGACCCGGCCGGGACGCTGCCGCAGACTTAAGGTGGGGGTAAACCCCGGCGCGGTGATCACGTCCACCTGGGGCACCAACCCCCGGGATTCATGGGTCGTCTTGAACAGCACCACCCGTTCCACCACATAGGCCAGGATGGCGGAGCCGGCCCCGCCGGGCAGCCTGACCTTGGGCCGCCGGTAATCGCCCACCGCCATGAGGTTGATGTTCCCCCGGCCGTCGATCTGCGCCCCGCTCAGGTAGAAGACGTTCATCCGCCCGGCCTGGGCCAGGTCGAAAAACCCCTGCCACAGGTTCTCAAAGGGCCAGTCACGGCTCCCGGCCACGAAGACCTGGGCGCCAGGGGCATGAGTCTCTTTGGCCAGCCACAGGGCCGCGGCCGGCATGGGCGAGAGTGTGCCGCAGGCGGCCCAGTCCCCGTCATTGACCTCCCGGGCCAGGGCGCCGATCATGGTTTCTTCGTCGGATGTCAGTTTATCCATAGGTTTTGGATTTGGGGGAGGGGGCTAAGGGCCGAGGGCCCTTACCCCCTCCCCCACAATCATCCTCACCCCCCCACCACCAGCACCTTGGTGCCCACGCAGCTCACCATGAAGTTATCGGGGAAAACGCCGGCCAGTTTGGTCAGGGCTCGGAAACCGGTGCAGTGGCCGGCCATGATGAGTTCCGGGTTAATTTCCTTCAGCCCCTGGATGGTCTGTTGGATCAGGGCTTCGCCCCCGGCAGTGAGATGAAAGCCGCCGATGATGAGCGCGACTTTATCCACGCCGGTGAGTTTTTGGGCGTATTTCACCATGTTGACGATGCCCGGATGGCTGCAGCCGCCGATGACCACCAGACCCCGGCCCTCAACCACGGCCACCAGGGCCTGCTCGTCGCTAAAGGGGTCCGGTTCTTCCTGCTCGTTGATCTTGCGCTTGAACACCGGGAGGCCCTTTTCGTAGCCGGTGGTGCGCTCCACCGTGCCTGTGAGGAGAACCTGGTCCAGGATTACCAGGGGACCGCGGTTCTCTTCGAGTTGTCCGCCCGCCTGGGTCAGCTGATCCGCCGACAGGACCCAGGGGCCGATGCGCCCCTTTGGGGTCATGAACAGCTTGGGGAAATAGGTGTCTTCATGGAGGTAGATGGGCAAAGGCCCGACACGCTTGGCCAGGAAACCCAACAGGCCGCCGTAATGATCCGGGTGGCCGTGGCTCACCACCACCGCGTCGATTTCCTCGGGCTTATGACCCAGGGCCTCCAGGTTGTTGAACAACGGCAAGGGGTCATTGGCCGCGTCCATCAGGATGCGGGTGAGGCGGCCCTGGTGATTCAGGGTGATGAGAAAGGCCAGGCCGTGGGCCGCCACCAGGGGTTTGGGCAGGCGACCCGGGGTCACCCGTTCCACGATGCCGGGGCGGGATGGTTCAAAGACGTCGAAAAAGTTGTCCACCAGGATTTCGATGGTAACGGCTTGCAGGGCAGGTATCTGCATGGCGGCCTCCAGGAGAGTTTTGAGTCGTAGGGGCGAATCTTGTATTCGCCCCAGCGGGCGAACACGAGGTTCGCCCCTACAAAACTAAAAACTCGAAACTCGGAGCTAAATCTGTTAAGATTCTACTAAAGCAAGGTAGCGCCCAGCCGCCCACCTGTCAAGCAAATAGGTGGATCGTAAAGGAGAGCCTGATGCCAACTTACGAATATAAGTGCAAGGAACACGGACATATTTTCGAGGTGGAGCAGAAGATGAGCGACGAGCCCCTGACGAAGTGCCAGATTTGCGACTCCGAAGTGGAGCGGCTCATCGGCATGCCCACCATTTTTTGTAAGGATTCGGACAGCAGCCGTTATAAAAAAGACTTCCGCTCCGATCCCCACAAATGGGCCTCGGTGTGTGAATCGGCCTTCGGGGCCAGCCCCAAGGATCAGGCCGAACTTAAGAAGAACTGGAATAAAAAACCACTTAGAGAAATTTAGGCCGGACGACGGCGCGGCAGTGCTTCAAGGCGGTCGGGTATTGGCGTTGCTCCTTGAGAACACTTCGCAATCAATTGGTAGCACAGGCTTTCCAGCCTGTGCAGACGCAGGCTAAAGACTGCGGCTACCAAAGAGCCTTTGCCACCTTGATCGGCAAAAGAATCAGGATTGAGGCAGACCGCTTAAGGAATTGCAAACAGGGCAAGCGGCATGGGGAATGGGCGTAACGACGACGCCTATCCGTGCTGCCTAAAACAGCGGTTCTCCCCGCCTCAGCGGTTCATGGCCCCCAGGAAGTCGGCGTTGTTGCGGGTCCCCTTCAGTTTTTCCAGCAAAAACTCCATGCTGTCCACCGGGGACAGCGGCGACAGGAGCTTGCGCAAAATCCAGATGCGGTTCAAGTCCTCCGGCGGCAGCAACAGCTCTTCCTTCCGGGTGCCGGAGCGGTTGATGTCGATGGACGGGAAGATGCGCTTCTCGGTGAGTTTCCGGTCCAGGTGAATCTCCATATTGCCGGTGCCCTTGAACTCCTCAAAGATCACCTCATCCATGCGGCTGCCGGTCTCGATCAGGGCGGTGGCGATGATGGTCAGGCTGCCGCCTTCCTCGATGTTCCGGGCGGCGCCGAAAAAGCGCTTGGGCCGTTGCAGGGCGTTGGCGTCCAGGCCGCCGGAGAGAATCTTGCCGCTGGCCGGGACCACGGTGTTGTAGGCCCGGGCCAAACGGGTGATGGACTCCAGCAGGATGACCACCTCTCGTTTGTGTTCCACCAGGCGCTTGGCCTTCTCCAGGACCATCTCCGCCACCTGGATGTGGCGCTGGGGCGGTTCGTCGAAGGTCGAACTCACCACCTCGGCTGCGACGCTGCGCGCCATATCGGTCACTTCTTCGGGCCGTTCGTCGATGAGCAGCACGATGAGGACCACCTCCGGGTGGTTCTTGGCAATGCTGTTGGCCAGGTTCTGGAGCAGCA
>JAPLJC010000169.1 GCA_026388765.1 Deltaproteobacteria bacterium
CAGGCCAAGGGCCACGAACTCAGGGACGCCCAGTTCGAGCGGGACGGCGTCGAGTTGGATGAAGAGGAATAAAGCTTAGCGCCAGCTAAGTTAGCAATCGTTGACTGAACCGGGCCCGGCAGACTGAAGTTTGCCGGGCCCTTCTTTGTTGGAGAAATGGACCCCGTTTCCAAAGGGGGCCGGGGAGATTTTATATCCCCCTAAATCCCCCTTTTTCAAAGGGGGACTTATACCGATGGCCTCGCGATCCATAGACTAGATTCTGGTTGATGGCACCGGCGTCTCGCCTGTGCCAGCGCAGGTTTGTTGTCAGGGCCTGCGGCTACCCCAAATAACCATTTGAGGCGAATCAGACCCTAGTTACTGGTAGGGCGGGGACGCCCGCCCTACCGACCATTGGCGCCCTTAGGGTCTTGGGGGTAATTCATTATTTGCTTTTTTTGCCCAGCGACTTACTATTTCAGATAAGGAGGAAGCCATGAAAAAATCCCTCGGTCCCAGGACCCTGGCCTTCCCCACGCCGATATGGGTGGTGGGAACCTACGACGCCAACGACAAGCCCAACGTCATGACCGCGGCCTGGTGCTCCATCTGCTGCTCCAAGCCACCCTGCATGGCGGTTTCCCTGAGAAAAGCCACCTATTCCTACGGCAATATTGTGGCCCGGGGCGCCTTCACCATCAACGTGCCCTCGGAGGCGCACGTCAGAGAGGTGGATTATTTCGGCATGGTCAGCGGCCGCGACCTTAACAAGTTCGCCCAGGCCCGCCTCACCCCGGTGGCCAGCACCGTGGTGGACGCCCCCTACGTGGCGGAATTCCCTTTGGTGCTGGAGTGCAAACTGCTCCACACCATCGAGATCGGCCTGCACACCCAGTTCATCGGCGAGATCCTGGACGTCAAGGCCGATGAAGCCGTCCTGGGGGACAAAGGCTTCCCGGATATCGAAAAGGTGCGGCCCATCATCTTCGGCCCGGAAATCCGCACCTATCACGGCATCGGCAAATACCTGGGCCAGGCCTTTGCCATCGGCAAGGATATCCAATAAATGGGCAAGATCAATCTCGGCGCCGACGCCTATATCTATCCCATGCCGGTGACCCTGGTGGGGGCCATGGTGGAGGGGCGGGCCAACTTCATGGCGGTGGGCTGGGTGATGCGGGTCAACCTGAAGCCGCCGCTGCTGGCGGTGGCTCTCAATAAGGCCCACTATACCCCGAAGGGCATCCGGGCCCAGCGCAGCTTCAGTGTCAACTTCCCCGGCGCCGACCTGATGGAAAAGGCCGACTATTGCGGCCTGGTCTCGGGCCATAAGGTAGACAAATCCGGCCTCTTCCGGGTCTTTTTCGGCGAATTGGAGACCGCGCCCATGATCGAGGAATGCCCCCTGGGTCTGGAATGCCGCCTCTACGACGTGGTGGAATTGCCGGTCAACAATCTCTTCATCGGCGAGATTGTGGCGGCCTATGCCGACGAAGACTGCCTCACCGACGGTCGGCCCGATATCTTGAAGATCAATCCCCTGTTGCTCACTATGCCGGACAACAACTACTGGACCGTGGGCACCCACGCCGGCCGGGCCTGGAGCGCTGGGAAGAAGTTGAAAGAAACGCAGAAATCCTAATGTAGGGGCGGTTCTTGAACCGCCCGGCTTTAGCATTTGCCTTATTATAGAGGTTAGCGCCATGAAACCAGACCTCAGCGACACCGAAATTCACACCATCCGGGAAGGCATCCGGCACAAGTACACCCAGGTGGCTACCCAGTCCGACGCCGGCGGTTCCTTCCAGTACCCCACCGGCCGGGAGGGGATGCGGCAGCAGGGTTACCCCATGGAGCTGGTGCAAGACTTGCCCGAGGCGGTCCTGCAAGCCTTCTGCGGAGTGGGGAACCCCTTCAGCCTGGGACCCATCCGTCCCGGAGAAACGGTGCTGGACATCGGCTGCGGCGCCGGGGTGGATACCCTGATAGCCGCCCGCCTGGTGGGCCCTACGGGCCGGGTGGCGGGGGTCGACGCCACTCCGGAGATGATCGCCCGGGCCCGGGCCAACCTGGTTCTGGCGGGTCTCACCAACGTCAGCTTCGAGATCGCCGCCGCCGAGGCCCTCCCCTTCCCGGACCGGGAATTCGACGTGGTCATCTCCAACGGCGTCATCAATTTGACCGTCGACAAAGAGCAGGCCCTCAGGGAGGTACAGCGGGTCCTCAAGCGCGGCGGCCGTCTGATGGTCGCCGACATGGTCCTGGTGACAGAGCTGCCGGGAGACCAGGCCGGCAAGGTGGAAAACTGGTTCCAGTGAATTGGCGGGGTCATACCGGGAAAGGATTTCCTGGCGCTGCTGCTGAAAGTGGGCTTTCACCGGGCCGGCCTGGACCGGTTCACCGGCTTTAAAAGCTCCCCCTACACCGAAGGAGCGCTGTTCTATGGGGAGAAGCCGGTGGTTCAAGAGGCCGAAGAGGCCAGCAAAGCGCGGCTGGACCGGCTGGAGGAGCCCAAGGAGACCAAGTGTCCCCCTAGCAGCCCCGGCTGAGTGCGCAAATAACCTGCCAGGCCGGCGGGTAACTCGATATTTGGAGGCGGCTTTTCCGACCGCCGCCTCACTTGGACATATCCAGCCCTCAAGATAGGCGCGGCGATGCTGCTGGTCGGCTGCGCTTCCAAGGAGCTTGGACCATCCGAGTTCCCGACTTCGATTTAGCCCCTGTTGGTCCGGACCCACCGAAATCCCAGGCTCCCCGTCATCCTGCCTGTTCCTCTCCTTTCCGTGAAGCGATTGCCTCCGAAGATCATTTTTTTATTGTTTCGAATCTTCGAATATTTTATAAATTCCTGAGTCGATTAGTGTTAGTGTTGCTTTTTTAGACATAATGTTTTTGCGTATCTATTGGTGTTTGATTTTTAGACAGGATGGTTTTTATGTATCTATTGGAAAATATGGCAAAAACCATTATCGTGCCAAAGTCCTGAGAGTGCCCGGATAAAAGCTTAGAGGACCGTGCTTTTTTTTTGGACATTTATACCAAAAGCTAGCATAATCTGGTGAATGATTTCACATGGATTCACCAACCCCGAAACGGGGTTTTCAGGCCAGTTTTTTTCAGTAATTCAGTAATCATATCTGCTAAGGATTGGAGTTATGGTGAAAGGTAGACCACTGCTGCGATGGGCTGGGTTTTTGTTGGTGTGCGTCGCCACCTCATTTTTTTGCATTGAGGCTCAGGGGGAGAAGGCGCCGGTGAAGGCTCCGGTGCAGGCGCCCGAGTCCGGGCGGCCGGACCTGATTAAGATCGACACCCTGGCCGCCTTCGGCAAGCTTGAGCTGCCGCCGGTGACGTTTTTCCATGACAAGCACACCGACGTGCTGCTCAAGGAGAAGAAGACCTGTGAGGCCTGCCACCTGGTGGAGAACGGTAAGCTGTCCTTGACCTTCAAGCGGAAGAAGGCGACGAAGCCGGAGGAGATCAAGGAAAGCTACCATGCGGCCTGCATCGGCTGTCACATGGACCGGGCCGCGGAAGGCAAGAAGGCCGGCCCGCCGGACGGTTTATGCCGCTCCTGCCACAACGCCGAGCCGCAGATCACCACGGCCAGAATGGGCGTCGGGCTCAACAAGGTCCTGCACTTCCGGCACACGGACTCCAAGCAAATCCCCGCCACCCCAGCCGAGAAGAATAACTGTGGCACTTGCCACCACGAGTACGATAAGCAGACCAAAAAGATCTTCTACGCCAAGGACAAGGAAGGGACCTGCCGCGATTGCCATCTGGACCAACCGAAGCAGGACGTGAAAAGCCTGGAACAGGCGGCGCACCTCCAGTGTGTGGCCTGCCATCTCGATCTCGCCAACAAGGGAGTGAAGGATGCCGGCCCCTATATCTGCGCCGGCTGTCACGGGGCGGAAGGCCAAGCCCTGATAGCGAAGAAAAACGCGGAGGTGGTGGCCAAGCTCCCCAACAAGGAAGTCCCCCGGCTCAAGCGGGGGCAGCCGGATGCGGCCTTGCTCACCCACGATCCTAAAATCGAAGACAACCGGCCTGGGAAGCCCCGCTTGATGAATCCGGTGGCCTTCGACCACAAGGCCCACGAGAAGTACAACGACAACTGCCGGTCTTGCCACCATGCCACCATGGACTCCTGCGAGAAATGCCACACCCTTTCGGGATCGCCGGAAGGCAAGAACGTGACCTACGAGCAGGCGATGCACTCCCAGAAGAGTCAGCTGAGCTGCACGGGCTGCCATACCGCCAAGCAAGCGGCGCCGAACTGCGCCGGCTGCCACAACCACATCAGCAAGACGCTCCGGACTGACGACGCCACTTGCCAGCAGTGCCACCTCCCCTTGACCGAGACCAAATGGAAGAGCGGCGAGAAATTGAGTGATGAATTGGCCAAGATGACCACGCCGCAGAAGTCCGCCCTGGCCGAGGTCATGCTCAAGGGCCGGAAAATGAACCCGGGCACTTACGCGGTCAACGACATCCCGGAAATGGCGGTGATCAAGGATCTGGCCAACCAGTACAAGCCCTCCGAGTTTACGCACCGCAAGCAGGTCCTCGCTCTCGTGAAGGGCATGCAGGGAAATACCCTGGCGGAATACTTCCATCGCGATCAGGGCACCATGTGCCAGGGCTGCCACCACTACAGCCCGGCCGCCAAGGAGCCGCCCCGTTGCGTCAACTGCCACAGCGGCGACAGTTTGCAGGCCAGAGAGGCGAATCGTCCGGCCTTGCTGGCCGCCTACCACGGGCAGTGCATGAGCTGCCACAAAGACATGAAGTTGGAAAAGCCTGCCGCCACGGCGTGCAACGAGTGCCATAAGGAAAAGAAGAAGTAACGAGGAGTATGCCCATGTTACGAAGAACGTTTCTTGGCCTGCTTGGAGCCGCAGGATTGGGTGCGGCGCTGGGCAAGCCGGCCCACGCCGCTGGAGCCCAGCATTTCCAGGGATATCCCGGGAGTTTCGGCGTGCTGTTCGACTCCACCCGCTGCATCGGCTGCCGTAGTTGCGAGGCCGGTTGCAATAAGGTCAACGAACTGCCGCCCCCGCCCGAACCCTTCGATGACCTGAGCGTCCTGAACACGAAGCGCCGGACCCATGCCTGGACCTATACCGTGGTGAACCGCTACGATAATATCCCGGGCGCCGCGGGCCCGGTCTATAAGAAGTGGCAGTGCAACCACTGCCTGGAGCCGGCCTGCGCCTCGTCCTGTTTCGTGCGGGCCTTCACCAAGACCCCGCAGGGCGCGGTCACCTGGGACGGCACGGTCTGCGTGGGCTGCCGCTACTGCATGATCGCCTGCCCCTTCGAGATTCCGACCTTTGAGTATAGCGAGCCCCTGACTCCCCGGATCATGAAGTGCACCCTGTGTTACCCGCAGATCACCTCGGGCAAGCTGAAAGTGCCGGGCTGCGTGGGGGCCTGCCCGGTGGAGGCCCTGGTCTACGGCAAACGCAGCGACCTGATCAAGATCGCCCGGGAGCGCTTCCACACCTTTCCGGGCCGTTACCTGAACCAGATTTACGGCGAGCACGAGATGGGCGGCACCAACTGGCTCTATATCTCGGGCGTGCCCTTCAGCGCCCTCGGCATGCGGGAAGACCTGGGAGTCACCCCGGCGCCCGAACTAACCTCCGGGGCGCTGGCCACCGTGCCCATCGTGGCCGCCGCCTGGCCGGTGCTGCTGACCGGCATCTATGCCATCAACAAGCGCAAAGACAAAATCGCCCGGCAGGAGGAGGCGCAGGCCGTGGCCCGGGCCGTGGCCCAGGCCCAGGCAGAGGCCGGAGCCAAGCTTAAAAAGGCCATGACCAAGGCTGAAGCCGAGCAGAAGGCCGCCATTGAGCGCGAGGTCAAGCGCGCCCTGGAAGAAGCTGTTAAGGGCCAGAGCCAGGAGGGCGAATAGCATGAATACTCAAAACCCCGCCGCCAAGAATTCGCTGCTGACGCCGTTCAACGTCACGGTCGGCATCATTTTTTTGCTCGGCGCCCTGATCACCTTCCTGCGCTTCACCAAGGGGCTCGCCGGAGTCACTAACCTGTCGGACAACAACCCCTGGGGGGTCTGGATCTCCTTTGACCTGATGTGCGGCGTGGCCCTGGCGGCCGGCGGCTACACCACTTCCGCGGCCTGCTATGTCTTCGGCCTGAAGCGCTATCACTCCGCGGTCCGGCCGGCGATCCTCACCGCCTTCCTAGGCTACGCCTTGGTGGTCTTCGCGTTGCACTACGACGTGGGCCGGCCCTGGCGGCTGCCCTACCCCATCTTCGTGCAATCCGGCACCACCTCGGTGCTCTTCGAAGTGGGCTTATGCGTCTTCCTCTATTTGATCACCCTGTTCGTCGAGTGGACGCCGGCCGCTCTGGAATGGCTCGGTTTCAGGAAATATCGGAATATCATCGTCAAGGGGACCCTGGCCCTGACCATCTTCGGCGTCGTCCTCTCCACCATGCACCAGAGTTCGCTGGGGGCCCTGTACCTGATCGCCCCCTCCAAGCTGCATCCGCTCTGGTATTCGAGCTACATCCCGCTCTTCTTCTTCATTTCGAGTATCGCCGCCGGCCTGTCCATGGTGATCTTCGAGGGAACGCTGTCGCACCATTTCCTGCACCACAAGATGGACCGGACTTACCAGAGCGAGCATAACGAGGTGGTCCTGGGCTTCTCCAAGGGCGCCGCCATGGTGCTGGCCTGCTATTTCCTGCTCAAGTTAGTCGGCGTTGCCCTCGATAACAAATGGCACTATCTATTGACCGGCTATGGGGCCTGGTTCCTGGTGGAACTCCTGGGTTTCGTGGCCCTGCCCTGTTTCCTCTACGCCATCACCGTGCGGGAGAAGAACCTGAAGCTGGCCAAGTATGCCTCGATCCTCACGGTGCTCGGCATTGTGCTCAACCGCTTCAACGTCTCCTGGTTCGCCTTCAACTGGCAACTGCCGGCGGCCGACCGCTACTTCCCGAGCTGGATGGAGATTGCCATTTCCATCTATATCGTCACGATCGGGGTTTTGTTCTTCCGTTTCATCTCCACTAAGATGCCCATCTTCTATGAGCATCCAGAGTATAGGGAGCATGCGCCCCACGAGGGCGAGGAAGAAGAAGGACCCGAATTCACCGAACACAAGCTCCATAAGCACCCTCAAACCTTCGGACACTGAGGCAGGGAAACATGGAAAACCAATTCTATACGCTGCATGACTTCCTGGTCTATACCAAGGGCGCGGCCTATTACCTGATGGGCCTGTCGGTTCTGGGCATCCTCGGCTTCTGGCTGTACATCACCGGCCGGGACGAGGAGAAGGACATTCAATAGCTACTGCGGGGCCGCCTCAGCGGCCTGGCGGAGGAGTCGCATATGCAACAATTATATCTATTCATCAGCGGACCCCTGCTATGGCTGTCCTTCGGGATCTTTTTCGGGGGGCTGATTTATCGAGTCGTGACCTACATCCGGGGCCTTGACTGGCAGGCCGACCGCGTGGCCTACCAGGCCTGGCCGGCCCTGGGGCTCAAGGGGGCGCTGCGGTCCATTGTCCACTGGTTGATACCCTACTATTCCGTGGGCTGGCGCGCCAAGCCCTTGTATACCTTTATCTTCTTCGTCTTCCATATCGGGCTGGTGGGCGTGCCGCTATTTCTGGCGGGACATGCGGTCATCTTCAAAGAGCGCTGGGGCGTGGCTTGGCCGACGATGTCCATGGGCCTGGCCGATGTCCTGACCATCGGGGTCATGGCCGCGGCGGTCTGTATCGTTATCCGGCGCATCGCCCTGCCCGAAGTCAGGATCGTCACCACGATCTACGACTACTTTCTGATCCTGGTCAGCGTGACTCCCTTCGTCACGGGATTTCTGGCCGTGCACCAGGCGGCCCCGGACTATAACCTGTGGTCCATCGCCCACGTGCTGAGCGGCGAACTCCTGCTGGTCCTGATCCCGGCCACCAAGCTCTGGCATGTGGTGGGCTTCTTCCTCTCCCGGGGCCAGCTCGGGGCTGACTTTGGCATCAAGCGCGGCTATAAGGGCAAAGGGTTTGCCTGGTAGAAGTATAGTGTAGAATATGTTTATGGTATAATTAAGGGTAACGATTTGCAGGAATCCTCTGCCACCGGGGAGAGTCGATTCCGGGGCCTGCCGCTCAGGCGCGGCTAGCCAGACCTTAAGGAGTGAAGATCCATGCCGGAAGGAACCCTCTGCAACAAGAAGACCGTCGATACCAAAGAGTATCTGGATGCCTTGCTGGCCGACAAGAGCGGCAAGAAATATTATGAAGAGATGAGCCATCTCGAGGTCGACAAGGAGAAGCTCAAGAAGACGCTGGCAGCCTCCATGAAGTCACGGATGCGCGCCTGGCTGGACCTCTGCTCCCATTGCGCCCTCTGCGGCGACACCTGCTTCCTGTATCTGGCCAACCACCGCGACCCGACCCAGGTGCCGTCGTACAAGATCCAGTCCACCCTGGGCAAGATCGTTAAGCGCAACGGCGACGTGGACAACGAACACATGCGCTACTGCATGGACGTGGCCTGGTCCAAGTGCACCTGCTGCAACCGCTGCGGCTCCTTCTGCCCCTACGGCATCGACATGGGCGTCATGTTCGGCTACCTGCGCGGCCTCTGCTTCTCGCAGGGTTTCGTGCCCTGGGAGCTGAAGATCGGCACGGGCATGCACCGCATCTACCACGCCCAGATGGACGTGACCTCCGAGGATTGGGTGGAGACCTGCGAATGGATGGCCGACGAGCAGCAGGAGGAGTGGCCGGGTCTGGAGATCCCGGTGGACAAGGTGGGCGCCGACCTGATGTACACCTTGAACGCCCGGGAGCCCAAGCACTATCCCGAGGACATCGCCGAGGCCGCCATCCTCTTCCACATCGCCGGTGAGAACTGGACCGTGCCGAGCGAGGGCTGGGAACAGACCAGCCTGGCGATGTTTGCCGGGGACTGGGGCGCTTGCAAGGTGATGGTCGAGAGCGTTTACGGGGCCATGGAGCGCCTGAAGCCCAAACGGGTCTTGGGCACCGAATGCGGCCACGCCCACCGGGCCACGGTCATCGAGGGACCCTATTGGGTCGGACGCAAGGATGGCCGGCCGCCGGTGGAGTATATCCACTACACCGAGTGGGTGGCCGAGGCCCTGCGCACCGGCAAGATCAAGATCGACCCGGACAAGAGGATCAAGGAACTGGTCACCTTACAAGACTCCTGCAACTATATCCGCAACTATGGACTGGCGGACGTCACCCGGGAGATCATTAGTTACCTGGTGGAGCCGGGCTATTTCTGGCGGACGTCACCCGGGAGATCATTAGTTACCTGGTGGAGCCGGGCTATTTCGTCGAGATGCACCCGAACCGGGAGCACAACTTCTGCTGCGGCGGCGGCGGCGGTTTTAACGGCATCGGCATGTATCGCCAGCAGCGCAACGTGGGCCTGAAGGTGAAGCGCGATCAGATCCTGGCCACCGGCGCCAAGCTGGTTATCTCCCCCTGCCATAACTGCTGGGACGCCATCCGGGACCTGGAGGAGATCTACGAGTTGGGGATCAAATGGAGCTTCCTGAAGCCCCTGCTCATCAAGATGGCCATCATTCCGGAGCATCTGAAGCCCAAGGAAGAGGTAGAGTAAGGCGGCAAAGAACCTAACCAGGGAAATTAACCGGGAGGGCCGGGGGGACAAAACCCCCGCCCTCCCTGATTTTTTGGGCCAAAAAGCCTTGTCCGTAGGGGCGCACTTGCGTGTGCGCCCTAAATTGAAGGTGGACCCATGGGTCCACCCCTACCATAAAACCTAATGAGGTTTTTCCTGATAATTCTTGATGGCCAGGGCCAGGGCCTCCGCCCCCAGGTTGGAGCAGTGCAGCTTGTTGGCGGGCAGGCCCCCCAAAGCTTCGGCCACCGTCTTATTGGTGATCTTCAGGGCTTCCTCCAGGTTCCGGCCTTTGGCCATTTCGCTGACCATGTCCGAGACGGCAATGGCCGCCACGCAGCCAAAGGTCTGAAACTTCACGTCCACCAGGTTGCCGTCCGCCACTTTGATGTAGACGGTCATCATGTCGCCGCAGACCGGATTGCCCACCTCGCCGACGCCATCGGCGTCTTCGATGACCCCGGCGTTCCGGGGATTATTAAAATGCTCCATCACGGTGTCAGAGTACATCTTTAAGCTCCTTGCGCGCCGGCCCTGGCTCGCTCGGCCAGGTCGGCCAGTGTAATGGCATGTAATTTATCGAACATTGCCTGCGCGACCTCTTTCCAGATAAGCCGCGTGGGGCAGAGATTGGAGCGCTGGCACACTTCGGCATGTTCACTGCACTCCGCCAGGCTGGGCCCTTCTTCCAGGAGGGCCACGATCTCTCCCAGGGTGATCTCCTCCGGTGGCCTGGCCAGGAAATGCCCCCCTTTGGGGCCCCGTACACTCAACACGTAATTGGCTTTCTTCAGGGGGATGATAATTTGCTCCAGATATTTCACCGAGATATCCTGGCGTTTGGCGATCTCCCCCAAATGGATGGGGCCTTGATCGTAATGTTGGGCCATATCCAGGAGAAGTCGGGTACCGTAGCGGCTCTTGGTGGAAAGCTTCATGATTGCCCCCCCGCGGCCGCGGCGATTTTTTTGCGCCAGACCGGGGAGAAGGAGCGGAGTCGCTCCACCGCCGGCGGCAGTTGGGCCAGGACGTAGTCCATCTCGGCCTCCGTGTTAACGCGGTTCAGGGTCAGGACCAGAGACCCCTGGGCCACGTCCGGCTTGATCCCGATGGCGCACAGGACCGGCGAGACCTTCAGGGCCTTGGAGGCGCAGGCCGAACCGGTGTTGGCGTAAATCCCCCGGGGGCTCAGCAGGAAGAGGAGCGCCTCGCCTTCGATGCCTTCAAAGCAAAAACTGGCATGTCCCGGCAGGCGCAACTCCGGGTGCCCGGTGTAAATGGCGTAGGGAATCTTCTCCTGGATGCCGGCCACCAGGCGGTCCCGTAATTTCTTCAAATGCCGGGAGCCGGCCTCCAGCTCCCCTTGGGCCAACTCCGCCGCCGTTCCCAGGGCCACGATGCCGGGCACATTCTCGGTGCCGCCGCGCCGGCCGTTTTCCTGAATACCGCTGTGGATCTGCGGCACCAGACGCAGTTGCGGCCGGAAGTACAGGGCGCCGATACCTTTGGGCGCCCCCAGGGCCGGCCCGGAGAGACTGAGGAGATCCACCTGCCAGTCATCCACGGCAATGGGAATAGCTCCCACCGTGGCCACCGCGTCGCTGTGAAACAGGACCCCCGCGGCCCGGCAGAGCGCGGCCAGTTCCGGGAGGTTCTGCATGGTGCCGATCTCATTGCTGCCGTGGCCGATGGAGACCAGGACCGTAGAGGGCCGGAGGACCTTTTGCAGCCGCTCCGTCTCCACTTGCCCAAATTTATTGACCGGCAGAAAGGTCACCTCGAAGTCGTGGAACTTTTCCAGGTAGCGGGCCGAGTTCAGCACCGAGTGATGCTCAATGGCAGAGACGACAAGGTGCCGGCCTTTCTTCAGGTGGGCCAGGGCCGCGCCTTTGATGGCCAGGTTGTTGGCTTCGGCCCCGGAGGAGGTAAAGATGACCCCGGCGGGGTGCCCCCCGATGAGGCGGCCAACCTTGGCCCGGTTCGCCTCAACCACCTCTTTAATGTCCGATCCCAGGTCGTACACCGCGGAGGGGTTGCCAAAACGCTGGGAAAAGTAAGGGAGCATCGCCTCCAAGACCTCCGGCCGCACCGGGGTGGCCGCGGCGTGATCCAAATATACCTGTGTCATTTCAACCTCAGTGGAGCTTCTTGATGTAAAGTTTATAGATATCTTCGCTTTCGTCTTCGCAAACGCCGACGAACTCTTGACCATGTTTGGTGCACCAGGCCGGGAGGTCATCGAGGGCGCCGTCGTAATCGGTTAAAATCTCCAGCACCTGGCCGGTTTTTAAATCCTTGATCAACTCGGAAGGTTCCAAAAGATGCATGGGACAGACCCGATAAACCAGGTCGGCCGTGACATCGGATTTACAATCTTTCAGGAATCTCATTTGACCTCCTCCCCTAATCGGGCGGAACTTAGTTTATCTGTATTATATATTAAGTCTATATAGAATTAAATCAAGGTGTCTCTCGAAATAATTTCGCCGTGTCCCGGATTTTGAGTTCATTCAGACGCGGCGCGAGATTGGTAAATCTCCTCAGCGAATTGCCTGGTGGCCCAGAGCTATTAACCAAACCCTTGCTAAAAATAAAAAGGCTGACAACCCCTCGATTGCCAACCTCTCTTAATTCCTGGTTTATCCTGGTCGGGACGAGAGGATTTGAAC
This sequence comes from Deltaproteobacteria bacterium, assembly GCA_026388765.1. Taxonomy (GTDB): domain Bacteria; phylum Desulfobacterota; class Desulfobaccia; order Desulfobaccales; family 0-14-0-80-60-11; genus JAPLJC01. The sequence continues at coordinate 12,315 of JAPLJC010000169.1, forward strand.
CTCCGACCCCCTGAACCCCATTCAGGTGCGCTACCAGTCTGCGCCACGTCCCGACAAAAAATAAATATATCAACTGACCCGTCTCCTGTCAATAAGTCCGAGGATGGTGGGATCATGGTGACGGGTAGGCCGGTGAGAGCGTTCCTACGGCTTAATGCCGCAGTCGGAGCCCCAGGGAAAGGGCCGTCCGGAAAACCTGTTGAGGTATGTGAATAAATCTGATAATAAAAATAGGTTGCCCCGGGCAGAAAAGTTAAGGTCTGAGCCGGGGAGGCAAGATTGAGGGAAAGGGAGATTTTGATGTCGGGCAAAACCGCAAATATCCGCAACCTGGTGCTCATCGGCCACAGCGGCTGTGGCAAGACCTCATTGGCAGAGGCCCTGTTGTTTACCGCCGGGGCCACCTCCCGGCTGGGAAAGGTCGATGACGGCTCCTCCGTCCTCGATTACGAGCCCGAAGAAATCAAGCGCAAGATCACCATCTCGAGCGCCTTCCACCACTATCAATGGAAGAAACACACCGTCTATCTGGCCGACACCCCCGGCGACGACAACTTCCTGGCCGACACCCGGGCCGCCCTCCACGTGGGGGATGGGGCCGTGGTGGTCATCGACGCGGTGGACGGTGTCAAGGTGGGCACCGAGAAGGTCTGGCAGGCCGCCGACCATTATAAATTGCCGCGGCTAATCTTCGTTAACAAGCTGGATCGGGAACGGGCCGATTTTGCCGCGGTAATGAAGAATGTCAAGGATATCCTGGAAGTCCAGGCGGTGCCTCTGCAGTTGCCCATCGGCAAAGAGGCCGGCTTTAAGGGGGTGGTGGATCTCATCAGCCTGAAGGCCTACACCGCGGCCGCCGGCGGCAAGCTGGAGGCCGGGCCCATCCCCGCTGATTTGCAGGACGAAGTGGCGGAGTTGCGGGGCGATCTGATGAATTTCGCCGCTGAGAGTGACGACGCCCTGATCGAAAAATTCCTGGAGGAAGGGGAACTCACCCCGGAGGAGATCTACCGCGGCCTGAAGATCGGCGTCCTCAAGGGCGCCTTCGTGCCGGTGCTGTGCGGCGCGGCCTCCAACCACCTGGGCCCCGTCGGCGCCAGCCTACTGCTGGACGCCATCAATGCCTACCTGCCTGCCCCTGAGGAACGGGGTCAGGTTAAGGGAACCAAACCGGGTTCGGGGGAAGAAGTAGCCCTGGAGCCGGACCCGGACAGCCCCCTGGCGGCCCAGGTCTTCAAGACCGTGGCCGACCCCTATGCCGGCCGGCTGTCCATCTTCCGGGTCTACTCCGGCACCATGACCGCCGATGCCACCGTGTACAACGTGAACAAGGAAGCGCCCGAACGATACGGCCAGCTCTTCCTGCTGGAAGGCAAGGGCCAGAAGGCGGTGGCCAGCGTCGGCCCCGGCGCCTTTGCGGCAGTGGCCAAGCTTAAGGAGACGGTGACTGGCGACACCCTGGCCACCGAAGCCAAACCCATCCTGCTGCCGGCTTTGCTGCCTTCCCATACCATGGTCACCTTTGCCATTGAGCCCAAGAAGCAGGGGGAGGAAGACAAGGTCTTCTCCTCTTTCTCCAAATTGATCGAAGAGGACCCGTCGCTGGCCATCACCCGCAACGCCGATACCAAGGAAATCCTCGTCTCCGGCGTGGGTGCGGTACACATCGAGGCCACCGCTGAAAAGATGAAACGGAAATTCGGGGTGGAGCTCAACCTGAAGCCGCCCAAGGTGCCGTACCGGGAGACCATCAAGGCCACCGTCAAGGTCCAGGGCAAATATAAACGGCAGTCCGGCGGCCGCGGCCAATACGGCGACACCTGGCTGGAACTGGAGCCCCTGCCCAAGGGCTCGGGTTTCGAGTTCGTCGACAAGATCGTCGGCGGCGCCATCCCCCGGAATTTTATCCCCTCGGTGGAAAAGGGCATCGTCGAGGCCAAGAACGAAGGCGTGCTGGCCGGCTTCCCCTGCGTGGACTTCCGGGTCACCCTCTATGACGGCTCCTTCCACGACGTCGACTCCTCCGATATGGCCTTCAAGATCGCCGGCTCCATGGGCTATAAGAAGGGCTGCGAACAGGCCAAACCCACCCTGCTGGAACCCGTCATGAAGCTGGTGGTGACCGTGCCGGAAGACAACATGGGCGACATCATCGGCGACCTCAACGGCCGCCGGGGGCGGGTCCTCGGGGTCGAAGCCGAAGGCAAGCTGCAAATCATCACCGCCCACGTGCCCATGATCGAGGTGCTGCTCTATGCCCCGGACTTGATTTCCAAGACCGGCGGCCGGGGCACGTACAGCATGGAGTTCGACCACTACGAGGAAGTGCCGCCCCAACAGGCGGAAAAGATCATCGCCGAGGCCAAGGCGGCGAAAGAGAAGGAATAGGAAAGGATAATTGAGGGAGGGGGCCAGGGGCCGAGTGCCCCTGCCCCCTCCCTCAAACTCCCTCCACAACCCCCATATATTTTTTTTTAAAAAAGTGGCACAGGCTTCCAGCCTGTGCGGGCAATACCCACCATGATGATTCTATGACTCAGCCTCCCCTCACCAACCGCACCGGCCGCATCCACGCGGTTTCCGTCAGCGACCGCAAGGGCGTGGTCAAACACAACGTACCTGAAGCCCGTCTCTTAGTAGAGCATGGGTTGGAAGGCGACGCCCACGCCGAAGGCGGCATCCGCCAGGTAAGCCTGCTTTCACTTCAAAGCATCGACAAGATGGTGGCCCTGGGGGCCAAGGTCAAGCCCGGCGATTTCGCCGAAAACCTGACCGTGGACGGCCTGGAAGTGATGACCCTGCCGGTGGGCACCCGGCTCCGGGTGGGAAATGAAGTGCTCCTGGAAATCACCCAGATCGGCAAGACCTGCCACAAAGGCTGCGCCATCCGGGAACAGGTGGGCGACTGCGTCATGCCCCGGGAAGGCGTCTTCGCCCGGGTGCTTAAAGAGGGAGTAGTGAAGGTGGGAGACGTTATCGAGGTGCTGGATGTTCCGAGTGGGGATTCTGACCGTCAGTGATAAAGGGCACGCCGGCGAGCGGCACGACGCCTCCGGGCCGGAGTTGGCCGGACTGCTGCCAACCGATAATTTTCAGGTCGCCGTCATGGCCGTGGTGCCCGACGAACGCGAGGCCATCGCCGCCCAGTTAATCACCTGGTGCGACCAGGAGCGCCTGGACCTGATCCTGACCACCGGGGGCACGGGGCTCAGCCCCCGGGACGTCACCCCGGAGGCGACGCTAACGGTAGCCGAGCGCCAGGTGCCGGGCCTGCCCGAGGCCATGCGGGCCGCCGGCCTGGCGCAGACGCCCCACGCCATGCTCTCCCGGGGGGTGGCGGTGATCCGGGGCTGCACCCTGATCGTCAACCTCCCCGGCAGCCCCAAGGGGGCCCGGGAAAACCTCACGGCCATCCTGCCGGCCCTGCCCCACGCCCTGGAGAAACTGGGTGGCGACCCGTCCGAATGCGGCGCCCCATAAAGGCAGTTTCAAGTTTTGAGTTTTTCGTTTTTAGTTAAAAAACATCGGCAAGCAATATTAAGGCCAGGGGCAAGTCCCTGGCCTTAATATTTTTTCGGTTCCCCTGATCTCCAAGTTTAACTTGGGAACCAAGGACCTTAGATTTTACTGATCACTGATCACTGACCACTGATCACTGTCTTTAAGGCACCGGCGGGTTTTCCTCCACCCCCCCGGGTTCCTCCGGGGTGGGGATGGTGCAGGAAGAGCCAATCTTTTCCCGGATGGCGGCGATCGCCTGGTAAGTCTTTTCCTTCCGCTCCTTGGCCTCCTTGACCTTTTGTACCGCTTCGTTCACCTCCGGAGCCGTCAGGGGATTGGCCTCGCCTTGCTCCAGGGCCTGAAAGGTCTTAACTCCCAACTCCCGTTCAGCCTGTTTGATTTTTTGTTGCTGCCCGCAGGCCAGGGTGTAACGGCCCAGGATCTGAGCCCGGCGGGCCGTATTGACCGTGAAATTCCAGAGGGTGCACCAGGTTCTTTTTACTCCCGAGACTGCCGTATTTTTAAGGTCGTCCATGAGTTCCTCCTGCGGTAATTTCGGACCTCCGCGAGCCGGACGCAGTTCCGCTGGCGGCGCGCCGTCTTATCCTCTTATCTGCGATATATTAAATATAGGGTCGATTTAAGGGGATGCAATCCAGATGGGGCAGGAAAAAGAGGACAGCCTGAGATCCTGGCTGACTGCTGAAGTTATGGCTCTTTCAGGGTCTCCTGGAGCGTCTTGATGATGGCGGGCAGGTGGCTGCCGGGCCAGAAGAGGCGGCGGCACCGGGGGCACTCATAGAACCGGTCGTGGTAATGGAAGACGTGCTCCGGCACCCGGTCCTGGACCTGCTCCCGGGGAATGGGGGTGAGCGGTTCGTTGCAGCGGCTACAGCGGCTCAAGGGTTTGATCTGCCCGGGGGAGATTTTGAGACGGCGCCACACCTCCTGGAGTTGGCTCTCCGGATCGGAGGCGGTGATGAACACCAGGTCCGGCCGGTGCAGGCGTTTTAGGGCCTCCTGCCGGGTGAGGATGAAGCTAGCCGCGGCCGGTGGCGGCAGCAGAGCGCCCAGGCGCCGGCAGTCGGCGTCGAAGCCGCAGAAGCGCAGCCATTTGGCCAGGCCGCCCAGGGGCAGGTCCACCAGGAATTTCATGATTCAAAGTTCAAAGTTCAAGGTTCAAAGTTCAAAGTTATTGTGGGCGGACATGGCGAAGCATTTTGGTGCGCTCTAGGCGACAGCACAGGCGGGACGCCGGTGCCACTATTTTATGGCAGTTGCACCACCGCCACCCCGGGCGGGGGCGTCAGGGTCAGGTCGGCCGGGGTCAGGGGCGGGTTGAGGCGCAGTTCCTTATAAGCCAGCCGCAATTCCAGCTTGGGGGCCTCGGTCTTGAGGGTGATCTTGCCGGGGAAGTCCGGGACCGTCTCCCCGAAATCGGCCAGCTCCGCGGTAAAGCGGGGCTGATGGGCGCCGCCGAAGTATTCGTCTTTCAGCGGGTAGAGGCCCTGGGCCGCCACCCACAGGCGCTCCTGGAGACCTTCCGCCTGCCGCCACTCCAGCAGGTACTGGCCGGCGGCGGGATCGTAGTCAAACTTGGACGGGGGCCCGGGGCTTAGGGGCAGGGCGCCCACCAGCAGGCGCAGGGCCTGGGGCAGGGTCACGGCGGGGGGGATGAAGGCCGCCAGGTTTCTGGGGCTGGCCGGGCCCTGGAAGATCTTCCCTTCGCTGGGCGACAAGACCTGGACCCGGTCGCCGTTGGCGGCAAAACTCAAGAGGGTGCGGCCCAGGATATCCAGGATATCCACCCGAAGGCCGGCGGGGCGCTGGGCCTTGAGCGTAATGGCGCCGGAGTAGTTCCGTTCCGGGGACAGGAAGGTGATGCGGCCCCTCGCCTGGAACGATTCACTGCTCTTTTGCCGATTCTGCAGCCGGGCCAGGAGTTCCTCGGCCGAAGCCGCCGCCATAGGCGGCGGGGCCGGGGGCAGGGCGCGGCAGCCATCCAGGGCGACGAAGGCCAGAAGCGCGATCACTGCCGGCCAGATCGGGTTCGTCGGCTTCACAGGCTCCGCTCCCGGAGCAGCAATTCCAGGTTATTAATTTTCTTGCGCAGTTCCGAGGGGTTGGAGTTTTCCAGTTCCGTGGCCTTACGGTAGAGGCGCAGGGCCTCCCGGTAGCGTTTCTGGCGATGGTAGGCGTCGGCCAGATGCTCCGTCACCGTGCTGTCCTGGGGCATGAGGCGGTGGGCCCGCTCCAGTTCGAATACTGCCTTGTCGATCTGCCCCTTCTTATAATAGACCCAGCCCAGACTGTCGATGATTTGGCCGCTGTTGGGCTTGGCTTGCAGGGCGGCCCGGATCAGCCGCTCGGCTTCATCCAGGTTGACCCCCTGCTCGGCGTAGGTGTACCCCAGAAAATTCTGGGCGTCGGGGTTGTCCGGATTCAATTCCAAGACCTTTTTAATATAGGCGATGCTTTCGTCCCGATCCTGCTTCTTTTCGTAGATCACCGCCAGGCGGAAGTAGATCTCCCCGGGGTGCTCCACCTTGCCCATTCCTTCCTTGAGGACGCCGATGGCCCGGTCCCAAAGATTCTCCTCCTCGAAAAAGTAGGAGGTGGTGATATAGATCTCTTCCCGGTCCGGCGCCAGTTTCCGGATCTCATCCAGGATTTGCCGGGCCCGGTCCTTGTCCCCTTGCTGATAGATCAGATAGGCCATCCGGAGGCGGGCCGCAATGAATTGCTCGGAGTCGCGACCCACCAGTTGGTACTCCCGGGTGGCCGCCTTGATATCCCCCTTTTCTTCGAGGGCCAGGGCGATATAATAGCGAGCCCGCTCCTGGTAACGGGGATTGGTGAGCAGGGCCCGAAATTCTTTGATGGCGTCGTCCGGGAGTTTCTGTTCCAGGTTGATGAGGCCGATATTGAACCTGGCCCCGGGGTCATTTTTCTCCAGGGCCTTGACCTTGGCAAAGGCCTTCTGGGCCTCCCCGTAACGGTTTTGAATCAGCAGCACCCGGCCGATGTTGGCCCAGGCCCGGGTGTTGTTGGGTTGTTGGCGCAAGACCCGGTGATACAGAGCCAGTGCCCGGTTGAACTGCTTTTCCCCTTCCAGGGCCACGGCCAGGTCAAACATGGCGGGCACGAACCTGGGATCCAGGCTCAGGGTTTTGTTTAACTCCTTTTTCGCCTCCACCACCTGTCCGGTTTCCATGAAGAACCGGCCCAGGTAATAGTGACCCACCACCGATTGGGGCTCGAGGCGCAGAATCTCCTGGATGGTGCGAATAGCCTTGGGGAAGCGGCGCTGCTGGGCATAGAGAGTGGCCAGAAACAGACGGGCTTCCCGGTTTTCCGGGTCCAAGGCCAGGATATGTTCATACTCCTGGATGGCCTCCTCCAACTGGTTGAGGCCCACATGCAAGCCGGCCAGCAGAAAATAGGCCTCCTGCTGTTTGGGATCCAGCTTTAAGGCCTTCTCCACGTGAGCCAGGGCCTTTTTAATGTCCCCCTGGCGCTGATAAAGGGAGGCCAATTCCAGCTCCATGCCGGCCGAGCTGGGGTCTTGCTCCAGGGCTGCCTCATATTGCTGGATGGCGCCAGGTGCATCTTCCGCCAGGAGCAACTGCTGGGCCATGAGGTAATGGTAATAAGCCAGGCCCTTGGCGTTATCCTGGCTCTCCGTGGGAGAACCTTCTCCAGGACGAAAGAGGCCGCCCATGGCGGCGCAACCTGCAAAGCTCAAGATTAGCCACAGGATCAGGACCAGTGCCATGGGGCCGTTGAGGCGAAACCGACGCGACAAAATATTGTGCATATTGGCCTGTGAAATTATCATTGATGCCGCCAAAAGATTTACCCCGGCCCTGGCCTCAATCGCCCAGGGGGCTGTGGTAATCCCCCCAATCGGCGATTTCGGCCTTGAGAAATTGGCGCAGTCTTTTGATCAAGCGGTCTTCGATCTGGCGCACCCGTTCCCGGGAAATATGGTGCCTGGCGCCGATCTCTTGCAGGGTGAGGGGTTTCTCCGCCAATAGTCGCAAATCCAAGATATCCAACTCTTTGCCGTTGAGCTCCAGGCGAAATTCCGACAGCTTCTGGCGGAACATACCTTTCAGCTCCGCCTGGGCCAGGATTTCCTCCACCCGGGGCTCGGTAGTGGGGAGGAAGTTTTTGTGGTACTCGTCGGAGCCCTCCTTCAAAGGGGCGTCCAGGGAGAGCTCCCAACCTCCCAGACGCTGATCCATTTCGATGACCTCTTCCTCCCGAACGTTGAGCGCGTCAGCCAAGAGCTTGGGGCCGGGCTCAAATCCCAGGGCCCGGAGTTTTTCCTTCTCCCGCTTCAGGTTATAGAAGAGCTTGCGCTGGGACTGGGTAGTGCCGATCTTCACCAGCTTCCAGTTGTCCATGATGAATTTGAGGATGTAGGCCTTAATCCAGAAGGAGGCGTAGTACGAGAGCTTGATGCCCCGGTAAGGGTCGAACTTCCTGATGGCGTGCATCAGGCCGATGTTGCCTTCCTGAATCAGGTCCAGGAGGTTCTTCATCCAATATTTTTGGAACTCCAGGGCGATCTTGATCACCAGGCGGAGGTTGCTGGTGATCAAGCGGGAGCCGGCCTCCTGGTCTCCGGTCTCATGGAACCTGGAACTCAGAGACTTTTCTTCTTCCGGGGTCAGGAGGCTAAAGCAGTTCGCCTCCCTGATGTAGCGCTGCACCAGGTCGAGATCCGCGGGGACGGGAAGCGCCGCCTCAGCCTCCGGCTCTTCCTTCTCCTCTTCGACCTCCGGTTCCAGAATTTCCGTCAGTTCTTCCGGATATTCGGAGGATTTCCGTTCGTACTGGTCGCTCAAATGATAGTTTCCCGGATCGAGGCAAGGCGGCCCATTACCAGGCCAGCCTTACGGGGATCCCACGTTCATGAAGGTAATCCTTGATCCCTTGGATGGTGTAAGTCCCATAATGGATCATGGAGGCGATGAGGGCCGCGTCGGCCCGGCCCTGGGTCAGCACTTCATAAAGATGCTCCGGGACGCCGGCCCCACCCGAGGCGATGACCGGGATGGACACGGCCTCGGAAATCATCCGGGTCAGAGTCAGCTCATAGCCGACCTGGGTGCCATCGGCGTCGATGGAGTTGAGACAAATCTCTCCGGCGCCCAGCCGTTCCGCTTCCTGAGCCCACCAGAGGGCGTCGAGGCCCATGGGGGTGCGGCCCCCGTGGATCACCATTTCGTAGCCCGACGGGATGGTCTCCGTGGGCGTAACCCTTTTGACGTCCATTCCCAGGACGATACACTGACTGCCGAAGTCCCGGGCCCCCTGGCTGATGACCTCGGGATTTTTAACCGCGGCGGAGTTGACGCTCACCTTCTCCGCGCCGGCCAGGAGCACCGCCCGCATGTCGTTCAGATTACGGATGCCGCCGCCCACCGAGAAAGGGATGAAGATCTCCGCGGCCACACGGCGCACCACCTCGATCATGATATCCCGGCGGTCGCTGGAGGCCGTGATATCATAAAATACCAGTTCGTCGGCCCCGGCTTCATAATAGAGCCGGGCCATGGCCACCGGATCGCCGATGTCGACGTTGTCCCGGAATTTGATGCCCTTGGTGGTGCGGCCAGCCCGCACATCCAGGCATGGGATGATCCTTTTACTTAACATCGGAGGCGTCCCAGGCCAAGAAATTTTCCAGGATTTTCAGCCCAAACCGGCCGCTCTTTTCCGGGTGAAACTGGGTGGCCACCAGATTGCGCCACCCGAGGGCGCTGGGGAACCTGATGCCGTGCTCCGTCACCCCGAGCACCATGGCCGCTTGGGCCGGATCCGGATAGTAGCTGTGGACAAAATAGTATTCGGCCTCTTCCGGCAACCCTTGAAAAACCGGATGCGGCTTCAGGAAGCGCACGCGGTTCCACCCCATGTGGGGAATCTTCAAGCCCTCCTGCCGGGGCAGGCTCCGGGTGCGGCCCGGCAGCAGTCCCAGACAGGGAGTGTCGTTTTCCTCGCTATATTCCAGAATGATCTGTGCCCCCAGGCAGATGCCCAGGATGGGGGTGCCCTTCCGGAAGCTCTCTTGTAAAGCCCGGTCCAGGCCCTTTTCTTTAAGGGTGGCCATGGCCTTGCCGGCCGCCCCCACCCCCGGAAACACCACCCGGGAGGCGGCGGCCACCTGGTCCGGATCCTGGGTCACCCGGCCTTCCACCCCCAAGGCCTTGAAGGAGCGAACCACGCTGGTGAGATTGCCTGCCTGATAATCGATGATGACCAATATTATATATTACCTTTTTACACCATATTAACTATGAAAATTTAACAAGCATAAGGCCCTGAGTCAACATGATTATCCGAAACCCCGTGGGCTGATTTTCCGGAGTCACCGGCCGAACTCCAACGTCCCAACATAGAGCTATCATTATAACTTGACAAGGCATCGGACTCACCCTTAAAATAGCCCAACATTATAATCAAGGTTTTGGGGAGAAACCGATGAAGTTGCTCAAGTTAACGGCGATTTTAACGATAGTTTGCTGTTTAGCCGTTTCAGGCTGGCACTCTCGAGCCTGGGCGAACACCTTGGGGTCTAATCTTGAAATTACCGCGGTGCCCCTCGGCTGCGTTGTGGTCATTGGCCTGGGCGGATATATGTTGTGGCAGAACAGGTGGTCCGTACCCCCAGATGTCAAGTGGAAGTTGGGGTACAAAGGTCCCGGCGAGTTTTATTATGGCGGTTTTGCGGGCGTATCTCTGGTAAATTCGGCTAACTGGAGCTACGAACCGATAAGAAATCCAGCTGGTTTTGAGCTTCAAACCGCGGCCAAAAATGTCAAGACCGATCCGGGTCCGGTTTTTGGTCTAAAAGTGGGTTATTTTTTCGACTACATCCCTTACCTGGGCCTCGAAGGCGAGGGTAGCATTGCCAGTAATAATCGGCCGCACCAGCAGGTCGCGGTGAAGCCGCCGATATCTAACGCGCCTGCTTTTACTGAGGCACAGGGCAACCTGATTTGGACCATGGCCTTGCACATTGTGGGCCGCTATGGTTTTTTGCAGGACAAGGAGGTGCCTTTTGGGAGATTGCAACCCTATATCGGTATCGGCCCCGGAGTGGGAGTGCTATATTTTCAGAACGATTCGGCCAAGAATTTTTCGCTGGATACCGAGGTGGGGGTGCGCTACTATTTCACTAAGAACATCGCGGCCTTGATAGAGTTTAAGTATATCAAACAATGGGATGCGCAATTGGGCGTTCAGCATCTAAGCGCGGGTGGTCAGCGCTTCGTTTCAAGCAGCGCAGGTGACAGCAAGAACGTTCACTTCGATTTTGACAATCAAAAAATTGTCGTTGGCTTGGAGTATCATTTTTAGGGAACTCTATCACTTGCCGGTCAGCAAGGCGGCCATCGGGCCGCCTTTCTAATTTGACTGCCAGCGGCTGACGGTTCCAAGGTGTCCGCCAACCCTGGCAATCCCCCCACAGGTGTGTTATCTTAGCTGGTAAAATTCAAGGTTGGGCTAAAGCATGAAATTGGTCACCGCCGCCGAGATGCGGGAATTGGACCGCCGGGCCATCGAAGAGATCGGGATTCCGTCCCTGGTGCTCATGGAGAACGCCGGGCGCAGCACCTACCAGGTCCTGCGGCGAGAATTCCCCGATCTTACCGGCGAGGTAGCGGTGCTGGCCGGCCGGGGCAACAACGGTGGCGATGGTTTCGTGGTGGCCCGCTACCTGGCCCAGGCCGGCGAGCCGGTGACCGTCTTTTTGCTGGGCCGGCGGGACCAGGTGCGGGGCGACGCCAAAGTAAACCTGGACATCCTGGCCCACCATGGTCTGGAAGTCATGGAGGTCACGGAGGAATCCCAGCTCAATCCGGTGGTCCACCACCTGGCCCGGGCCGGCCTCATCGTGGACGCCCTCCTGGGCACCGGCCTGGATAAGCCGGTTCAGGGCCTCATGGCCGCCTTGATCGACAAAGTGAATCACCTGCGGCCGCCGGTGTTGGCGGTGGACATCCCCAGCGGCTTGTCCGCCGATACCGGGAAGATCTTGGGTGCAGCCGTCGAAGCCGAAGTTACCGTGACCTACGGCTGGCCCAAAATCGGCCAGATTCTGGACCCGGGACGGGACTACGTGGGCCGCCTGTGGCGGGTGGACCTCAGCATTCCGCCTGATCTGGCCCGAGAGGCGCCGGTGGAGCTGGCCGAGGCCCGGGAGCTGCGCCGGCTCATCCCGCCCCGGCCCTTCGGCAGCCACAAGGGGACCTTCGGTCATCTTTTCGTGCTGGCCGGGTCCGAAGGCAAGACCGGCGCCGCCGCCCTGGCCTCCCTGGGAGGCCTCAGGGCCGGGGCCGGCCTGGTGACCTTGGGGATTGCCGCCAGTCTCAACGACATCATGGAAGTCAAGCTTACCGAGGCCATGACCCTGCCTTTGCCCCAGGTGGAGGGCGCCCGGGCCCTGGGGCTCAAGGCCCTGGAGCCTATTCTGGCCTTTGCCGAGGGTTGCACCGCCCTGGTCCTCGGGCCGGGGCTGGGGACCGACCCGGAGACCCAGGAACTGGTGCGGCGCCTGGTGCGGCAACTGCCTCACCCCATGGTGGTGGACGCCGACGGGGTCAACGCCCTGGCCGGGGACCCCGCTTCTCTGGCGGCGGCCGCCGGGCCCCGCCTCCTCACCCCGCACCCCGGGGAGATGGCCCGCCTGTTGGGGGCCTCCACTCCGGCGGTGCAGGACCGGCGCCTGGAGGTGGCCCGGGAGACCGCCGCCAAATACGGGGCCATCGTGGTCCTGAAAGGGGCCCAGACGCTGGTGGCGGCCGCGGACGGCCGGATCAGCCTCAACCCCACCGGCAACCCGGCCCTGGCCAGCGGCGGCAGCGGCGACGTCCTCACCGGCCTCATCGGCGGCTTTCTGGCCCAGAGAGTGTCGGCCTGGGACGCGGCCCGCCTGGGGGTTTACCTCCACGGGCTCACCGCCGACTATTTCGCCGCCCAATACGGTCCCCGCAGCCTGGTGGCCGGAGATTTAATCGAGTTGTATCCCGAGGTTCTGGGTGAATTCACCCGGGGCTCCATCCCCCTCTCCGAGGAAGATATATGCTGGCAGCGCGTGATATCATGACCAAAGAGGTGATTACCGTCTCTCCCGAGACCCTGGTGAGCGACCTGGCCAAGACCCTGGCGGGCAAGAACATCGGCGGGGTGCCGGTGGTGGACGCCGACGGCCGCCTCGTCGGCATCGTCACCCAGAGCGATCTGGTGGAGCGGGTCCAGGAGCTGAAACTGCCCCCGGCGATCAACATCCTGGATTTACACGTTTATCTGCAGATTCCGTCCCATCTCTTCCGCAAGGTAGAGAAGATGCTGGGCTCCACGGTGGCCGACGTCATGAGCCCCAAGCCCGTGACCGTGTCGCCGGAGACGCCGGTGCCCCGGATCGCCGCCCTGATGGCCGAGCAGCAGGTGCACACCCTGCCGGTGCTGGAGCAGGGAAAGATCGTGGGGATTATCGGCAAGATGGACCTGGTCCGGGGCGTGGCCCGGGAGGAAAAATAGGGACACTTCCTATTTTTCTATTAAAGACCTGAGACATCAGCGATAAAGATAATAAAAATAGGAAGTGTCCCTATTTTTCGGGAAATAGGCGTCGCTGGCGAAGCTAGATGGCCGGAAGCGAAGTGAACTGTCGTTTGCAGGGGTCTGCCCTTGGGTGCGCGACCCACAGTCCCGCTGAGACCAGGGCCCTGGCGGCGAAGCTGGCGGCCTGGCTGATTGCGGGGGACATCATCGCCTTGAACGGTGAGTTGGGCAGCGGCAAGACGGAGTTCGTCCACGGCCTGGCCCAGGGTCTCGAGGTGCCGGCCACGGTGCCGGTGGCTTCCCCCAGCTACGCCCTGGTCCATGAGTACCCAGGCCGGGAGCTCCTGGCGCACCTGGACCTGTACCGCCTGGAAAACCTCCCCGCCGAGATGCTGCCGGACCTGGAGGAGTATCTCGCCGGCGGCCGGGTGGTGGCGGTGGAATGGGCCTCGCGCCTGGCCCCACTGCTCCCCGCCGACTACCTGGAAGTGCGGCTGACCATCCAGGGCGAGACGGAGCGGCAGCTCACCTTCGTGGGCCACGGCCGACGGGGACGTGAGTTGGTGGAGAAGCTGGCCGCCGTAGGGTGCGTTCTACGCACCATGGGTTAACTTATCGTCGGGCACGGAGGCCCGCCCCACCAGTTATTTGCTGGGTATCTTAACCGAAAACCGAAAACGGAGACCTGAATGGCCAAGCTAAGCGCCCGGCGCAAATCGGTGCTGGAAGATCCTGAAGAGGTCCTGAACCTGGCCCAACGCCTGTGGGAGCAGGTGAAACTCCAGGGGAAATGGCTGGCCCTGGGACTGGTGGTGGTGGTCATCGCCCTGGCGGCCTGGAGCATCAATGCCAGGGTTAAGGCCAGCCGGGAAGAGCGAGCCGCCACGGCCCTGGAACAGGTGCGCCCCAAGCTGGTCGCCACCGAGGCCGGGGCCGAAGCCGCCAAGGCCCTGGAACAGGTGACCCGGGACCATGCCGGCACCCTGGGGGCGCGAGACGCCCAGTTACTGCGGGCCAACCTCCTATACAAAATGAAGAATTACGCCGACGCCGCCAAGGCTTACGAAACCCTCCTCAAGGGCGGCGACCCCGGTTGGGACACCTTGATCAATGAAAGCCTCAGCTACTGTTACGAAGGTCTGGGCGACTACAAGAAGGCCGCGGCGATCCTCAAGGGGGTGGTGGAGGAGACCTCGGGAAACCTCAAAGGCGAGGAAACCCAACGCCTGGCCCTGCTCCTGGAGCAGGCCGGCGACTATAAGGAAGCTGCGGTTTACTGGAAAAAGCTCCTGGACGAAGGCGGCAATCCGGCCCTGCACCCCTATCTGAACGAGAAGTTAGCGGCCGCGGAGGCCAAGGTGAAGAAATAGTTTTTAGTTTTTAGTTTCGAGTTTTAAAAGCATCTAGGGCGGGCCGGCCCGCCTTTTTATGGCGGCCATGGGTCGCCCTAGAGTTGCGGCCGCCGAGGCAAAAAGCAAAAAATAACCTGAGTTTACTCCCTCGTCGCCAACCGAGCCTTGACCATGTCGATATTAAACTGCACCAGGGGCTCCAGGTCCTGGTCCCCGTATACTTCCTGCAAGGGGCGAAAGGCCAGGCAGAGGCCGTCCACCGCGCACACCCGGTTTACCATCTCCTTGTAGCCCCGGGCCCGGGGCAGGGCCTGCTCCAGGTAGTGCAGGGCCTCCTGATACTTCTTCTCCTTAACCATGACGGCCCCGAGGTTGTTCAGGGCCACCGGGTTGCCGGAGTCCAGCTGCAGGATCTGCCGGAAGACGGCCTTGGCCTGGTCCAGCTTGCCCGCCTCCAGAAGATCGTAACTCTCCACCAGCATCTGGGTGATCTTGGCGTCACCCTGCGCCAGGGCGGAGCCGCTCCAGGCCAACAGCAGGCCCAGGAGCAGCGGCATAATGGTCAACCGAGGTCGCCTCATGTTTTCCCTCGCCTTCTCAGCTTAATTTCCTAAAAAATAATGGGGCTGTGGCCCGAAGTCAATCTTTCCTTGCGAAAAGCCGGTCATCCTGAGCAAAGCGAAGGATCTCGTATTTCGGTGGCACAGGCTTTCCAGTCAAAACCTGGGCAGGTGTCGGCACAGCCTGGAAAGGCTGTGCTACCAAGCAAAAAACGAGATTCTTCGGTCGCTTCGCTCCCTCAGAATGACAATTAAAGAAACTTTTTTAGAGGTCTCAATAAAATAATATCTCTTCATCTGTGCTCTTAAGGTCTCCGTGGTGAATCTTTACCTGCACCGAAAACTCGAAACTAAAAACTAACAACTCGAAACTCAAAAAAAAAGGCCCCCGGATGGGGGCCAAGGAGCTCCTGGTGGGCGGCGGGTTAAGTTTAGATTACCTCAAGCCGCTGCCCGGTAAGGGGCCGGCTGTCATATACCCTTTGACCATCTCGATGTTCATCTTGATCAAGGGCTCCAGATCCTGGTTGCCCGTGCCCCCGGCTACGGGTTTGAAGGCCATGCAGATATTTCCAACGGTGCAGACCCGGTTGACCTGGACCATGTAGCCTTTGGCCTTGGGCAGGGCTTGATTCAGGTAGGTGTCGGCCTTGTCGAATTTCTTCATGCCGACCATCACCGAGGCCAGGTTATTCAGGGCCAGGGGATTGCCGGGGTCCTTGGCCAGGACCTTATTCAAAAGTTTTTCGGCCTGGGCGTATTTTGCTTTGGATAACATCTCATAGCTGTCACTCAGGGCCTTGCCGACATCGATGTCTTTCTCGGCCTTGGCCGCGAAAACTACCCCCGCCCCACATATTGTCAGGGCCAGCGCAATGCAGATAGCTTTAACCCACGTCCTTTTCATATCTCTCTCTCCCTCAATAATTTGAAAATACCGAATGATAGATTAGCCGCCCTCACGACATCAATATAGTGATTCTGGCTGGATTGTCAAAATATTTGTAGATATTTCCTCCCCGCAACCCACATTTTTCCGCGGGCTTCCGGAAGCATGGTCTTCTCAGCCCCATAGTCTAGTCCCGCAGGCGGGGGTCCACGGCCTCCCGGATGCCTTCCCCCAAAAGGTTGTAGCTCATGACCGTCACCAAAATAGCCAGGCCGGGGAAGACCGAAAGCCACCAGGCGATCTCGATGTTGTCCTTGCCCATGGTGAGGATGTTGCCCCAACTGGGGGTGGGGGGCTGCACCCCCAGGCCCAGGAAGCTCAGGGCGCTTTCCGTCAGGATGGCCCCGGCCACCCCCAGGGTGGCGGAGACCATCACCGGAGTCAGGGCGTTGGGCAGCAGGTGCCGCCAGATGAGGCGGGCATCGGAGGCCCCGAGGGCCCGGACCGCCATGACAAATTCCCGCTCCCGGAGCGACAGAAATTCGGCTCGCACCAACCGCGCCACCCCCATCCAGCCGGTGACGCCGATGACCACCATGATGTTCCAGATGCTGGGTCCCAGCACCGCGATAACCGCCAGGATCAAGAATAACGTGGGGAAACAGAGCATCAGGTCCACCAGGCGCATCAGCAGGGCGTCCATGGCCCCGCCGTAATAACCGGCCAGGGCTCCCACCAGCACGCCGATGAGGGTGGCGATCCCCACGGCCACAAACCCCACCAACAGGGAAATGCGGGCGCCGAAGATGACCCGGCTCAAAACATCCCGGCCCAGGGTATCGGTGCCCAGGAGATGGGCCGGGCTGGGGGGCATGAGCACCTGTTTCAGGTCAATGAAATTGGGGTCGTAGGGGGCCAGCCACGGGGCCAGGAGAGCCACGGCAAACAGGCCCACGACCAGGACCAGGCCGGCCACGGCCATGCGGTTGCGCCGCAATCGAGACCAAAAAGTTTCAAGTTTCAAGTTTCGAGTTTCGAGTTCCAAAGCAGTGGCCCTTTAATATCCCAATTATGTCATTCTGAGGGAGCGAAGCGACCGAAGAATCTCATTTTTTGGTGGCACAGCCTTTCCAGGCTGTGCCGAAAATGATGCACAGGCTAGCAAGCCTGTGCCACCGAGATCCTTCGCGGCGCTCAGGATGACAACTCGGTTTTTTGAAGCATTCTCGGTTTTAGTTCCTGTTTTTGGTCATTTAGAACCTGAAATAAACTGGCTTAAAGCCAAGTCTCTGCCTTTTTCTCGAAACTAAAAACTCGAAACTCGAAACTCTCCTCATCCTGTCCTGATGCGCGGGTCCACCAGGGCGTAACTCACGTCCGCCAGGAGGTTCCCCAGCAGGGTGAGAAAGGCCACGATCACCAGCTCCCCCATCACTACGGGATAATCCCGGGCCATCACCGCCCCCCACAGCAGCTGCCCCATGCCGGGAATGGCGAAGATGGTCTCGAAGATGACGCTGCCGCCGATGAGACCCGGCAGGCTCAACCCCAGCATGGTGATCACCGGCAGCAAGGCGTTGCGCAGGGCGTGTTTGAAGATGACGGCGCCCTCCGGCAGACCTTTGGCTCGGGCGGTGGTGATGTAGTCCTGGCGGATCACCTCCAGCATGCTGCCCCGCATATAACGGGACATGCCGGCCAGGCCCAGGAAGGCGGCCCCCAGCACCGGCAGGGTCACGTGGGCCCCGAGGTCTTGCAGTTTCCGCCACCAGGAAAGCTGGGAGTAGCCTAAAGAGGTGAGGCCGGAGAGGGGCAGCCAATCCAAATAAACCCCGAAGAACATGATGAGCAGCAGGGCCAGCCAGAAGCTGGGCATGGCGAAGCCGAAAAACACCAGGAGGGTGGTGCCTTTGTCAAACCAGGAATGCGCCCGGTAGGCGGCCAGCACCCCCAAAGGCACGGCCACCGCCATGATGATGATGAGGCTCAGGAGGTTGAGACCCAGGGTGATGCCGATGCGCTCCTTGATCTTGTCCCACACCGGGCGCCGGTCCGGGGAGAAGGAACGGCCGAAGTCCAGGCGGCTCATGCGCTTGAGCCAGTCCCAGTATTGGACGGGCAGGGGCTTGTCCAGGCCGTAGAGCTCGATCAGGCGCTTCTGAGCCTCCAGCGAGGCCTTGGGGTTCATGGTGGTCTGCATCTCCACGGGGGTGCCGGGGGCCAAATGGATCACCGCGAAGGAGACCAGGGTGATCCCGATGAGCATGGGGACCATAAACAGCAGGCGTTTGGAGAGATAGAGCCACATATTGAGTTTCGAGTTTTGAGTTTCGAGTTTCTAGTGCGGGGAGCCTGTGCTTACCCCCAATCACCAATAATTTAGCTTGATTGCCCTCTGGATGCAAGGGGAATGGCTTGAGGTCAGGCCCAACCAAGGCAGTTGTAGGGTGCGTCCTACGCACCAATTAAGCAGGTCCGTAGGTCGGATCGTCTCGCCCGCCATTTCACCTAAGGTGTAATGGTCAAGATTTGACCAGACAACCTCTCCATCAAGGCATAATATCATCGGACAAAAAAGGATTCTGGAAATCACCCCACAAAAGGTCAATTTCGCTATTCAGATCATATCCGGATTTTTCGCTTATCTGAGGATAATTGTCTAACCTGGCAAGTGACCTGCTATCCATCCATTTTTCTTTCCGCCCCCAATTTTTTTTGCCAGCCGAACCATTTCCACGCCCGGAGGTGATATGTACATCTGGCCAACACCTTTCCCACCATCCACCACTTCCGGAACCCGCTCATTTCCGGAAGTCCGGCCCACAGTTATTAATTGATTAATCTCTGTAAATATTTTAACATTCGAGCCACGTACTGAATCGCCTGGTTCGGGAGGCACCAGAGATGAGTAGCGCTGCCGCAATCTTGCCTAGCTTCGCGGGCAAACATCGGGGTACAAGGGGAAGCGGTACCGGTCCAGCAGCCCGGCCGGGAAAACCTTACCAATCTCGAGAGCTCAGGAGGGCACGGAGATGAAAAGAATCATGTGGCTTGTCGCACTCATGTTGGTGGCCTTCACCGTTACGCCCGCGGCGGCCGACTTTTATGTCATCGCCGGGGGCGGGCGCCTGGGCACGGCAATCACCACCCTGCCGTTCCTCATCACCTCCCCGGGATTGTACTACCTGCCCAGAAATCTCACCCACTCATCTACCGGCGTTTACGCCATCCCCGTGGCTGCCGATGACGTTACCATCGACCTCATGGGATTCTGCCTCACCGGGCCCGGCAAAGGATCGGGAGGCGGCAACAGCGGCATCGTAGTGGCGGCGGGCCACACCAACGTGGAGATTCGCTGGTGGGTGTCCGGGTCAGAGACACCGGACAACGTGGGGTATTTTTACAGGGAAGCGACAACCTGGTCATGGACTGCGCGGTGATGAAGGTGGGCTGGGACGGAATTTGTGGTGGACCTGCCACCCTGGTCAAGGGCAGCCAGGTGGCGGAAAGTGGCTCTTTCGGTATCAATCTATCAGGGGGTGGATGTGCAGCGGTGGGCAATATGGTGCGAGCGAGTGAAACGGGTATTATGGCCTGGAGTCCCGGCGTGTCGGTGACGGACAATATGGTCTCCGGCAATATCAACAACGGCATAGCTCTCTGGGATGATAGCACGATCACCCGCAATACCGCGTATAACAATGGCAACAAGGGGATTTCATCCGGCGCTTACTGCACCATCACCAACAATACCACCGACGGCCTGAAGAACGGGACCAATTGCACCCTGGCGGACAATACCGTGACGACGCCGTGATTTACCCCGAGGGGTGCAGACGGCAGCATCCTGTGGGGTGCGTCTTAGGCGGCAAAGAATATTTGGCGCGTAAGACACGCCCCACAATCTTGAGTCGGTAGGCCTCGGGGACGCCCATCCTACCTTCTCGTTTTTTTGGCAGGGGGGCCTCCGTGTCCGCTGCCATTATTTGGGGTGAGGGTGTCAAGAACTGCTGAGGCTGTCGAAAAAGGGGTTCCCCTGATCCACCCTTATAAAATCCATTAAAGTGGGTTGATATGGTTATCTTAGCTCTATCTAAGACCCTGTCGACATTTAAACTTTTAGTCCCAAGTGTTAGGTCTAATCTGATATCGCTTTGATGATGGTCAGCTCATATCTTGGTCATTACACCTAAAGCTGCCCGAGCCTTCCTTGGCGCGCCAACCGTCCCACCCGTGTTGGCCTGCCAATCCCTACCCCGCTAAAATCGACCCATCCGGTAGGCTTCTGCTTTTAACCGAAAACTGAAAACCGAAAACCACTTGTTCGTCCCACAGAAGCGGGACGCTGACGAAATGTCCTGAAAATAAATGGGGTTGCCGTCAAGGCAGCCACGGTCTCAAGCGGCACAGCTTCCGACTTTTTCGACGCCGATTACTGACCGGCCGCCACCTTGACCCCGGGCAGCCCGAAATTGGCCCGCTCCCCCAGGATTTTCCGGGAGATCGCCTCGGCCAGCAGTTGGTGCCCCTGGCTCTTCAAGTGGCCGCTATCGGCAAAGTACGAGGCAAAGTCAGGACCGTTGAAGACCTCCCGCATGGAGAGGTGATAAACCCCCGGCCCGGTGAGGGCGGCGCACATGGCGTCCAGGCCGTGGTCGGTGAGCTGGGGGGGCTGCCCGTCGTCTTTCTCCAGCCGGCACTGGGAAATCAACAGCAGGGGGACCTGGTGGCGGCGCACCAGGGCCACGTTCTCCACCATGGTCTCCCGGGCCAGGCGGATGCGGGCGGCGATCTCCTCCGGGTCTTTGGAAGCGGCCACCTGGGCGTCGGCGTCGCTCACGGCATGCTTCAGGCGAATCTGATCCGGCACCAGGGGCCAAAAGACCTTCTCCAGCTTGGCTTCATAGAGGCGCCGGAAGATGAAGACCTTCATCAGCCAGTGGCTCGGGTGCCAGCCTTGGAATTCCTGGCTGCGGCGCCACTCCCGTTCATCCTCCCACTTGTTGGTGTCGTTGACGTGCATGATGATGAGGCTGGGCTCGAACTCCAGGGCCTTCTGGAGGACGACCTGGCAGCGGCGGGCCCCGTAGCCCGGCAACGCCAGGTTGATGGATTCCACTCTGAAGTGCTGTTGCTGCTGCAGCGCCACCCCCAGGAACCAGGGGTAGGCCGTTTTGAAGCTGGGGCCCCGGGGGACGGAGTCGCCCACCACGAAGATGCGGTAGGTGTCCGGGGGGCATTGCCGCTTGAAAGACTGAGGATGGAAGCGACGGCCGCCGGCCCGGAAGAGTTTCACCGTGCCGTCTTGCTGCTCGGCAAACCCGGCCTGGGGGTCGTAGCCGTAGGCGAAGCGCCCGGAGATATCCTGGGCGAAAAAGACCCGGGCAGTGAGCTCGGCCAGGGCCAAAATCACCACTACCATCAGGAAAGCCGGGGTAATGAGCTTCTTCATCAGAATTGAAAGTAAATGAATTCCTTGTCCTGCTCCGAGGACGACACCACCAGGAGCAGGAGCAGCAGGTAAACCGTGCCTTTAACCGGCCAGGGCAAATGGCGGACGCCGGTTTCGTCCCGATATTTTAGGGTCAAAAGCTGCAGCAGTATCAGGGGCACGGTGTGGAGCAGCAGCCAGAGGCAGGAAGACTTCCAGGGCAGATCCAGGGCGGCCTGCCAGTGGCCCAGGGCCCCGAACCACGACCCCAACTGAGGCAGGTCGGCACTGCGGAACATCGCCCAGCCCACCAGGATGAAAACCCACATCAAGGGCAGCGCCAGCCAGGAGCGCCAGGAGAACCGGTCATCCCGTCCCGAAAGCAAATTCAGGGGCGGGAAGCGATAGGCGATGAGCAGGGCCCCATGATAGGCCCCCCAGAGTACGAAGATCCACGAAGCCCCATGCCAGAGCCCCGCCAGCAGCATGGTCACCCCGAGGTTGCGCAGGGTTTGCCAGCGGCCGCCCCGGTTGCCCCCCAGGGGGATGTAGAGATAATCCCGGAACCAGTTGGACAGGGAAATGTGCCACCGGGACCAGAAGTCCGAGGGATTTTGGGCCAGATAGGGAAAACGGAAGTTCTCCACCAGGTCGATGCCCAGGAGCTTGGCGGAACCCCGGGCCATGTCGGTGTAACCGGAGAAATCCCCGTAGATTTGGAAGGCAAAGGCGACCACGCCCAGGACCGCCCAGTAGCCGTTCAGGTGGGTGGCCGGGTCGAAGGCGTAATTGGCCAGGACGGCGCAGTTGTCGGCCACAAAAACCTTCTTAAAGAAGCCCACCAGGATCATGCTGAGACCGTCCTGGAGGTAGGAGGGCTTAAAGGAGTGATCGGCCTCCAACTGGGGAATGAGTTGCTGGCCCCGCTCGATGGGCCCGGAGACCATCTGCGGGAAAAAGGCGTCAAACGCGGCAAAGGTGACAAAGCTGCGGCACGCCGGAGCCACCCCGCGGTAAATATCGATGACGTAACCCAGGGACTGGAAGGTGTAAAACGAGATGCCCACCGGCAGGATGATCTTGAGCAACACCGGGTCGGTATGGAGCCCGGCGGTCTCGAGCAACGTCCTGGCCGACTGCACGAAGAAGCCGAAGTATTTGAAAAACGCGAGGATGGCGAGACAGAAGCAGATGCTGAGGATGAGAAAACCGCGGCGCCGCCCCTCCCCGGCAAAGGCCCACAACGACTCATGGATGCCGAAGAAAATGAGGCCCAGGGCCGCGGCCAGGCCCATGACCCCGGGGGAAATCCCGGCCGCCGGCAGGAACAGGTAGCAGACGCCGGTCCAGGCCGCCGGCGTCAGAGAGAGGAGCAGCGCCGTAACCGGCGCGGTTCGCTTGCCATCAAGGCTCAGGCCGCAGAGGAAATCAATCACCGTGGTGCTCAGCACCAGGGCCAGGAAGCGCACATCCCAACCGGCGTAAAACCAGTAGCTGGCCGCCAGCAGCAGGAGCAGCCGCTTTCTCCCGGACAGGGTCCAATACAGGATAAAGATGCAAGGCAAAAAGAGGAGATATTGCCAGGAAATAAACGACATAAGCTTCCGGATAAGGTTAGCGGTGTAATTATCTTAGCAGGTTTTATTATACACGAAAAATGGTGGATTTAAGGCAGTAATCTTGGTGGAAGTGAATAAGGTCGGCCCCTCACCGCCGGCGATAACTCATTACCGCCAGCCGGGGCTCCCCGTTCAACGGCAGCTGGTAATAATGAGTCCTAGGGGGCGTCAGGCCCAAAAGCTGGCTCACGGTGGTGGCGGCTTCCAACTCTCCTCCGGCCAGGTGCGGCCCTTTGAGGGCCAGAGCCAGGCCCCCGGGCAAGAGCAGGGGGGCAGTAACTTCCAAAAAGCGCAGCAGGATATAGGTGGCCCGGGAAACCACCGCCTCGAACCGGGGCCCCCACTCCCGGGCCTCCTCCACGGTCAGATGAGTCTGAACCACCGTGACGTCCCGCAGCTTGAGACAGGAAACCAGGTACTCCAGAAAGGCCGCCTTCTTTTCCCGGGCTTCCACCAGGGTGAGTTTCAGCTCGGGCCGGGCCAGCTTTAGAGCCAGGCCGGGAAATCCGGCGCCGCTGCCCAGGTCAGCCAGGGACCGGGCCGAGGACAGGAAGGGCAAGACCGCCAGGGAATCCAGGAAATGTTTGACCACCATGTCCCGGTCGGTCTTCAGGCCGGTGAGGTTGACCCGAGTGTTCCATAACTTCAGCTGGGTCAGGTAAAAATCAAACTGCCCTACCGTGGCCGCGCCCAGGTCCAGACCCAGGGCGGTGGCGCCCTCTTGCAAAAGGTCCATGGGGGCAATATCTGGCTGAGCCTGGGGCATCATCCTTTAAATCGTCCGTTAATTCTAAGAACTTAAATTTCCCGAGGATACAGTTATGCAAAATACGAACCAACTTACTCAAGAAAATCAGGAAAGTGGAGATTTTTAGGAATGGATTCCGTAATGGCGCTTTGGCGTGATTTTACGAGCTTTCAGGATGACAGAGAGAACCGGTTTTGAAACATATTATGGCGGTTACACTTCCCACACGGAAGGGGAAGTAAAAATATTAATAAATCATGTGCCATATTTTAAACTAGCGGCTGGGGAAAAGTGCGGGTTTCCCCTCTAATCCTATTTCCCCAGGCAAAACTCCGAAAAGATGCGCTCCAGGACCTCGTCGCCCACTTCCTGGCCAGTGATCTCCCCCAGCTCCCGGATGGCCTCCCGGAGTTCCAGGGCCACCAGTTCCCAGGCCGGAGCTTCATGGCAGTCGACCAGCAATCCCCGGGTCTGGGCCAGATAAGCCAGACAATTCTCGAGATGCTGTTGATGCCGGGCCTGGGTGACCATCTCCCCGGTCAACTTGAGGCCGCCTCCCAGGGCCAGGTCCACGATGGCCTGCTTCAGCGCCTCAATCCCCTGGCCGGTGAGGGCGGAGATTGGCACCAGCGGCAAGGAAGTGGCCCCTTGTAAGTCGGTTTCCTGGAGCACGAGGGGCAAATCCACCTTATTGATCACTGCCAGGGCCCGGCGTCCGGCTAGTTCCTCCAGGGCCTCCCGGTCCTCCCGGCTCAAGGGGGCGCTGCCGTCCAGGAGATAGAGGACCAGATCGGCCTGGGCCAGGCGCGCCCTCGTGCGCTGAATGCCCAGCTCTTCCAGGCGGTCCCGGGCGGGCCTGAGCCCGGCGGTGTCACTGAGGCGCACCATGATACCCCCCAGGGTGATAACCTCCTCGATGAGGTCCCGGGTGGTGCCGGGAATCTCGGTGACGATGGCCCGGTCCAGGTCCAGGAGACGGTTCAGAAGGCTCGATTTGCCGGCGTTGGGGCGTCCGGCGATGACCGTCAGCAGGCCCTCCCGGAGCAGCCGCCCTTCCCGGTAGGTGGCGGTGAGGCGTTGCAAGGCCCCCGTCTGGGCCGCCAGCCCCTCCTTTAGGGTCTCAGGGGATAATTCCTCGGCCTCTTCCGGAAAATCCAGGGCCGCCTCCACCCGGGCCAGCAGGTCCAGTAGGGCTTCCCGAATCTGCACCAAGGACCGCCCCAGGCTCCCCTGGAGGTGGCCGGCGGCCACCTGGAGGGAGGCGTCGGTGCGGGCCCGGATCACCTCCAGGACCGCTTCCGCCTGGGTCAGGTCGATTCTTCCGGAGAGAAAGGCCCGCAGGGTGAACTCTCCGGGCTGGGCCAGCCGGGCCCCCTGGTCCAGCACCAGGGATAGGAGGCGCGCGAGCACCCCGTAGCCGGAGTGGCAGTTGATCTCTACCACGTCTTGCCGGGTGTAGGTGTGGGGGGCCTTCATCCAGGAGAGCAGCACTTCGTCGATGATTTCTCCCTGGGGGTCGATGATCTGGCCCAGGTAGAGTTGGTGGGAGCGCCAGGAGGCGTGGGGGCGGTGGGGCCGGAAGATTTTCCGGGCGATGGCGACCGCCCGGGGTCCGCTGAGCCGGACGATGCCCAGGCCCGCCTCGCCCGGGGGCGTGGAAATTGCGGCGATGGTATCGGCCGGATCAGGCTGGGTCATGCCGGGCCGGCGGCATCCTCCTGCCCTTCTTTCTTCTTGGCGGGCGAAATGACCACCTTCTTGTAGAGGCCCTCTCCCCGGCTCACGGTCTTCAATTCCTTGTCGTCCTGGAGGGCCATGTGGACGATGCGGCGGTCGTAAGGGTTCATGGGACTCAAAATAATGGGCCTGCCGCTCTTCTTCACCTTCTCGCCGTACTTCTGGGCCAGGTGGGCCAGGGCCTCATTGTGCCGGGCCCGGTAGGCCTCCACGTCGATGGTGATCCTGACCTTGCGGCGGCTCTTTTTAGCCAACATCTTGGTAACCAGATATTGCAGGGCGTCCAAAGTTTGGCCCTGCTTGCCGATGAGCAGGCCGGCATCCTCGGTTTCGATGCGCAGGCTGATGCGGTCGTCCTCCTGGTGGACGCTCACGCTGGACTTCTCTTGCATCCGCTCCAGGAAGGTCTCCAGGATCTCTTTGGCCGAGGTCAGCAGGAGCTCTTCCGACTCCTCCCGGAGGGCGGCCCGAATCTTCGCCTTACGGCCCCCCAGACCAAAGATCCCGGGAGAGCCCACCGAGACAATCTCGATCTCCAATTGCTCCGGAGAGACCTGAAAATGGGCGCAGGCGTTATCAATGGCCTCCTCGGTGCTCTTGCCTGCAAACTCCTGAAACTCCATCACTGCTTCCCCTGAAACCTACGTAAGGTACTTGTTGGTATAGTGTTGTTGGACGATGGAAAGCACGTTGTTCACCAGCCAATAGATCACCAGGCCGGAGGCGAAGTTAAGAAACATAAAGGTGAAGATTAGCGGCAGGAACATCATCATCTTGGCCTGGGTGGGGTCACCGGGAGAAGGCGTCATCTTTTGCTGGAGGAACATGGTGGCCCCCATGACGATGGGGGTGATGAGCAGGGGGTCCTTGGTGGATAGATCCGCCAGCCAGACGATATCGGTAAAGGGCACGGTGGAAATAAAGGAGGCGTGGCGCAGCTCGATGGCATAACCCAGGACGTTGTACAGGGCAATGAAGACCGGCAACTGGATCACCATGGGTAGACAGCCGGCCAGGGGGTTGACCTTGAAGGTCTTGTAAAGGGCAATCAGCTCCTTGTTCATGGTCTCGTTGTCGTCTTTGTATTTCTCCCGGAGCTTGGCCACCTTGGGCTGGAGCTTCTGCATGTCCTTCATGGACTTGTAGCTTTTATGGTTGGGGTAAAAGAAGACGATGCGGATCAAGAAGGTGAGGATAATGATGGCCCAACCGTAGTTCAAGGAATATCGTTCAAAGAACTTCAGGACATAAAGCAAGGGTCGGCCCAGGAAATCGAACCAGCCGAAATTGACAGTCTTTTCCAGGCCCAGGGGTTGGAGGTCTTTCAGGTCCTTGGGCCCGAAATAGAGAGCGTAGGAGAACTGGGCCGCCTGGCCGGCAGGCAGGCTTTCCACCGGGGTCCGGAGGCTGGCCACCATGGGCCCCGGCGGGGTCTCTTGCAGCCGCACCAGGGTCTTGGGGGCCGCCTGGGGCACCATGGCGGTCAGGAAATAGCCCTCATCCAGGCCGGCCCAGTCAATCTTGCCGGTAAAGGTCTTGGGCTCCTTGAGACCGCCGCTTTTAATCTCTTCCCACTTATTATTGATGGAGCCATTGAACCCGAGGAAATGGAAGCGGGAGGCATCCTCCCCGGTGAAATTTTCGCTGAGGTCAAGGTCCAGTTGCCCATCCAGGGTTTGGCCGGTGCGGTTGGTCACCTGCACCCCCAGGTCGAAGCCGTAACTGTCCCCCTTAAAGGTGAAGGTCTTGACGAAGGTCAGACCATCGGGACTGACGCAGGTAAATTTCAGGGTTTCCTTATCCCCGTCCCTGAGATTGAGCCCCGGGCGAGAGGCTTCACAGGACAGGGTTCCGGGCACGGCGAGGCCTTTGCCTTCCCAACTGAGGCCCAGGGGGAAATCCTGGCCGGGGCCGGGACGCACCAGCTCTTTGGGCTGGGCGGTAGAATTCTGCGGGCTGTGGTAGCGGTCCAGTTCGAAGCCAACCGGCCCCAATTTGAAATGGGAAATGGGGGTGAAGGGCAGGCTTTCCAGGTATTTTTTCAGTTGAAAGCTCTTCAGGCGCCCACCGGCTTCGGTGAACACCGCCCGAAACAGCGGGGTTTCCACCACCACGTCTTTGGCCGGCCGGACCGGGGCCGCGGCGGGCTTGGCAGCCGTTGGACTCGCCGCCGGCTGGGCCGGAGCCGGGGCCGGCGGCTGGGCCTGCTGGACTGGTTGGCGCGGCTGGGTTTGCTGGGCCTGCTGGGCTTCCGGGAGCGGGCGGACCTTGGACTTCTCCCCGATGTACATGAAAGCCAGAAAGACCACAAAACTCAAAGCGAGGGCAATCATCGCCCTTTTTTCCATTAGTGACTCCTCAGGGCACCGGGTCCCAACCCCCGGGGTGAAAAGGATGGCAGCGCAGCAGGCGCCGCAGACTTAAATACAGACCCCGCCAGAAACCGTGGCGCGCCAGGGCTTCGCAGGCGTAATGGGAGCAGCTGGGGGCGAACCGGCAGCAACTGGGAAACAGGGGTGAAATCAGCAACTGATAGGCCCTGATGGCCCACAGGGCCAGTTTAGTCATGGCCGGCACCCGGGGCCGGAGCCAGCAGCAGACGGCCCAATTCCTCCGCTACCTGGTCATAACTCAAGGCTTCAGCCCCCTTCTTGGCCATGATTACCAGATCTCGGCAGGGCAGCAGATTCTTATGACGCCGAAAAAATTCCCGCAACAGGCGCTTCATCCGGTTGCGTCTAACCGCCTTGCCGAAACGCCGGGTCACCACCAGTCCCAGGCGGGGACCCGGGGCCTCCGGCGGCGCCAGGGTGACCCCGAAATGGCGCGTGTGTAGCCGCCTCCCCTGGGCCTGGACCCGGAGATAGTCGCGGCGACGGCGGAGACGATCCGCTTTGGTGAAGCTGGCGGTCCCTGTGACGGTTGGGGTCGGGACGGGGGCGGAGCACCGGTCGACGGTATGCGGGGCAGAAATCAGGGGCACTCCACCGGATTAGACCGTCAGGCGTTTGCGGCCCCTGGCCCGGCGGCGTTTGATGACCTGGCGGCCGCCCCGGGTGCTCATCCGCTCCAGGAAACCGTGGGTTCTGGAGCGGCGCAAATTATGGGGTTGATACGTCCGTTTCGACATTTACTCATCCTTATTCCCTGAACTTTTTCCAAACATTTTATAAACCATTTATATGAGCTTTTGTCAAGGTGCTGGCCGCGATTTTAGCACAATGGCTCAAGGAAACTTGCGTTCGAAAGTGCTTCCAAGAGCCCCAAACGGATTTTTATGTTGAATTTTTTCACTAAGTAGGCACAATAGAGGGGCAGGGTTTGACATGTCCCTACGGGGCGCTCTGGGACGGAGCGCCTTTTTACCCTCTGGCGGGTATTATCCCACCCTCAGGCGGTGTTTCCATAAAGATTTAAGGAGTTGCGCCTATGTTCCTAGATCCCATCCTCGGATGGTTCTCCAATGATCTGGCCATTGACCTGGGCACCGCCAACACCCTGGTTTATGTCAAAGGCAAAGGCATCGTCCTGAGCGAACCCTCGGTGGTGGCAGTACGGAAAAGCGAACGGGGCAACAACCGGGTACTGGCCGTGGGCCGGGAAGCCAAGATGATGCTGGGGCGCACCCCGGGCAATATCGTCGCCATCCGCCCCATGAAGGACGGGGTCATCGCCGACTTCGAGATCACCGAGGCCATGCTGCGCCACTTCATCCGCAAGGTGCACAACCGGCGTTCGTGGATCCGGCCGCGCATCATCATCTGCGTCCCCTCCGGCATCACTCCGGTGGAGAAGCGCGCAGTGCGGGAGTCGGCGGAATCGGCCGGGGCCCGGGAGGTTTACCTGATCGAAGAACCCATGGCCGCGGCCATCGGCGCCGGGCTGCCCATCACCGAGCCCATCTGCAACATGGTGGTGGACATCGGCGGCGGCACCTCCGAAGTGGCGGTCATCTCCCTGGCCGGCATCGTCTATTCCAAGTCCGTCCGGGTGGGCGGCGACAAGATGGACGAGGCCATTTTGCAATACATCAAGCGGACCTACAACCTCCTCATCGGCGAGCGCACCTCCGAGATCATCAAGACTACCATCGGCAACGCCTACCCGGGAGAACCCGAGTCCATGGATGTCAAAGGCCGCGACCTGGTCACCGGTATCCCCAAGATCATCAACGTCAATTCCGATGAAGTGCGCCAAGCCATCCAGGAGCAGATCGACCAGATCGTGGCCGCGGTGAAAACCTGTCTGGAGCAGACCCCGCCGGAGTTGGCGGCGGACATCGTCGACCGGGGCATCTATTTGACCGGCGGCGGCGCCCTCTTGAAGGGGCTGGATGAACTGTTGAAGCAGGAGACGGGGCTGCCCATTAAGATCGCCGACGACCCTCTGGCCACGGTGGTCCTGGGTTCCGGCCGGGCCCTGGATAACCTTAACATCCTGAAGGAAGTGATGGTTGATTGAGGCGGTTAGCTTTGCGCCCTAGACTGCGCTACCGCACCCCGTTGCTCATCGTGCTGGCCATCCTGCTGGTTTTCTCCGTCCTGTCCCTCAGCCTGAAGCAGTCGCCGGTCCTGAAGAGGGTGGAGGGGTTGGTAGTCACCGTGACCGCCCCCGGCCTGCAGGCCTTGGAATACCTGGGCCGCAGCGTCAAACGGCTCTGGCAGGACTACTTCAACCTGGTGGGGGCCAAGCAGGAAAATGGCCAGTTGCGTCAGAGTCTGGAGGAGTACCGGCAGAAGGAAGTCCGCTATCAGGAAGCCCAGCAGGCTCTGACCCGCCTGGAAGGCTTACTGGATTTAAAGAGGCAGGTGGCCCTGCCGGTCATTGGCGCTCGGGTCTTCGCCTACGACCCTTCTTTATGGTCCCGCTGCGCCCTCATTGATCAGGGGAGGGCTCAGGGGGTGAAAACCGGCTTGCCGGTGCTGGCCCCGGAGGGCATCGTGGGCCGGGTGGTGGAGACTTACCCCCAGTATGCCAAGGTGATGCTTATCGTGGACCGCAAGAGCGGCGCCGACGCCATGGTGCAGCGTACCCGGGTGCGAGGCATCCTTCAGGGCAAGGGAGGCAACCGCTGCTCCCTGGATTTTGTCCCCAAGAGCGCCGATGTGCAGTTGGGCGACCTGGTTCTGGCCTCGGGCCTGGCCAGTCTCTATCCCAAGGGGCTGGTCTTCGGCAAGGTCACCGAGGCCAATAAGAAAAACCCCGGGGTCTTCCAGGAAATCGAGGTGACCCCCGCGGTGGACCTGTCGGCCCTGGAAGAAGTCCTGGTGGTGAAGGTGGCCAACCTCACCCTGTCCGAACCATGAGCGCCGCCTTCCTCTCCTACGCTTTTCTGGCCCTCTGCCTCTTTTACCTGCAGAACCTGGTGTACTTTCCCCACGTGCACTTGCGCCTCCTGGCCCTGCTGCTGTTTTACGTGGGTTTGCGGCCCTCCCTGGCCCTGTCCCTGGCCTTGGCTCTGGTCCTGGGAGCCTTGCAGGACAGCTTCGCCACCACCCCCTTCGGGCTCCACCTGGGCGCGGCCCTGGTGCTGGTGGCGGCCGCCCGGTTTTTTCGCCAGCGTCTCCTCTGGCAGCACCTGGGCTCCCAGGTACTGGCCAGTCTGGTGGCCCTGGTCCTGCAAGAGGTGTTTATGCAAGTGAGCCTCATGACCGTCGGCTATGAAGGGTTTTTCTTCAAGGATCTGCTGCTGCATCATGGGGTGGAAATCCTGGGCACCGCGGCTTTGGGGCCATTAATGTATCTCCTGGTGGGCGCCGTGGAAACTTTTCTGCGCCACTTCGGTTGGCGCCCTGGAAATGAGCCCTCTCAGTACCAGCCTTTTTCTTGAGACCAACCCCGATGTCGGATCCGGAAAAACAGAACTTATGGGGTTTTAAGTTCCTGGGCGCTTCCAGCGGCGGCACCATGCCCCCGGAAGAACAGGAACGGGTGCGGCGCAATTTTTCCGGGGTGACCCTCATTGTCATCGTCCTCTTTACCCTGCTCTTCCTGCGCCTCTGGTCCCTGCAGTTGGTGCAGGGGGAAGATCTGCGCCTGCGCTCGGAACACAACCGCATCCGCCTGCAAGACCTGCCCCCCTGGCGGGGCATGATTCTGGATCAGCGCGGGCAGGTGCTGGTGGCCAACCGGCCCAGCTACGAAATGGTCGCGGTCCTGGAAGACGTGGGGGATATTCCCGTCCTGGCCCGCCGCCTGGCGGGACTGCTGAAATTGGACCAGAAGCAGCTCGCCGCTCAGTTGGAGAGTGCCCGGGTCGCGGGCCTGTATCAGGTACGGGTCCGGGGGGACCTCACCTGGGAAGAACTGGCCCAGGTGGCCACTTATCAGCCGGAGTTGCCCGGAGTGCTGGTGCAGATCCAACCCAAGCGGGAATATCGCCAAAAGGGACAGGCAGCCCACGTCCTGGGTTATTTAGGAGAGGTCTCCGCAGCCCAACTCAAGAACGACAAGCTGGCCAATTACAAGAGCGGGGACTACGTGGGCCGGTACGGCATCGAACTGGCCTGGGATAAATATCTCCGCGGCGCCCGGGGCTTCCGCCGCATCGAAGTCGACGCCTACGGCCGGGAACTCGGCCAGATGGAGTCAGTCTTTCCCACCCCCGGAGCCAATGTCTGGCTGACCCTGAACGATCGGATGCAGAAGGAGGCGGAGGCCTGCCTGGAGGGCAAAATGGGGGCCATTGTCGCCCTGGACCCTCGCTCAGGCAAGGTCCTGGCCTTGGCATCCTCCCCCACCTTCTCGCAGGAGGCCTTTGAACGGGGGCTCACCCCCCAGGAATGGCAGAAGATAAGCCAAGATAAGACTCACCCCCTGGAGAACCGGCCTTTGAGAGGCCAATACCCCCCTGGCTCCACTTTTAAAATCATCATGGCAGTGGCCGGCCTGGAGGAAAAGGTCATCACCCCCGACACCATCATCCAATGCTCCGGGTCCCTGGTCTCCGGCGACCACACGTTCAACTGTTGGAGCAAGCACGGCCATGGCCGGGTGAATCTCCATAAGGCCCTGGTGGAATCCTGCGACGTCTATTTCTATACCGTGGGGAAGAAGCTGGGAATCGACCGCATCGCCAAGTGGGCCCGCCGCTTCGGCCTGGGCCAGCCCAGCGGCCTAAATCTGGATAAGGAGATGACGGGGCTGGTGGCCTCCTCCGAATGGAAAAAGGCCCGTTTCAAGCAACCCTGGCACGAAGGGGAGACCATGTCGGTGGCCATCGGCCAGGGTTACAACCTGGCTACCCCCATCCAAATGGCCATGGTAACGGCAGCCATCGCCAACGGCGGGATAATCTATGAGCCCCAGCTGGTGGCAAAGGTGGAGAGCCCGGCCGGCGAGATCCTGTTCCAGCCCCAGCCGGTAGTAAAATCTCGCCTGGGGGCCAGCCCCGCCACCATCGCCGAGGTGCAAAAGGGCCTGGAAGGGGTGGTGGAGGAAGAGAAAGGGACCGGCAGGGAAGCCCACCTGGCCCAGGTCCAGGTGGCCGGCAAGACCGGCACCGCCCAGGTGGTGGCCGCGGAAAAGTTGGACCGGGAAAAGAAGGGCAGCAAAGAGGTCAAGGTGGGCAATAGATTTGAGAACCACGCCTGGTTTGTGGCCTACGCCCCGGCGGACAACCCCAAGGTGGCCGTGGCGGTGCTGGTGGAGCACGCCGGCCACGGCGGCTCCGCCGCCGGCCCCCTGGCCCGGCGGGTCATCGAGGCAGGCCTCGCGGAGAACCGGCCCCAGGTGGCAAAATCTGACTAGTTGGCTCGAACCATAACCAGGTGGGGCGGCCGTCTCTGACCGCCCCACCTGAGGTTGGCGGGCGGGGACGCCCGCCCCACGAGGGCCCCGCCCTACCCTGGCGCCCGCTTTAATCCGAGCGCGCCTCCGCCTCTTGGCCGCCGTTCCAGCCGTACTTGCCGATGAGGCGCACGAAGCGGCAGCCGCCGTGGTATTCGAACTTCAGCCCTTCCCTGGTCTTGCGCACACAGGTCAGCGTCTGGGACCAGACGTCTCCCACCGGAATCACCAGCCGCCCCCCGAGGGCCAGTTGCTCCGTCAGGGGCCTGGGGACCTTGGGGGCCCCGGCGGTGACGATGATGCCGTCAAAGGGGGCTTCCTCCGGCCAGCCCAGAGTGCCGTCTCCTACTCTTATCTGCACGTTCTTATAGCCCAGGGAGTCCAGCATTTCTTTGGCCTGGCGCGCCAGGTCGCCCATGCGGTCGATGCTGAAGACCTGGGCGGCCAGCTCCGCCAGGATGGCCGCCTGGTAGCCGGAGCCGGTGCCGAGTTCCAGGATCCGATCGGTCTCCTTGACCTCCAGGATCTCGGTCATCAGGGCCACGATGTAAGGCTGGGAGATGGTCTGGTCCGCCCCGATGGGCAGAGGATAGTCGTTGTAGGCCTGGTCCCAGAGGTGCTGGGGGATGAACAGGTGCCGGGGGACCTGCCTCACGGCCGCCAGCACCCTCGGGTCGACCACCCCCCGGGCCCTGATCTGCTGGTCCACCATGCGGTCCCGGAGCGCGGCGAATTGATCTTCGGTCATGGTTTATCCCTTGGGCGTCGAGACGATCCGCCTGGTCGCCCTAGCCGGCAATATTATATAAAATAGGATGGGAACCCCCGGTTTTAAAGGGCAAGGGCGGAGATTTTTGGCGGTCGGGTCAAAATTAACCACGGATTTCGCTGAAGGGGATGTGAGGATGGGGTTGTCGGAGCGGCTCGCGCCCCGCCCCTACATAGTTTTTCATGATTGGGGGACATGGCACCCCGACGCGGCGATTTTTGCTATAATTATTAATGGGGCCGGAAAAGAGATTACTTCCCCCTCACCGTAACCCTCTCCCACATTGGGGGAGAGGGGATAAAGGCTGAACTCCATTGCTGCACTCATTAATTAATCTATGGAATTGATGACCACCTGCCGTTTTCACCCGGACCGGACGGCCTGTGTCCAGTGCCAGAAACACGAACACGGTTACTGCCAGGAGTGCCTGGACCTCTGCAAGGCCTGCACCGACCCCTGCATCTACTGCAAGTTCCGGCGCGGCTGCGTCATCTGGGAACTGTGCCGCAAGGAAGCCAGGAAGCGGTGTAAGGAAGATGAGGGGGAAAAGGGGAAACGGGGAAAAGGCGAAGCGGTTTAAAAATCAAAAAATTGGTGGCACAGGCGTCCCGCCTGTGCTTTTCGCGGTATGCACCACCCACTCGTAATGGCGCGCAATGCACGACCTACATTTTTAGATATCTCTCCTGGCAACCCACTGCGTATGTTCCCTTGAGAAGGCATTTTCTGTATCGCTTACAAATCTAGAAAAATCCTCCTCCGTCTTGGTATCATCTGCTAAGGCAGATATTATTGATATTTCATGTGCTGCTAAACTGTATGATGTGGATAGGTCTCCAAAACGTTTAGCCTGCAACCATGAAACAATAGATGCTGCGCCAACAGCAAATACCTGTGTTGGTAGGTACTTCCAACTTGGAAAAGCTACTCTCAAAATCACACAAACTACAGCCATTATATTAACAGCTACTAGCAAAATGAAATATTTCCGATTTTGCTTTTTATTTATCACAGCTTTTAGGCTATACCAGTTGAGTTGGTTTTCGATTCGAAGTTTCTTGTAAATTGATTTCCTAGTTTGGAGATCCATACTCTTAATTAATTCCATTTTTATGTTAATTGCATCATGTGTGGCAGATTCCCCCGAAAGTTCTTTCGTAACTTCCCTATTTTGAATAAGAATTAATTGAAGATC
Source organism: Deltaproteobacteria bacterium (assembly GCA_026388765.1). GTDB lineage: Bacteria > Desulfobacterota > Desulfobaccia > Desulfobaccales > 0-14-0-80-60-11 > JAPLJC01. Next base: position 47,483 of record JAPLJC010000169.1, read on the forward strand.
AGATAAAAAGAATTTTCTGGCTTCTATATCGGGACAATCATACGGCTCAGCGCGCATCATGTAACGCCACGTTCTCGTTTTTACTGACTCAGCGACTGCCCTAGCAGTATACCATTTCCGATCATGCCTCTTTGCTGCTAAGAATATACAAATGGATAGAGCACCCAAAAATGATGCTGCTGAAATAATGGCCAATAATTTTGAATCACCTAAAAAAAGCGCAATTATCACCCCGAGGATTAACAAACCTAAGTAGGAACAAAGACATCTATAATATATTTGCTGGGACTTTTTAGATTCTGTATCTGCTGCCTGATACAGGCCAGGATAGTCCCCTTCAGTGAAAGTTATTTCCTCGTTCATAGCTCAAGTTGCTTGAAAATTTCAATTGGATAATGACGATCGCCAACTTCTTTTGGATCATGTCTTGCATATTCATCAGGGAAATTATCAAGGGCATACTGAATTATGTTAGCTTTAAAAGGAACATGTACAATGTACCTACCACGTAGGATAGGAGGACACCTTTCTGGATCGTATTCCCGCTTTCCATTGAGGTTTACAGCCACAATCGGCAAATTTAAGTTTAACGTAATTTCGAGTTCCCAGCGGACAAATCTGTATAAATTCTTCGTTTGTTCACCTACCAAAACAATCACCTGCTTCGCGGATGAAAAACGCTCACGAAGTTTCCGCTTTACTGTTTCTTCCGAAGCTCGTTCTGTAATTACATTTAAATCATGGGCATCATGAAAATTAAAAGAAACATTTTGATTTGATTTCCACCCTTTCATGTAGGCATAGGCCCACATGTCATTATCCCCATCAAAAATCACATATGTTTTATTTCTATAACTCATCACAACCTCCTACTAGAAATCCACTCACTTAATCGGATTGCAGTGTTTTCGCGATGTTTTAGAACAAGCCATTCAGGCTCTTTTCCTTCAAAATTACCCCAGATTACCCTTCGATAAAGACCAAGATATTCTTGCTCAGACCAAGTTTGTTCATATAATTTCTCAGCAGATGGAAACAAAGCAACATTGCTTATGCTATTTGCACCATCTCCTAAACCCAGCTCCCATGGTATCCAAGAGCTATCTTTTGTTTTTGGAGTTACAAACAAGACAAATTTCCCACAAGTCTGAACCGCAGTTCGCAGGCGGTCCGCCGTTGCAGTAAAATCATCCTGGGGCAATTCTGAATCACGCTCATCTACATATACCCGTGCACCATGGCCTTCAAGAATTCGAATAACACCGGGCACCAAATCATGATCATCTGATGAATGGGAAAGAAAAACATTTTTTCCCTGAATATCGGCTGCCTTTTCAAGAATCGCGCGCCGATCTATTTCTTTCCCTATTTCCCTTAATTCATCAAATGTAATGAAGGCTCTCATAACATTCTAAGTGCATCAAGTTTAAATAAAAATCAAGTTTTTTTCTCCCACCTCAACAAGTCCACCACCTGGGCCAGGGTGCGGCCTTCCTTGATCTCCTCCCGGATGCGGTTTTCCTTCTCCAGGACGTCCATGGCCCGGTTGGCGTATTCCACCGCCAGGCTTTGGGGCAGGTGCATCACGCCGTCGTCGTCGACCAGCCCGTAGGGCGGGAAAGCGAAGCGCATCCCGCCTTTAGCATTACATTTTGAGCAGTTGCTCTTGGGCCTTTGGCCCGCCCGTAAATCATGCCAACTTCCTGCTGGGCGCACCCCTAACTTTGCACCTTGAACCTTGAACACTTCCACCGGGTCAACTGTCTCTGCTGTTCTGGAAATTTCTCTCCCCTGGCCTTACCTTATCTGCATGTGTAACTTGACCGCTCTACCCCCGGACCGCCCGGCCGCCAAGCGGCAACAATGCGGTACAACACCGGTGCTTCGGCGGTCCCGGACCGCTCAGCCAGCGCCACCTCAGCGGACTAAAGTGAGCCAAATAAGATACTTATGCGAAACGAACTGCGGCATTTTATCAGGTATCGGCACAGGCTGGCCCCGATTGGCCTCTTTTTTCGACTTGAAGTCCCTGCGAAACTGTGCGGCTCACCAGGAAAACTTAAGAATATGCGCTACTTGGCTGATGCACGATTTTCCAATCCCTAAGTTCAACCTGGGATTGCCTTTTTCGCCGCCAGGCCCAGCTTGGCCCCCATTTCCGTTCCCCAGTTCAATTTGGGAACGAGAATTACACCTTCTTCTCCCACCTGAGCAAGTCCACCACCTGGGCCAGGGTGCGGCCTTCCTTGATCTCCTCCCGGATGCGGTTTTCCTTCTCCAGGACGTCCATGGCCCGGTTGGCGTATTCCACCGCCAGGCTTTGGGGCAGGTGGACCACGCCGTCGTCGTCGCCCAGGACCCAGTCGCCGCTCTCCACCTTGACGCCGCCCACCCGGATGGGCACCCCGATCTCGCCGAAGCCCTTGGGTTCCCCGGCATTGGGCATCACCAGGCGGGAAAAGGCCGGAAAGCCCAGCTTAGTGATGTCGCCGGAGTCCCGGATGGCCCCGTCAATCACCACGCCGCTCAGCCCCCGCTGCAGGGCCGAATTGGTGGCCAGCTCCCCCCAGATGGCGGGCCCGACGCCGCCGGCGTCGATGACCACCACGTCCCCCGGCTCGGCCAGGTCGATTGCCTCCACCGGCTTGGCCCAGTCCCCGGGATAGGTGCGCACCGTCAGGACCTTCCCCAGCAGGCGGGCCCCCGGAAACAGGGGCCGTATCCCCTCCAACACGCCGCTCCGGTGCAGGGCGTCGGAGAGGTTGGAGCTGGAGACCAGCTCCAGCACGCCGCGAATCTCTTCGGCTCCCACCCGCTTGAACAGGGTGGTGGGGATGACCGCGCCTTCATCCAGGGCGCGGCGAATCTCCCGGGTGGCGAGCCCGGGGTCCTTGGCCTTGGTGATGGCGCCCCCGACGATGACGTAGGCCGCCCCGTGGGCCACCGCGGCCGCGGCGGTCTCGGAATTGACCCCCCCGGCCACTCCCACCGGCACCTGAACCGCCTGGCTGACAGCAGCCAGGATGGCGAAAGGGTCCAGACCCCGCATCTGTTCGTCGATGGCCACGTGCACCGAGATGTAGTCCGCCCCCAGCGCCGCCACCTGGACGGCCCGGGCCACGGGGTCGGCCACGGCGATGAGGTCCACGGCGATCTTGGCGCCATAGTTCTTGCCGGCCTGGATGCATTCGGCAATGGTGGCATCGGTGGCGGTGCCCAGGACATCGACGATTTGGGCGCCGGCCTTGGCCGCCACCTCCACTTCGGTGCGGCCGGCATCCATGATCTTCATGTCGGCCACGATGACCTTGCCGGGAAAGAGCCTTTTTAACTCCCGGACCGCATCCAAACCTTCACTCTTGATCAGCGGGGTGCCGTCCTCGACCCAGTCCACCCCTTCGGGCACGGCCAACTGCGCCACATTCACCGCCCGATGCAAATCCACAAAGTCCAAAGCTAATTGCAATATTGGAGGCATAAAGTTATCCCTTGTTATTTCATGGTTGGGAAAAAGTGCTCAGCGGCCAGTGATCAGGGATCTGTGGTTAAAATCAATTTTACTGGCCACTGATCACTGACCATTGACCACTTTCTTTACTCCAAATCCGCGTGCCGCTCCAGGACTTCGCCCTGGTCCTGGCCGGAGCGCCTCTGGTAAAGAATCAGGACTACGGCCTCCAGGAACAGGAAGGTGGCCTGTTCGTACAGGCTGCCGGGGCATTGCACCGAGGCGATTTCCTGGGTCCGGGTCAGCTTGGTGGTGCCGGGGATGGTAATGACCACCTGGGCTTCCCGGCCGATGGTGGAGTCGGCATGGGCGGTGAGGGCCAGGGTCCGGGCCTTGGCGCTGTTGGCCCGGCGCTGCATCTCCCGGGGATAGGCGGTCTCGCCCGAGCCCGACATCACCAGCAGCAGGTCCCCCGGACGGATGCGCGGCGTGGTGGTCTCGCCCACGAAATAGACGGTGAACCCGAGGTGCATCAGCCGCATCAAGAAGCCCCGGAGGATAAAGCCGGAGCGGCCGCTGGCGCAGCCGAAGATGCGGGGTGCAGCTTCTACTTCCTTGATCAGGGTCTCGGCCATCTCCGGAGTAATCTGGGCCAGCACCCCGCCCAACTCGGCGTGCATCTGGTCCAAGGCCACGGAAAACTTCATCATCTCAGGGGATTGAGATAAAAAAGCCCCCCGCGGCTGTCCCGGAAGGCAATCCATCTTAACCATTTTTCTTCCCTCGCAGTCCCAGTCCGGCTCGGCCGGATCCAGGCTTTACAAATTTGAGGAATCTCGAAAAAAATTTATCATAGGCCAGGAAAAAATGCCAGGATTCTTGTATTTTTCCTCCAATTTAATCAGGTTTTTACGAATTTTTGGGGATTTGTGCACAAGGTTATGGGGGAGCTTTTTATAAGGGAAAGGGCTTGGCCCCTTAGCCCCCTCCCCCAAGAGATCAGCCTTCAAACTTGTCGTCGAAGACCTTCATGGCGCAGAAGCGGCCGCACATGGTGCACTGGTCATCTTTAGCGAGACTCTGTTCCCGGTAACGCCTGGCCTTGGAGGGGTTGATGGAGAGCTTGAGTTGGGTGTCCCAATCCAGGGCCCGGCGGGCCTTGGACATGGCCAGGTCCCAGTCGGCGGCCCCGGGGCGGCCCAGGGCGAGGTCGGCGGCGTGGGCGGCGATGCGGGAAGCCACCACTCCGTCGATGACGTCTTCCACCTCCGGCAGTTTCAGGTGTTCGGCGGGGGTGACGTAGCATAGGAACGAGGCGCCTTCGGTGGCGGCCAGGGCCCCCCCGATGGCCCCGGCGATGTGGTCATAACCCGAAGCCACGTCGGTGACCAGGGGCCCCAGGACGTAAAAGGGGGCATTGGCGCAATATTTCTGCTGTAGCCGGACGTTTTTCTTAATGGCGTGCAGGGGCAGGTGGCCCGGCCCTTCCACCATCACCTGGACGCCTTTGGCCCAGGCCCTCTTGGTGAGCTCTCCCAAGATTTTCAATTCATGGAGCTGGGCCTTATCCGTGGCGTCGGCCAGGCAGCCGGGGCGCAGGCCGTCCCCCAGGGATAGGGTGACGTCATAAGTTTTGGCAATCTCCAGGAGCTGATCGTAATTCTCATAAAGAGGGTTTTCCCGGCCGAAACGGCGCATCCAGGCGGTGAGAAAGGCGCCGCCCCGGGAGACCACCCCGGTGACCCTTTTTTTCAAGAGCGGCAAGGCAGCCCGGGTGACGCCGCAGTGCACCGTGACGAAATCCACCCCCTGGCGGGCGTGGTGGCGCACCATCTCCAGAAGGGCGTCGGCCTTGACGTCTTCCAGGCTTTGGGCTTCGGTCATGAGCTGATAGATGGGCACGGTGCCGAAGGGGGCCGGGCAGCGGGCCAGCAGGGCGGTGCGGATGGCGTCCAGGTCGCCGCCGGTGGACAGGTCCATAACCGCGTCGGCCCCGTACTCCAGGGCCGCGGCCAGCTTGTCCTGCTCCTTGTCCAGATTGATGTCGTGGGGCGAAGTGCCGATATTGGCGTTGATCTTGACCCGGACCCCGGTGCCGATGGCCACGGGCTTCAAGCCCTGATGGCCCGGATTGGCCGGGACCACCAGGGTACCCCGGGCCAGACCGTCCCGGATCACCTCCGGGGCCAAGCCTTCCCGCCGGGCCGCCTGTTTCATTTCCGGGGTAATCCGCCCCGCTAATGCTGCTTCCCGCTGCGTCATACTCAAATTCTATCTTAATATTTGGAAGAATGGAAGAGTTGAGGGGAGGGCTGGGGGATCACGATCCCCCTCCCCCACTCATTTATTCCTCCTCGAAAAGAAGCCCTGCCAGTTCCGGCCAGTCGGCCACTTCCCTGAAGGGGTGCGGCCGGCGGTTCCAGGGTTGGGCGAAGAGGATGGGGGTGATGCCGTGCTCTGCCAGTTGCTGGCAGGTCTCCAGGCGGTCTTCCACGAAGTATTGAAGGCGATGTTCCAGCAGGTAATGGAGTTTGGTATCGGGGTCGCCGGTGGCCACCACGCGGATGGCCTCGCGCGGCACCTGGGGCAGGGTGCGGTGCAGCCAGGTCCGGATGGGCGCGGCCCGGTCCCGGGCGGTGACGAACACCAGGGGCGTCTCCCGGGCCAGGCGGGTGAGGACCGGCACGGCGTGGGGCAAGGGCGCCACGGTCAACTCATGGGGCCGGTCGATGAGCTCCCGAATGAGGCTCTGGATGAGGTCCGGGTCCAGGTCCAGGCAGTCCTCCAGGCGGAAGGTGGTGATCTGCTCGTAGCGCAGCTGGTGGCCGCAGTCGTAGCGCTCCCGGGCCAGGTCCAGGAAGGTGGTCATGATGTCGGCCACCACCCCGTCGATGTCAAAGGCCAGGGAGTTTAGGGGAAAAGTTTTTTTCTCTTTCTTCATGGCTCCTCTTAGGGCTGCGGCCCGTTCGAGTCATAAAGGGGTTTGATATTGATCTCCTTGGCCAATCTTTTGACTTGGGCAATATCATACTGCACCTGAAGCTGTAACCAACTTTCAGGGCTGCGCCCGAACGCCTGCGACAATCTGACGGCCATTTCCGGGGAAAGGCCCGCATGGCCGTTCAACAGCAAAGAAAGAGTCTTGCGGGCCACGCCGAGTCCCTGGGCGGCCTGCGTGACGGTCAAGCCCAGGGGCTTGATGCACAAGTCCCGGATAATCTCGCCCGGATGCGGGGGGGTCTTCATGGTCATGGCGTTTTGCTCGACGTGGAGTGCTTCGTTCGTCCCTAACTCTCAGGCCACCTTTGGCGTTAGGCGTTCGACCTCAATTTCGGAGGTATGCCGCCGCGCCTGCGCCAGGTCATAATTCACCTGCATCCGCAGCCAGGTATCCGCGGTGCTGCCGAACGCCTTTTCAAAGCGGATCGCCATTTCCGGCGTCACGCTGCTGCGCCCCGCCACAATGTTATGCAGTTGCTGCCGCGTGATATGGAGAGCCGCGGCTGCTGGCGCAATCGCTAAGCCAAGCTCTTCAAGACAGGCCTTCACCAGCAGACCGGGATGAACAGGATTCTTCATCTCCATGGCGTTCTCCTTCTTAATGGTAATCGATAAAATCAACATCCAAGACTTCGCTGCCCTCGAAACGAAAGATAATGCGCCAATTGGCGCGGACGGTAACGGCGAAAAACCCTAATAATTCCCCTTTAAGTGGATGCAAACGAAAAGTCGGCAGATTCATGGCCTCAATTTCTTGGGCAGCTTGCAGGGCGGAGAGGATCAGCCTGATCCGCTCCACCATATCCGGCGGTAACTTGCTGCCATCGTCCTGCTGAAACAACCGTTGCAAGCCTTTATGCCGAAAGTTACGGATCATTGCTGCTATTGTAAACTGTCAATTTACATTTTACAAGAATTTATTAAGCACACCGTCTCGTTTTGCCTAGTTTCTGGGAGGTTGAGGCTGGCGGAAAGCCGGGGCTGAGCCGAATTATCGTTTTGTCTAGGGTTTGGGATTTCCGAGTCTGCGGAAACCCCCGCCCCGTCTATATCAATGTTTTTGCCACTAGACAATTTGTGAGATTTTGTCCAGATTTATTTTTACCTCCCGCCAGAAATTGTCACAGAATACTTAAATTTTATAGAAAAATAATCTTGACAATTTTAGGTTGGTTAGATAAAGTAGACTAAATAGAAGGCACGATAGA
>JAPLJC010000046.1 GCA_026388765.1 Deltaproteobacteria bacterium
TCATGGCAGCGGCGCCATTTTTCGAACTTGATCCCCAGCCGCACCCGCCAGAGGCTCACCGCCACGTTGAGGAGCAGCAGCAGCAGGGCCGCCTTGGCCACCAGGATGTACCATTCCATCTTGATTCCGTAGAGTAAATGCCAGCCGCCACCGCCCAGGGCCATCAGCGGGGGGTGTAGCAGCAGCAGGACAGCCGCCAGGGCCCCCATCCGGCGGTGGAACGGGAAGGTCAGATTGAGGCCGAAGGGCTCCTCCACCCACTTGAGCCTGGCGGCCAGAACCACTTGCATAATGAGGATAGCAAAGGCCAGTAGTGCGAAGCTGCGGCCGAGATTATAAAAGAACACGTCCTCAGTCTTGAGGTGAAATAACGCCACCACCATCAGGGGTGCCAGGATAACCAGCAGATAAAGGAGGATCCGGGTTCGTGCGGCTCTCATGCAATATTTCTCCTTTTTCCTCTTGATCGCCGCACCAACCGGCAGCTTGGATGCCGCCGTCCTCTTCCAGCGGTTCCCTCGAAAGGGCAATCAGCGCGAGCTGGCAGGTTTTCGGTTAAATAAAGCCAAACTGATATTTTGGACTGAGGCGCTAACCAGGATTCATTCCGTATCTGGTTCTGGAGGCGACCAGAGGGTTAAGGCAATTAGCCGCCGCCCTGGCGATCCTGCCACATTCGCCAGTATTCCGGGTCCTGTGCCGGGTAGGAACTTGGGCCGTAATAATCCGGGTAGTAGTTGCTTGGGTAACTGGAGGTGGGGTAGGAAGGGGAATGATATGAATACCCGCCCTCAGCACAGGCTGCGGCCAGTATCAGGCTGCTTAGCATTATCCCGTACATCGCCATTCTGAATCTCGAGGCCGGAGTATCCGACTGATTCGTTTTCTTCATGGCAGCGTAACCCGCATTGCTGGGCCCAACCTGCCTATTGGGCAAGGTTTCCGGGCAGCAGCACTTGTAACGAAGGTAAGGTTAGCGCTGGTGGGTGTCAACCCTCAGCAAGAATTTATCCCGCCGGAGCCATACCATCCCTGAATCAAACCTGATGGCCCCCCTTGCTCCCGCGGCGATTATGTCCTATAATCGGCCCAGCCCGGGGAGGCTGTCAGCATGGAGCGGGATAGGCGTCTGGCTTTGGTGCGCCACCTGACGGAACAGGTGATAACCGCGGCCCGTCCAGAGAAGTTGGCCGACTTCGCCGACGACTTCGCCGACTTTGCCCTCACCGCCGGAGCCCCCCAGGTCGCCGAAAGGCTCGGGTACCAGCGGTCGCCCACCCAGGGACTGGACACCACCCTGGTGGCCGGCATGTTTTTTGAGGTCATGCTGGACGCCGCCCGCTTGCCCGTCAGCTCCGGAGAGCGGGTCTCCTTTGTCCGAAAAAAAGCCAAGGATTACCTGGTCACCCGCCTGGCCGGCCAGATCACCCTGTCCCAGTTTTACCGCCTCTTGAACCTCATCGAAGCCAAGGTGGGAGATTATTTCGAACGACTGACGGAGGATTGGACCGGTGTCCCAGAGACCCGGGAAGCCGCCCCCCTTGCCTCCCGCCGGCCGGACCCGGAGGGTGTCGACGGCGAGGCCTTGCGAGAGGCCCTGGCCCGCCTGTCTCCGCCCCTAAAGGGCAGGCGCAAGCTCACGCCCGAGACCCTGTGGGATTTTCTCCGCTTAACCGGCGGCCGCTGGTTTAAGCTGCTGGATTTTGAGGAGCACTTCCAGGTGAATAAGAAGACCGCCTGGACTTACCTCAACCTGCTGCTCCAGGCGGGCGTCCTGGAACACAACGGCGAGAAGGCCAACCGGGTACGCTACCGATTGGACCCAACTTTTAAGGTTACCCCCCCCAATTCCCTGGGTGAGGCCGTCGCATCCGATTCGCCCCGAAAGGAAGGCTGACGGAGACTCTCGTCGGCTTTTTTCTCGCGATCTGCACAACGGCTTTGCCCACGTGAAGGATAAAGATTGCGGCCATGAATACCTGCCGGCTTTCCCTCGCGAGAATCGCTGCTTTCAACTGGTAATGTTCAATACTTTTCTTGCACCCATTCTATGGTAAAAAACCCTGCCCCCCACTTTGATCAAGCGGTCGGTTGACTAGGCTGTGACAGAGGGGTGAAAAGTGCTACCTTCGTGCGGTTTCAACCAAAATAGTAGATATTATATATGGTTATCATAACTGCCTTTCAGATTCAGGCCCGCTTTTAAATTTTGCCCTTATTTTCAGATGTGACGATGTCAGCTTAAAACTTGTTCAATATACTTAAGCACAGCTGACAAAATTCGTGCTATATCAAGACAAATCTGGCAGAGTGATTATAATCCAGCCTTTAGGAGCAGTACCATGAAGCGCCGCCGGCTCGTTCTTATGGTCCTTACCTGGTTTTGCCTTATCCTGCTGGCCTCCCCGGCGCCGGGGGAATGGGGGCCCAATGTGGTGCAATTGCGGGCGGCGGTCCAGAAGAATCCCCAGGACCCCGAGGCCAACTATAAACTGGGGCTGAAGTATCTGGAGATGGGGCATCCCCGGTCGGCGGCCAAGTACCTGAAGGAGGCCCTCCGGCTCAAGCCCGAATACCCTGAAGCCCTCGCAGCGATGGCCAAGTTAAATAAGGGCGAGGGCAATTATGGTGCCGCGGCCGAGGATTTAGAGAAGTTGACGAAGCTCAAGCCCAAGGACGCCGAACTACGCGACCGCCTGAGCGCTGAGCAAAACCGGCAGGGATTGGCGCTTCTCCAGGGGAACCGTTTCGCCGAGGCAGAAGCGGCCTTCAGGCAGGCCGCGGAAAACAACCCTGAAACCGCCGGGCCTCTCAACAATCTGGGAGTCGCCTATATATCCGCCGGCCATCGGGATAAGGCCCTTCAAGCGTTCCGGGAAGCCCTCGGCCGCGACCCCGATAGCGCCGAGGCCCACTTTAATATGGGCCTAATGTTGGTGGCTTCGGGCGACAATGCCGCGGCCTACGCCGAACATTTAAATCTCAGAAGGCTGAACCCGGAATTGGCCCACCAACTAGACGCGCTTTCCAGTCCGGCGCGCACGCCGCTGTCGGGCCCGTTTTTAAATAGCCCAAAGTATTACAAGGTCTGGCAGCCCTAGGCTTGGGCTCGCGGCTCTGTGGTGTCCTCAGGGGGCCTCCTCAGAACGATTCCGGCGATAAACCGCGGCGCCGCCCTGACCCACAACCAGCGCCAGCCCTTCATCCACCAGGCGCTGGAGCAGCGGCTGGATCACCTCGAGGTCGTAGCCCAGGAACACCGGGCCGCCTCCAATGCCAGGGTTTCCTCCCGAGCCTGTAGCAAAGTCTTGAGGAGTTCGCAGCAGTCGGCTGCCTGGCAGCCGTAGGCTTCAGCCCCAAAAGAGGTCATCTGGAGGCCGCCGGTTATTTGCCGGTGAGCTCTTTGATCTCTTTCTTGGCCTGCTCATGCTCCTTCACCTGCTCGGCGTCCCAACGCAGCAGCATGGTTTCGAACTCGCCCGCATGGGTCTTTTCCTCCCGGGCGATGTCCAGCAGGACCTTTTTAATGTCCGGATCGTCGGCCAGCGCCGCCATCTGCTCATAGAGGTTGATGGCGTCCAGCTCGGCAATGATGGCCATCCGCAAAATCTCTTTATTGAGGTTCTCTTTCTTGACCTTGGTAAAGTCGACGGGAATTTGTGACAGCATAGATCCTCCCCTGGCCCAGAGAAACGGCCGGTTGTTGGCGCTTGCCAGCAAATTAAGCACGGAACCTCCGGGCGTCAAGAAAATTCGACTGGTCGGCGGTGTGGCCCAGAGGGCGTCGCTGAGTTCCCTCTGTATATGCTTAAAAATATGTTACCATGAAACTAGGTCGGTAAAAGCCTGCCAGAGGCGCCGCGGCCTGGCTTGGGATCCGGTTAAAGAGGGGCGGGTAACCGCGTTTAGCAAAGCCCTCGGGCCCAACCCGCAGCCAAAAGAGCTTCCGTTCGCGCCGGTTTTGATGATTTTTGGTGTTAAACAAAATAAGGATAGTTTTACTGGGGGAGATTTAGGAAAATGACCATGAATTGCCTTGAGGTGAAGGACAACCTCTCCGCCTGGCTGGACGGCGAACTGGCGCCGGAGGTGGGGGCCTTGGTGGACCGGCACCTGGAAAGTTGCGACGCTTGCCTCCGGGAACTGGCGCAGCTGGAGGCCCTGGAGCAGGCCCTGGCGGCCCTGCCGGCCCCGGCGCCGCCGCCGGGGTTGCCGCAAAAGGTGGTGGCCCGCCTCAAGCGGCCCCCCCGCCGCTGGTGGCAGTCCGTGGCTCTGGCCGCTTCCCTGGTTATAGGAATCGTCCTGGGAGGCACCCTGGCCCGGGATTTCTATCCTGTGCCCCAGGAAAACGGCTTCGGTACGGAAATCGCCAGCCTGGAGGCCTTTCATGACTTTCCCCAGGGTTCCATGGGAATGATACTCGCCTCTTATCAAGAGGATGAAGGCAACGAGAACGGCAAGTGAAACGCAACTGGCTTTTATATTTGGTGATTTTTTCCCTGGCCCTGAACTTCGGAACCATCGCCACCCTGGTCTATCTCCGTTTTCAGGATAAGGCGCAACGGCTGTCCCAGGAAATTCCCCCCCCCATGGCCATGCGGGCCCTCTGGGGGACTCTGAACCTGGACGAGACCCAGCGCCAGGCCGTGCGCGGCTTGTTCCCGGAACACCGGGCCAAGGTCACGGAACTGCGGGGAGGGTTGTCCCAAAAGCGCCGGGAGCTCTTCGACCTGATCAAGGAGGAGGCGCCGGCCATGGCCCCGGTGCAAGACAAGGTTCGGGAGATCAGCGAACTCCAGGGCAAACTGGAAGAGGAACTGGTGCGGTTTCTGCTGGAGTTTAAAAAGCGCTTGAAACCCGAACAGCGCGCCGCTTTCCTGGACCAGGTGCAAACCCGGTGGGACAAGGCTGGCCCTTGCGGCCCCATGGATGGTCGCGGGCCCCGGCACGGTCCGGGTCATGGTCCCGGGAAGGGCCCCGGCCTGGGTCCGCCTCCGGGACCGGGTCCTGGCCCCGGAGGTCCGGGACCTCCTGATTAAAGGTCAAATACGAAGATTAGCGAATAAGGAGGTTTGTATGAAGAAGCAACGGTGCTTGATCATGGCCCTGGCCATGGCCGGGGTGATGGTCCTGGCAGGGCCGGGTTTAGCGCAGAAACAAGGCGGCGGCCCCGGCGGGGGGCCAGGCAACCAGGTGTGTACCGGCGGCCCGGGCGGGGTTTGCACGATCAACCCCGCTATCCCAGCCACCCAAAATTGTCCCGGTCCCGGCGCTGGCAAATCCCAGAAGCGCCAAGGGATGAAGGGAGCCAGGGGCGGCGCCCAGTCCAATCAGACCAATCCCCAGACCAAGGCGCCGGAGGCCGGCCAGTAAAGCAAGGCGGCCTGCCCTTTTCCGGGGAGGCCGACGGAGCGAAAAATGCGTCGGGGCGGTTCGAGAACCGCCCCGACTATTTTTAACCAGCAGCGGAGATGCGGAGGAATTAATCCTGCCCCTCTCCGCTTATTTTTTTCAGCCGCAGCAACCGGAACCGCAGGAGCCGGTATCGCAGGAATCGGAGCTACACGAGCAGCTCTGCTGGGTGGGTTGATCGGTGATGCCCACGACCTTGATTTTGAACAGCAGGGTCTTGCCCGCCAGGGGGTGGTTGAAGTCCACCATGAATTTGTCCGGCTCGATGGCCAGAACCTTGCCGGTTACGGGGCCATGAGGGCTGGCGAACCTGAGTTCCTGGCCCACCTCGATCTGGTGATCGCCCAGCATTGATTTGGGAAATTCCCGCTTGAGGTCATCCCGGAGTTCGCCGTAAGCCTGATCCGGGGCCAGGGTAACATCCTTTTCGCCGTCCACTTCCATATTGATGACCGCATCATTGAAGCCGACAATGATCCCGCCGCCACCCACCTGAAACTCCAGGGGCTCGCGGTCGGCGCTGGTGTCAAATACGGTGCCGTCTTCCAGGCTGCCAGTATAGTGCAGTTGAACAAAATCGCCATTCTTTACTTTAGACATTTCATCTCCTTCGGCACGGTAAGGGGTAAGTTTGCCGACCATGCCGTTATTATAAAATACCGTCTGGGCAAACCGGCTCATCTCCAAGCGGACCGGTGGGCCTGGGGTGTTTGGCTGCCAGGTTCCGATCCGCCCGGCCGATTGGGCGCCCGTGGTAGGGAAGACTGTTTAGACCTTTACCACATCCTGGGCCTGGGGGCCTTTTTTTCCCTGAACCACTTCGAATTCCACTTCTTGGCCCTCTTCCAGGCTCTTGAAGCCTTCACCCTCGATGTTGCTGTGATGCACAAAGACATCGGGGCCATCGGCCTGGGAAATAAATCCATAGCCCTTGGAATCACTGAACCACTTGACTTTTCCTCTTACTTTCATTCCTGTCCTCCAAAAATTTCCAGGCAAAAAAAATAGGGGGAACAACCGGTAAAGGTTCCCCTTATGGAACAGCCTACAAGCCCCACTTTGCCTTGGATGTAGTTAAATTGTATAAAATCTTCGCCCTTTGTCAAATGGTTGCTTCAGGTAAGGAAAAGATTTTTACTGGGGACGGGTTCCATACCGGGATGGCTCGCGTGGTGGCCCTTGCCCCCGATGGCATTGGCGGAAGTGCATGGGAATCGAACCCACCTACCCCCTTATTCAGAAGGTACACCGGATTTGAAGTCCGGGGGCCCCACCAGTGAGCCTCGCACTTCCGCATAAAATATCAATTAGTTATACTTAATGGCCCGGCAATTTTACCCTTCAGGAGCACTATGGGAGCACTTTCCCGCCGGGGCCAGGTCACGGCCTGGTTCCTGCTCAAGAAGCGCCTCCAGCTTCTGGTAGGCGTTTTTTGCGTCGTCCAGATCAACGACGGTATTATACCGCTGGAACATCGACGGCGTCTTGTGGCCGGTAAGCTTCATGATGACTGATTGGTCGACCCCAGCTTTGCCCATATTGGTGTTGAAGGTATGGCGCAAATCATGGAAGCGGAAGTCGGCAATCTCAGCCTTCCGGCAGGCATTGGGCAAAGCCTTCTTGATCTTATTGAGGGGTTTCCCCATATAGGTGAAGACCCTGTTATACTCAAGAAAGCGCTCCTTACCAGCCTCTTTAAAATATCATAAGCTTGATTGCAAAGAAAGACAACCCGCGCTTCGGCAGTTTTGGTGTCTTTCGCCTCTAGCCGAATTACCCGGTTGGTCAGGTCCACCTTGTCCCAGGTAAGTTTGAAGATCTCGCCGGCCCGCATGCCGGTCAGATAGGCAAAGTGCACAACCATGGCTGCGTGGCGGGGAAGATGGATAACCAATCGCTCCAACTCCCCAGGGGATAAAATGCGGTCTCGGGCATTGTTCTCGGGCAGCATCTTAACCTCCCAACAGGATTTCCTCTCCGCCAGCTCTTCCCGAACGGCCAGATTGAACATGCGCTTCATTACCGCGATCGTCCGGTTGACATTGGCAGCCGATCTGGGTTTCCCCTGCCAGGTGGGTTCTTGCAAGCGCTGGTGTTGGTATCTCTCCACCATGGCGGGCTTGATGTCCTGAACCGGCACCGGGCCGAAGACTTTCTCCAGATCCTGGTAGGCCCCGCTCAATGTCCTTGATGGTCTTGTTCTGCCGCACCACCGGCAGTTCCAGGCACCAGTGCGCTATCTGGCTGAAGGTCATATTGGATTCTTCCTTAATATCCAAGTACTTTCGTTCGGCCCACTCAACCATCTTCTTCTGGTAGGCTCGCTCCGCCAACTTATTGAATTAGCCAACCTTTTCGATCTTGTACCTGACCTTGCCGGTCAGGGAGTCTCGGCCGATGGGGTACTTGATGAACCAGGGGCCGGTCTTGCGGCCCTGGGCATCCTTGTATTTTTGGTACACATTCATTTGCTGCTCCTGGCCCGGCAAGCCACTTAATGTCGTGGCTTGCCACTAGAGGCGACGGGAGGGTGATGAGCTTGACATAAATGGGAACGTTTATTACAAAAGGGGGGGTGGATGCTCGCAATCCTGGATAAGAAAATCGACGGGTGGTAGAAGGTTATGGCTGTGCCGATCATCTCATCCAACCCCACCAGGCCAAGCAGATCTGGGACTTTGTCGAATAGGATGAGGACCAATCCGAACTGTGCATCTGCTAATGCGAAGTCGGTATCTCCAGATCGGCTGGTGTGTCGGCGGCCCTGGCCAGGGTCTATATTGGCCCTGAGGCGGGTCGACATACGAAAGCGCCGCCAGGCCAATCTGGCTGAGGGCAAGGCCCTGGTTGAAAAATGCCCTTCTTGGTTTAAACCATGTCCCCCCAAAAATTAACCGGAATTATATATTCACGTAGTTTTATATTTCAGCCCCAAGGGGAACAACATTAGGAAGGATGGAGGGATGTGTTATGAAGGTCATGGCAGTTAACGGCAGCCCAAGAAAGAGATGGAATACGGCCACCCTGCTGGCCAAAGCTCTTAAGGGAGCCGCCTCCCAGGGCGCCGACATCGAACTCATCCATCTGTATGATCTAAATTTTAAGGGGTGCATCAGCTGTTTTGCCTGCAAAACCAAAGGCGGCAAAAGCTATGGGAGGTGCGCTGTAAAGGATGGTCTGGCACCGATCCTGAAAAAGGTTGAGGAGGCCGATGCGCTCATTTTGGGCTCCCCCATCTATTTCGGCATCGTTTCCGGAGAGATGAGATCATTTATGGAGCGTTTGCTGTTTCCCTATTTTACCTATACCGATCCCCCTCAATCGCTTTTTCCAAGAAAGATTCCCACCGGGTTTATTTATACGATGAATGTAACCGAAGAACTGATGAAAGAATGGGGTTACGAGCAGCTCTTTGGTAATAATCAGAGGTTGTTGGAGATGGTGTTTGGGGCTTCGGAGTCACTCTGCAGTTTTGATACGTATCAGTTTAAGGACTATTCAAAAGTGGTGGCGGACCGTTTTGATCCGGAGAAGAAGGCCAAGAGGCGCCAGGAGGTATTCCCCCAAGATTGCGACCAGGCCTTTGCCATGGGCGCGAGATTGGCCCAGAAACAAGCATAGTTGGCGGGAGATAGCAATTTTTTCCCCTCGTTCCCAAGTTGCGCTGGGGAACGGAAATGGTGGCCTGGCTGGGCCTGGCGGCGAAAAAGGCAATCCCAGGTAGAACTTAGGGAATGAAAAATTGGGCAAAAAGCAAGTAGTGCATATTCTTAGGTTTTCCTGGTGAGCCGCACAGTTTCGCAGGGACTTCATGTCGAAAAAAGAGGCCAAGCGGGGCCAGTCTGTACCGGTAGCTGAAAAAATGCCGCAGTTGGCTCCGCATAAGTACCTAATTTGGCTCACTTTAGTCCGCTGAGGGGGCGCTGTCTGAGCGGTCCGGGACCGCCTGAGCGCCGCTAGGGTACCGCATTGGTGCCGCTTGGCGGCCGGGCGGTGCGGGGGTAGAGCGGTTAAGTTACACATGAAAATAGGGTAAGGCCAGGGGAGAGAAATTTCCAGAACAGCAGAGACAGTTGACCCGGTTGATATGAGAAGTTAAAGGTTCAAGGTTCAAAGTTCAAAGTTAGGGTGCACCCATCAGGAACTTGGCAGGATTTGCGGGTGGGACAAAGGCCCAGGAGCAACGGCTGGAAAAAAATTCTGTTTCAGCAAAGCCTGTGCTAAGATTGATGCAGTGAGACTAAAAGGAAACAAAAAGTGAAACCTTTCTGTGGCTAAGCTTTGGGAGCGAGGAGAAAGCCGTCCTTAAGGTCCAGGCGTGACGTTCGCCCAAGGCAAAGATGGCTTAAAGCATGATACAATTCGAATGGGACCCAGCCAAAGCAAGAATGAATTTGCGAAAACACGGAGTTCCTTTCCGAGAGGCTGCCAGTGTTTTCCGGGACCCGTTGGGCATAACTAGCTTCGATCCGGATCATTCCGGGGAGGAAGAGCGGTTCATAGCCTTCGGATTCTCGGGTGCCGGTCGGCTGCTCATGGTAGCTCACACCGACCGTGGCGAGAGAATCCGAACCATAAGTGCACGGGAGCTTACCCGGGAAGAACGAGAGGCATATGAAGAAGAAATCCAAAGGCGAAAAGGCTGACGATCTTCGTCCAGATTACGATCTGCGCGAACTGCTCAAGGACGGGGTCCAGGGCAAATACGCCGCCCGTTTTCGGGAAGGCACCAACCTGGTTCTCTTGGACCGGGATATTGCCGAGGCGTTTCCTAGTGATGAGGCCGTAAACACGGCCCTGCGCCTGGTGATGCAGTTGAAGAAATTACCCAGGTCCGAGAAACGGTGTGCACCCAAAGAGTCAGACCCGGCGACTTAGTGCTGGGCGAACCAGCGGCTGAAGAGGGAAAATGATGTCTGTAGCCATTGTACTAATGGCTGGATGTGCTTCGCTTCCCGCCCTACGGCTCTTAAGTTTTTATTCAATATTGTTAAATGACACAGAATTCTTCACATCAATCATTAAACACTTTTAAAGAAAATAAAATGAAATCATTAATCATTTCTTCTTCAAAGTCAGACACCTCATCTATTAAAGCCTTACTAAAAGATTTAAATATCGATTGCTTTGACCCACAGCGTGAAATAACTGCCTCTCAAATTTGGATGGATGCTATTAAAAAAGCTATAAAGGAAGCTGATTTTGTTATAGG
>JAPLJC010000158.1 GCA_026388765.1 Deltaproteobacteria bacterium
CCGGGTTGGCTACCCACCAATCTATCCCCAATTCTTTGGCTTTGTCCACCGAGCAGATCACCAGGCGAATCTGCAGAGTGAGGAGTTCAACTTCCACCAGCCGGATCTTGATGTCGCCGGCGATGACGATCCCCTTGTCCAAGATGCGTTCCAGGAGATCCGCCAGGTTGGTGCTCTGAATGGAACTCTGGATGCCTTGTTGTCTGGCCATATGCAGTTCCTCCTTTACAGAAGTTGGCCCAGGGGGCCAAGGTCGATATTCAGGTCGTCTTCTTCCAGGCCGAACTCCTGACGGAGTCGGTCGATCTCTTGAGCCTGTTTCATCAAGGTCAAGCCCAGCCGCTCGATCTGGTCGTCAGTGAGGGACCCCGCCTCGATGCGCCGGATGCCCTGGCGCTCCAGTAGTTCGTGGAGCAGTTTCACCAGGGTCAGGACCAGCTGTCCCAGGCTGTTCTTGATATTGTCCTGATCCAAATTGATCCGGGGGGTCTGGCCGCCCGAAGATCGGGCCGGCAAAGAGGCGCCTCCTTGCATCACTTTGGCGAAATCGCCGATATCCTGAGATTCCACCTGAGCCACTTCCGGGGATTTCATCAGCAGGCACCCTTTTCAAAAAGGTTCGGTCTCAACTGCCCCTCCCCCTGAGGCTTAAATCCCCGGGCGGTTTCCATGGAGGCCAGGATGACCTGGAGGCCCAGGTAGACCAGGTCGATATCGGCCACGGAAATCATTACTTCCCCAAAGACCACGGCGCCCTTATTGAGGATGCGGTCCAGGGCCTCGCACAAGGGCACATCTTGCCTCTCCGGGAGCGAGGTTTCCGGCATCATAGTTTCGGGGTACGGTTCCAGCAATTCCACCTCCATGGCCTCCAGCTTTGACCCGGGAACCACCTGCGGGACCGGTGGCGCGATTTCCCCCGCCGCCGACTTGCCGATGAAATAATGGCGATCGGCCGGGGGCAGTTCCTGCAGGTCGGCAGCGCAAGCCGGACAAGCCCGGGAGACCAGCGATATCTTAGCTTGACAATGCGGGCAGATCAACAACAGCCCCATGGCGGTTCTCCATTATCCCGGGCCGGTACAAGGCCCGTCCTAAGGCAGTGAGGCGCTTCAGGCCCCGTGGTTCGCTCTGGCGATAGATGACGGTTTGATGCCGGCCGGCGAAGATTTGCTGGAACTTCTCCTTAATCAACGTCTCACGGCGGTTTAGGGCAGCACACAGGGGACAATCCCAGGCCGGGGTGGCCAGATTGAGCAGCAGTACCGGCACCGGCACCCCCAGCCGCCCGCAGACCGCCAGCAGGTCGCTGGTTTCCTGGAAGGCCATTTCCGTAAGGATGCTCACGGCGTAGAGCGCCGCCCGGGCCGGGTCCCGCCATAGATTTCTCAGACGCTTCAAGTCCCTGGAAATTCTTACGAACTTCTGAGACAGATGCGGAAACCGGAAAGTCAGTTTGTACTTCAGGAGTATTCCGAAAAAGGTCTTGAGCCACTGGTCAATCAGTTCCGGCAGTTCCAGGAGGCGCAGGAGATGGCCGGTGGGAGCCGAGTCCATTATGAAGATATCGTAGCGGCCCGCCTCAAGGAACTCCATGACCCGTACCAGGGCCATGATCTCGTCCAGGCCGGGAGGGGACAGGTCCAGCAGCCGCTCCATCACTCGGCGGTCAAAGGGGACATCGAAATTCTCGAGCGCAGTTTGCAGGAACTTCTCCAGCTCTTGCTGGTACTGTCTTTTTAAGGCAGCGAATTCCCCCGGGGCGTCGATCTCCATGGCCGTCAGGCCAGGACCGAGACGCACCGGTTGGGGGCCAAGGTTCATTTCCAGGCAGGCGGCCAGGGAGTGGGCCGGATCGGTGGAAAAGAGCAAGACCTGTTTTCCCGGATACTCCTGGGCCAGGTAGACTGCGGTGGCGCAGGCCAGGGTGGTCTTGCCCACGCCCCCCTTGCCGGCAAAAATCAAGAAGGTAGTTTCGGCCGCGGGACATGGGGGGGCGGCCTCCACCCGGGGCGGTATTTCCAGGAGGGGCTGGAGACGGATCGGCAACGCGGCATCAAACCCACTGACCCCATCCCAAAGGGTTTCAAGGACCGGGCCCCGCATTTCCTCCGCGGACAGGGGCACCCCCCACCAGGTATATTCGCCTAAGGAACCGCGGCTAAAAAGCTCGTTCAGGAGTTGCAGTTGATGGCATCGCCCTTCGGCGCAGAGGGGGCAGGAATTCTCCGGATAGAGGCGGTTGACCACCACCTCCCAGACCGGGATCAGCAGACGCTTCAGTTCACCCAGGAGATTCAAAGTTTCACTAATGACCAGGTTTTCAGCCAGCATCACCGGCACAAAGCGGCAGGTGCGGGGATTTTGCAGCAGACCCTCCAGGTGCTTTACCGAGGCAGCCAAGTCCAACAGAAAATGGTCCAGTTCGTCTCGCTGATACGAACCCCGAAAACGCTGCTCCATGAAACGATGCTTAGCCAGTAAGGCATCCAGGGCCTTAAGCCAAGTGCGGATCAGATCCGGCGTGGTCAGCAATCGCAGCGTGTGCCCCGTGGGCGCGGTATCTACCACGATGAGGTCGTAGGCCCGGGATTCCACCCACCCGGCGATGGCCAGCAAAGCCATGAGTTCATCCAGGCCGGGAAGGGAGAGGTCCACGATCCGGCGAATATCTTCTTCATCCAGGAAGGTGCCCCGGGCGGCGATCTCGGCCAGCTTGCGCCGGTGCCTGGACTTGAAGGTCTCCAGGGAATCCTGGGCATTGAACTCTAAGATCTTTAAATTGCCAGGAGGGTGAAAATCGCCGATACTGTCGGCTAAGGAATGAGCCGGATCAGTGGATACCAGGAGGTAGGAGCCTTGGGGGGACCGGCTGGCATAGTGCAGTGCCGCGGCTGTGGCACAGGTGGTCTTCCCCACGCCGCCTTTGCCGCCGAAGAATAACAGTCTGAGCTGCGGATCTTCCAAAAAACTTAGCACGCCAGTGGCCCCTCTGGGAATATCGGCAAGTAAGGGCAAAGCTCTCCGGAATGGCGCCCGCCGTTCCAGGGAGGTAAGGGAGGTGTGACTTCATCCGGGTCCTCATTTCCTGAGCAGCATCCCGGGATACCCGCTACGCTACCGACCGGTTAGCCTCTGCGGCTGGCTCTCGGTGGTGTTGGTCGCGGCTGCTTAGAGAACGGCTGCCGAACCACCAGGCGCCGGCGTCTTTCTCCTGGGCCGTCTGGCCTTGGAACGTGGCTTGCCCGGCTTTTTCTCAGGCGCCGCCGCAGCCTTCTCTGCCGCTTGCAACCGGTCCAGACGGTCAAGGAGCACCTTTTCCTGGGCGTCAAACTCCGTCTCGGTGATCTGCCCGATTTCCAGCTTCATATAGAGTTCACTCAGGGCCCCGGTGATGGCCTCGCTCTCGCCGGCCAGTTCCTGTTGGGCCGCCTCGTGAATCTCCCGGAATACCCAGAGAACACCCTTTACCGGGGACAGTAAGATGTCGTCAACGAGAAACATCACATCTCCTTCAGAGGTCCGGCCTCACAGTTCAAGATTCAGTTCCACGAAGTTGTGGGGGGCCCAGGGGCCGTTGTAGTCAAAGGTGTAATTGTTATCAAAAAGCTTGGCCGCTTCAAAGACCCCCGCTTCGAAGCGGTCCTGGGCAGAGCGCGGCACCAGACAGGCCAGGCTCATCACCTGGGTTTCGTTGCGGCATTTGTTTCGCTTGATTTCCCGGCAATAACCGGACAGGATCTCCTCCACCTTCCCGGTAAAGGCTTCCCGATCCTCGTTCAAAAGGTGGTCAAACAGGCGGCCCAGCTCGATCTTATCTTCCTGGGAAGGGTTGCGGTAGGGGCCGACGAAGCGATCCCGGGCGGCCCGCAACTCCGGATGCGTGTTGACGACATATTCAAAGATATTGGGAACGTCCAGGGAGACCCGTAGCCCCATTTCCACCATCCCGGCCACGCGTTGGAGTTGCTGGAGGAAGGCCTTGTGGTTGCGGGACAGGATCTTCTGGATGGCTTTGGGACCGTCGGCAATGATGCCGAAGGCCATGGGGAGCATGGCGTCGGCCTGGGACAATAGTCCCTTGAGGACCGCCTGCTGGGCGGCCAGGTGGCGGCGTTCCGGGCGAATCTTGTCGTTTAACACGTCGCTCACCACCGCGGCCACCTGACCGTTGGCGATGCTGTATACCGAGGCCCCGTCTATACCGGCAAAATCATAGGTCTGCTCCCCGGGAGCAGTCACTATGGCGTATAAGTATCTGCCGCTTTTCGCTGCTGCGTGCGCCGCCATATCTTTCTCTCACCTCAATGGGAAACCGGGGTAACCCCTACGGCTTCATGATAATCCTGTCTTACGGAAGTTTCCGAGGCCTCACCCGGCCTGAACGCTCCTCAAGGGGTGGCGCCGCCTTCCGTTCGCTTGGACCTGGGGTGCAAGGGAGGCGCCAGCTTGATGAACTTGAGCTCGCCCTCATCGATCCTGATCTCCAGCAGGGCGCCGCAGATACACTTGATCGGGCCCTCAAAATCGTCATATGTCTCGTCCAGGTCCACTCTAAAGCCGCAGGATAGACAATTAATTTTCATGTCAATTCTCCCTCCCTGACATCTGGCGACGTCAGGCGATCCCTTGCCCTTTACAGGCATTGCAATAGAAAACCCCTTCTTCCCCTGTCCCCCCACACCGGGGACAAGTATCAGCCTCAAAGGGCACCGGCACCACCCCCCCCCCCTTGCAGGTCCGACAAATCAAATCACCCCCGGCCCGGCCGGAGCCGGCGCAGCGCCGGCAGGCGACCACCGGCGGCGTGACCCGCACCAGGCCGGCGCCGCGGCACACCGGGCAGCCTGAGGCGCTGCTGTACTTCGGGTCGGCCCCACCGCCGCCGCAATACGCGCAGGACACTTCGTCTACAACACGCTTCCGACGGGTAGGCTTTACGGCCGGACCGTGTCGGTTGAGGATCTTCAGGGCGTATTCCATGTGTCCGTTTCC
>JAPLJC010000081.1 GCA_026388765.1 Deltaproteobacteria bacterium
CGCCGCGTCGTGGCGTAGATCTCCGGTTCCGCCGTCGGGCTCAACCGGATCACCTTGGCGTAGCAGCCGCCCTCGAAATTGAACAAGCCCTTTTCCGACCAGCCATGCTCGTCATCGCCGATCAGCGTGCGGTGCGGGTCGGCCGACAATGTGGTCTTGCCGGTGCCGGACAGCCCGAAGAACAGGGCGGTCTCCCCGTTTTTGCCTTCATTGGCGGAGCAGTGCATGGAGAGCACTTCCTGCTGGGGCAGGTAGTAATTGAGGATGGAAAAGACCGATTTTTTGATCTCGCCGGCATAGGAAGTGCCGCCGATGAGCACCAGCTTTTTCCCGAAGTTGACCATGATAAAGGCCTCGGAATTGGTGCCGTCCAACTCCGGCACGGCGTGAAAGCCCGGGGCCGCGATGATGGTGAAATCCGGGCCGACGTGCACGGGGTGGCCGGGGCCCACCGGGGCCAGAAACATGTTGCGGGCGAACAGGTTCTGCCAGGCGGTGGCGGTGATGACCCGGACATTCATCTGGTTATTTCGGTCCGCCCCGGCGTGGCGGTCCTGGACGAAGAGTTCTTTGCCCTGCAGGTAGGCCAACAGTCGGTAATGGAGCAGGTCGAATTTTTCCGAGGAGAAGGGCTGGTTCTCCCCGCCCCAATGGATATTATGGGAACTGGTGGGCTCTTCCACAATGAATTTATCCTTGGGGGACCGGCCGGTATAGGCGCCGGTGCGCACCACCACCGGCCCCAGGTGGGCGATGAGCCCTTCCTGGTGGGAGACGATCTTTTCGTACAGAGCCGAGGTGGGCAGATTCCAGTGAACCGCGGCGACGTTTCTAATGCCGTGATGCGTCAGGTCTTTTTTCATATCACGCCCCTTATTAACAGCAAAATATATTCTATAGCATTTTCCTCTATGACCCTTTAGTATATTCTTGTGAAAATTTTATGAATTTATTATTAAACTTATGATCACTGGATAAATCCGGGGAACCCAAGCCTGATTTAATCAAGTAAGCATTAATGAAGATCTTATTTTTCAAATAGACATAGGCTAATAAGTCTTGCCCGTCATTACCATTCGAGCCGTTTCTAATTATTACCTGCTTCCCTAAAAGGTGTTCAGTCAGATAATTGATAACTTCATTTTTCTTATCAATTTTTATACCAAGAAATCCAACCGTCTGCCCATTATCCAATTTTATCTTATCTTCACTGATGATCTGGACAACTTTATTTAAGTTTTCCCGCTTGAGCTCTGCCGGCTCCATTAGCGGCTTGGCATCTTGGATCGCCGGAGTATAGTCCACCGGCGGGAGATCGGGCAACTTTTGGGTTCCTCTGATGAGTTGCACTTCCGGCGCGAAAGTGGGCAATTTATCTTTCAGGCCGATTTTCTCCTCGATGAGGCTGAAAAAATCGGCATTGATCTCGTAGCCCACGCCGTTGCGGCCTAATTCCAGGGCCATTTTTATGGTGGTGCCGCTGCCCAAAAACGGGTCCAGTACTGTGTCGCCTTGAAAGGTAAACATTCGAATTACTCGTCGTGGTAACTCATCAGGAAACATGGCTTCGTGGCCCAGTTGCTTGGCGCCACCGAAATACCAGTGTCCGTAAAAATACTCCTTCCATTCTTCTTTGGTTAGCTTAGAGGCTTCTTTAACTTCTTTCGAGACTTTCTTGCTTTGCCCCGGCTTTTTAAAGATAAGAATGAATTCATAATCAATCTCGACGATGCCATTGGGAGGATAGGGGTAAGAGCCCATAACGACGGCCCCACCGGTGGTATTCATGGTGGTTTTTTTTTGCCAAATAATGGACCCCATGAAATCGAAACCGATTTTTTCGCACTGCGAAATAAATTCGGCGTGCAGTGGGATGACTTTATAGCGGCCATAGACCGCGGAGCGGGCGAATTGGTCACCAATATTGATGCACAAACGGCTGCCGGGCTGGAGGATCCGGAAACATTCGCTCCAGGTATAAAACAGGTCGGTAAGGTATTGATGTAAGGTCTGCCCATACCCAACCTGTCCTGTTACGCCGTAGTCCTTGATATGCCAGTAGGGTGGGGAGGTGACCACCAGATCGACGGTTTGATCTTCTATCTCCGTCATGGAGCGGCTGTCGCCGATAATGATTTTGGCCCATTTATCCATAGATAAGTTTTGGGTGGCAGAAGATTTTAAATTTTATAGCACAGGCGAGACGCCTGTGCCACTAATACTCAAGGGATTGGGGGACGGGGTTGGGGAGGGGGTAAGGGCTTTTGCCCTTACCCCCTCCCCAAGGCTCACTTGGACAGCCACTTCAGGCTCTGGCGCAGCAGTTCTTCGAGGGTTTCGGCCCCGTGGCTGCGGACCGCGTCCAGGGCCTTTTCCGCCAGATTTTTGGGGTAGCCCAGGTTGATGAGGGCGGAGAGGGCGTCTTGCAACGGCCCTTCGCCGGGGGCCGCCGGCCGTCGGGGACCGCCCGGGGCGATCTTCTTGTCTTTGAGTTCCAGGACGATGCGTTCGGCGGATTTCTTGCCGATGCCGGGGATGCCGGCCAGGCGCCGGAAATCCCGCTGGGCCAGGGCCTCGGCGAACTCCCCGGGGTTGATGCCGGAGAGGATGTTCAAAGCCATGCGGGCCCCGATGCGGGGGATGTTCAGGAGCTGTTGGAACAGCTCTTTTTCTTCCTGGCTACTGAAGCCATAGAGGTTGAGGGCGTCCTCCTGCATGCGGGTGTGGATCAGGAGGGAAACCCGGGCCGGCGGCTCGGGCAGGGCGTAAAAGGTGGACAGAGGGATGAGGACCCGGTAGCCCACCCCTCCCACCTTCAGCATCACCTGGCCCGGGCCTTTTTCCAGGAGTTCGCCTTCCAGGAAGCCGATCATGAGGCGCCTCCCGGCCAGCGCTGGTGGAAGTAGTGGCACAAGCCCACCGCCAGGGCGTCGGCGGCATGCTCGTCGGCGGCCCGCAAGCGCAGGAGTTGTTCCACCATGAGCTGCACCTGGGTCTTGGAGGCCCGGCCGTAGCCCACCACCGCCTTCTTGACCACCAAAGGGGCGTAATGGAAGATGGGGAGCGAGCTCCGGGCTGCCAGGAGCAGCACCACCCCTCGCACCTGGCCCAGGGTGAAGGCGCTGTGGACGTTGGCGGCCAGAAAGATCTCCTCCAGGGCCAGGGCCTGGGGCTGATGCACCCGGATCACCTCCGCCAGGCCGTCATAAATCCGACAGAGGCGGGTGGCCAGGGGGTGCTTGGCGCCGGCCTTGATGCTGCCGGAGGCCAGATGCTGCAGCCGGTCGCCCTCCCCCTGGAAGACCCCAAAGCCGGTGTGCCGGGAGCCGGGGTCCACGCCCAGAATGACTACCGTCACAACAAGGCCTCAAGCAACTGGTCCGGGATGTCGAAATTGGCGAAGACGTCGCTGACGTCGTCGTGCTCTTCCAGCAGTTCCACCAGCTTCAACACCTGTTGGGCGGATTTTTCTTCGTCGATCTTAATCGTGGTCTTGGGGCGCATCTGCACCTCGGCCAAATCCGGCTTAAAGCCTTTGGCCTCCAGGGCCTCCTTGACTTCCAAGAAACCGTTGGGGTCGGTGAGCACCTCGAACTGGGTTTCGTCGCTCTGCAGGTCCTCGGCGCCGCAGTCCAGGGCGGCCTCCAGGAGTTCATCTTCATTGACGCCCTGCCGCTCGAAGACGATGACCCCCTTTTTGTCGAACATCCAGGCGACGCAGCCGGGCTCCCCCAGGGCGCCGCCATATTTGGTGATGAGATGGCGCACGTCGGAGACGGTGCGGTTCTTGTTGTCAGTGAGGGTCTCCACCATCAACGCCACCCCGGCGGGCCCGTAACCTTCCAAAAATAATTCTTCCAGCGCCGCGCCGCCGCCTTCGCCGCTGCCCTTCTTGATGGCGCGGGTGATATTGTCGTTGGGCATATTTTCGGCCTTGGCCGCGGCAATGGCGACCTTGAGGCGGGGATTGCCGAAAACGTCGCCGCCGCCGATGCGGGCTGCCACGGCAATCTCCTTGGCCAACTTGCCGAAGATCTTCCCCTTTTTGGCGTCCAGGGCGCCTTTCTTGCGCTTGATGGTGCTCCACTTGGAATGGCCGGACATCTGAATTACTCCTTTTTGCGAGCCTTCAGCTATCAGCTTTCAGCGGTCAGCTTTATAGAATCAAAACAATGATCGAACTATTAACGCATATTAATCGTTATCACCCCAGATGCTAAGCCCTGGTTTTTGCTGATGGCTGACTGCTGAACGCTGAATGCTAACTTAACCTTTGGCCCCCTGGGGTCCTCTGAGGCGCTGGAGACCCAGGAGATAAAGCTCCTTACTGGCCGCCCGGGAGCCGGCGGGTTTCACTTGCCGGAAGCGGCGGAATTCCTGCTGCATGGGCGCGGCCAGGAGCGGCAGATCGGGGCCGGCGAAGATTTTCACCAGGAAATGGCCCCCGGACCCCAAGAAGCGGCGGGCCAACTCCAGGGCCTGCAGGGACAAATCCAGGGAGCGCTGCTGGTCCACATCCCGCACCCCCGTGGTTTTCGGGGCCAGATCGCTCACCACCACCTCGAAGCCCGGACTGATGGCCGTAATCGCCTCTAAGTCTAGACTTCCCACCTCGCCCCGGATGAAGTATAGGGGCGGGGCCACCGGGATGGCCAGTTCGGCTGCGTCCACTCCCAGCACCAGGCCCCGGGGTCCCACCCGGGCGGCGATGTATTGCAGCCAGGACCCGGGGGCGCAGCCTAGATCCAGGACCCGCTGCCCCTCCCGAAACAGGCGGTATTTCTCATCAATTTCCTTTAATTTGTATATTGCCCGGGCCACATAACCTTCGGCTCGGGCTCGCATCCGGAAGGGGTCCGGAATCCCAGGGCGGGGCATGGCTAAAAGCCTATCTTAGTAAATTAATTCATTTTTCTTTTAACACAGACGCCCTTCTTTGGCAATGAAAAACCATGAAGTGTCAATATCCTGACGGATGAGCCTGGTCTTAACGATCTTTGCCGGGTCTGCCAATGCTTCTCCCAGCATCTTTAAGTTGGGAAATTTCCCGGCCCCAATTAGGCAGGAGGGAGCCGTTCCCGCACCGCCCCTGGGGACGCCGGGCTCTCTTTGCCTTAGCAAAGGAGGCCGTGAACAGCCGGTTTTCTCGACTGCGTCGCCGCGCCCTTACTGGTTGGCACAATCATTGCTCATTATCCGCTCGCTAGGCAGAAAAGTGGGACAGATTGGGGCAGCATGGATAATGGCTAGATGGCCCAACGGCGTTGGCCCGGCAGCCAACCGCAGTCTGTTGGGAGGAGCCCGGGTAAGCCCGGGGCAGGGCGAAGCCGGATTTGCCAATAAGACGGTGAGCCGCAGCAAACCCTGAAGGAGGCCAAAAGTGAAGCCGGTGCTATCCCGGGAAGAGGTGGCCGCTCTGCTCCAGGGTCTGTCTCCAGACGAGCCTGACCACAAGATACCTGAGCCGGGCCCGGCCAGGGAGCGCAGGACTCTGAGGGGTTTAGGGGAAAAATCGTACCCAGGCCGGTTGCCGAAAAGATTGACCCCGTGACGGAAATTTGACGCTTTTTAACCCATTCGAGCAGGGCAACGGCAATGACATCAACGATACTCCATAAAGAATCGAGGCAGGTGCCTCGGAAGTTGCCCGCCGCCGGTAGTTGCCAGGTCCTGGCGCCGCCCCGGGTCATGGCGGTGACCTCCGGTAAGGGTGGAGTGGGCAAGTCCAATATCGTGGTTAATCTGGGGCTGGCCCTGACACTTCTGGATTACCGGGTCCTGCTCATCGATGCCGATCTGGGGCTGGCCAACCTGGATATCTTATTAGGCCTAACCCCGCAATATACCATCCAGGATATCTTGTCTTTGCAGCAGGAACTTTCCCAGGTCATCATGACGGGCCCGGGCGGCTTGAAGATTTTGCCGGCTTGCTCAGGAATCCCGGAATTGGCCGAACTGGATAAATTCCAGAAGGCATTCCTGCTGAATGAATTGGACCACTACTCGGAAACCATTGATGTAGTCCTCATCGACACCGGGGCCGGAATCTCCCGCAATGTCCTGTTCTTCAACCTGGCCGCCCAGGAACGCATCATCGTGGCCAATGGCCAGCCCACCTCTCTGACCGATGCCTACGCCCTGATCAAGGTCATGGTGACCCAGTATAATCAGACTCATTTCAAGCTCTTGGTCAACGGCGTCACCCGGCCCCGGGAGGCGGAGGCGGTCTACCATACCTTGCTCCAGGCGACGGAGCGCTTCCTGGGCCGGGAAATCTCTCTGGAATACCTGGGGTTCATTCCCTTTGATGAATCCGTGTCCAAGGCGGTGATGCGGCAACAGCCAGTTTTGACCCTGTATCCCGCCGCCCCGGCCAGCAAATCCTTCATCAGGTTAGCTCGCCATTTACGGAAATTACCACCGACCGGTGGGATTGATGGCAGCATCAAGTTTTTTTGGCGGCGTTTGCTGGGCTATCAATTTTAGATCGGTACGGAGACCGGCTATCCATGGATAAACAGTCATTGGTCCAAGACAATTTGACTCGCAGCCCCCTTTGCGGTCCCAGGAAGGTGGACCCTGCCTGGCAAGAACGAATGGTGCTGCAGTACGCCCCGCTGATCCGGTATATCGCCAGCCGCCTGGCTCTGCGCCTGCCTTCCCATATCTCCCAGGAGGACTTGATCAGCTCCGGCATCATCGGCCTCATCGATGCCATCCAGAAATACGACCTCAGCAAGAATATCAACTTCAAGACCTATGCCGAGTTCCGCATCAAGGGAGCCATGCTGGATGAACTGCGCGGCCTCGATTGGATCCCTCGCTCGGTGCGGAAAAAATCCCACCTCGTTGAGAACGCCTACGCCGAGTTGCAGAAATCCCTGGGGCGGCCGGCGGAAGCCGAGGAGGTGGCCAAACTGTTAGGCTTGGCACTGGAAGATTTTTATCAACTCCTGGACGAAACCAAGACAGTATCCCTGGTGGCCCTGGAAGATCGCTACCGAAAAGCGCCCGGTAGCCCGGATCTGCCGGATATCCTGCATGATGAGAGTCTCCAGGATTCCCTCCAGGCGGTGCACCTTTCCGAAATACGGGAAGTTGTGGTCCAGGCCATTGAGGCCCTTCCCGACAAGGAGAAGTTATTGATTTCCCTTTACTACTACGAAGAGCTCACCATGAAGGAAACCGGCCAGATCATGGGTTATACCGAGTCCCGCATTTCGCAGTTGCACTCTCAGGCGATGTGCCGCCTCCGGTACAAACTTCGCCAGTATGCCCGGGAGTTGGAGAATTGAGCCGCGCCTCTGACTCCGGAACTGGTCGGGCAGCTTAGGAGTAATGCAGGTAATGGAGGTTAAAGGAGCACTTACCATGTTTTTCTCATTTCTTGCTCTAACGGTTGGAATTCTGGTCGGCATTATGGTCCTGGTGGTAATCTTTAGTCTCCTGACTATGGCGAGGCGGTCCGAAGCCCAGGCCGAGAAGTTGTTCGGAATGGACTGGGAAGAAGGCTGGAAAAACAGTAAAGCCATGGGGGGAAAAGTTCAGACCAACCAGGAGCCTTTTGAAGAGGTGGTAAGAATACCCCGATGTCGCGTCCAGGGCTGCCGCATTAACCTAAACGAAAAAAATTCCTGATCTCCCCAGGGGGCCAATTTTTAACCGGCGTCCCCCGGAGCCGCCCCCATCCCGGCAAATTTCGTAATCCAGCTACCCCCAAACTCACCATTGCGTCTGCTCCGGTTTTTCACTAAACTGGCCTCAACGGCAGGTTAGGGAAGGCTGCTGGCAAGAGACCCCGATACTGCAGGCTGACGTCGGGGCAGGCGCTTGGCTCCAAGGTCTGACGATATCAGAAAAGAGTTTAAAGCATGGATGAGGAAAGACTGCAACGGCGGCTCAAGGTGGCCCGGGGGGACGCACCGGCGGATCTGGTGTTGGCCGGAAGCATGGTGGCCAACGTCTATACCGGACAGTGGCAAAAGATTGACGTGGCCTTGTTTGACGGGATTATCGCCGGGCTGGGAGATTACGAGGGTCCCAGACTGGAGATCCAGGGCGGCTATCTCCTGCCCGGTTTCATCGACGGCCACTTGCACCTGGAGAGCAGCATGCTCACGCCCCGGGAACTGGCTCGAGCCCTGCTGCCCTTGGGGACCACCACGGTGGTGGCGGACCCCCATGAAATCGCCAACGTTTGGGGCCTTGCGGGTCTGGACTATCTGCTGGCCGCGAGCCGCGGGCTACCCCTGGACCTCTTCTTCATGCTGCCTTCCTGCGTCCCGGCTTCTCCCCTGGAGACCGCCGGCGCCCGTTTAGAGGCCGCCGACCTGGCCGGCTATCGCCAACATCCCCGGGTCCTGGGCCTGGCCGAGGTCATGAATTTTCCCGGCGTAGTTGGCGGTGAGGCAGGACTCCTCCAAAAGCTCGCCCTGTTCCCCCAGGGGCCGGTGGACGGCCATGCGCCGCTCTTGTCCGGCCGGGGACTCAATGCTTACCGGCTGGCCGGGATCGGTTCCGACCATGAATGCACCCGGCTGACGGAGGCCCGGGAAAAGCTGGACCGGGGTTTTTACCTGATGCTGCGGGAAGGCAGCCTGGCCAAGAACCTGGCGGACCTGTTGCCCGCGGTGACTCCCGCCAGTCTGCGGCGCACCATGCTGGTCACCGACGATTGTCACCCGGAGGATTTACTTGAATCCGGCCATCTGAACGCCCTGCTCAAAAAGGCGGTATCCCTGGGGCTCGACCCCCTGCAAGCCGTGATTATGGCGACCCTGAACCCGGCGGAATACTTTCGCCTGCGGGATCGGGGAGCGGTGGCCCCGGGTCTTAAGGCCGACCTGGTGGTGGTGGCCGACCTCCAAGAATTTCGGGTTCATAAAGTCTTTAAAGACGGCCAACTGCTGGTGGACGGCGGCCGGTTGCTGGCCGACCTGCCTTCTCCCGAGGCGCCGGTTCCGGCCACTGCCTTCCGGGTGAAGGAATTTCCAATCGAGGCCCTGTCGCCGGCCGCGGCCGGAGAACTGGTCAAGGTAATTCGCCTCATTCCCGGACAATTACTCACCGAAAAGCGGGTCTTGCCCGCGCCCATCCGGGCTGGCCGCCTGGCGACGGACCCCGCCCCCTCACAAGACCTCCTGAAACTGGCGGTGGTGGAGCGGCATCGCGGCACCGGCAACCTGGGGCTGGGCCTAGTCCAGGGCTTCGGCTTGCGTCGCGGCGCGTGCGCCTCCTCGGTGGCTCATGATTCCCATAATATTGTCGTAGTAGGAGCCGATGAGGCTGATATGCTCCGGGCGGTCCAGCACCTGGTGGCCCTGGGCGGCGGCCTGGCGGTGGTGGCTGACGGCCGGGTCCTGGCGGATCTGCCCCTGCCCATCGCCGGTTTGATGAGCCCGAGGCCTCTGAAAGAGGTGGCCGCGGCCTATGCCCGCCTCAAAGAGGCTTACCGCGCCCTGGGAGGAACCCTACAAGACCCCTTCATGGCCCTGTCCTTTCTGGCCCTGCCGGTGATCCCGGAGCTGAAGCTCACCGACCTGGGCCTGGTGGATGTCAATCGCTTCCAGGTGGTGCCGCTGTTTGGAGAGTAAGCAGTGAGCAGTAAGCTGTGAGCAGTTAAAGAAAAGAATCCGGTCCAAGATGTAATAACGATTTGCCTTAAAATGGTTGCTTTTGGTAGCCGCAGGCCCTGGCAAAAAGCCTGCGCCGCACCGGCGGGACGCCTGTGCCACCAAAAAAGCAGTAAATAATAACCACTAATCACTGACCTGCTTACTGCTTACGGAGGATATATGAGCCTAGTCCTGACCGGTTCCGAAGTGATGCAGGTGTTGGATATGGACCTGGCCCTGGTTGCGGTGGAAGACGCCTTCCGGGCCTATGGCGAAGGCCGGGTAAACATGCCGCCCAAGTCTTACCTGACCCTGGCCCACGGCGACTTCCGGGCCATGTACGGCGAGATTTTTCTGCCGCAGGCCCACATCTGCGGCCTCAAATGGGTCAATGTCCATCCCGCCAACCCGGCCAGGGGGCTGCTCACGGTAATGGCCAAGATCCTGCTCAATGACCCGGAGACCGGGATGGAGTTTGCCGACCTGGACGGCACCCACGTCACCGATTTCCGCACCGGCGCCGCCGGCGGCCTGGCGGCCAAATATCTGGCCAATCCCTCCACCTCTCGTTTAGGGCTCATTGGCGCCGGGGCCCAGGCCCGCACCCAGGTGGCCGCCATCGTCAAGGTCAGGCCCATCGAGGAAATTGTGGTCTATGATCGGCATCTAGACCACGCCCGGGCCTTTGCCGAGAAGATTGCCGCCGCTTATGGGGTTCAGGCCTGGCCCGTGGCCACGGCCCAGGAGGCGGTGACGGGGATGGATATCGTGGTCACCACCACCCCGAGCACCAGTCCGGTGGTCAGGCGGGAGTGGGTCTCGCCGGGGACTCATATCAACGCCATCGGCGCCGACGCCGCGGGCAAACTGGAACTGGAGCCGGCGATTCTCAAAGCCGCCCTGGTGTTTGTGGACGACTGGGCCCAGGCGTCCCACTCCGGCGAAATCAACGTGGCCCTGGCCCAAGGAGATATCACCCAGGCGGAGATTTATGGTACGCTGGGGGAAATCGTGGCGGGCAGGAAACCGGGCCGCCAAAGCCCAGAGGAGATCACCGTGTTCGACTCCACCGGCCTCATTATCCAGGATTTGGCCCTGGGCTACGCCGTCTATCTCCGGGCCCAGGAAAGGGGTCTGGGAGAGGAAAAGGATTTTTTAAGGTGATGGTTTGGGGGGAAAGTCTTCTCCCCCATCCACCCCGGCGACCCATAGAGAACATGCCTGTAGAGGCGGGTTTGAAACCCACCCCGCCAATTTATTCACCCAGGTCGTAAGACTATCCTAATGAGGGATACGCCATGGACGAAAAGAGAGGCAAATCAGGTTGTCCGAAGTCGTCACGGCCCAAATGTTCCTTAACTCGTCGAGAATTCCTGTCAACATCCTCCAAGCTGGTGGCCGGTACTGTTCTGGCTGCCGCGGCCGGGATGACGCCCGGTAAGGTTTGGGGTAGCACTTTGGCATTGCCCTCTTGGAGAAGCCCCACCGCCAAGTCGGATATATTTGTGGTCCAGGATATCCCCGCACCACGTTACAGTCTTGCCGGCGGCACTCTTCCTCCCGGACCATCTGACCAGATCCTGCGTGATGCCGGTATTGACGCCCTGGTCTCGCTAATGAACCGACAAGGCACCCCCTTTTTCCGGACCGGAAGCTCACCGCAGGGCCTGGTGGCACGCGACAGCGTGGTGGTCATTAAGGTCAACCAGCAGTGGGTCGGGCAAGGTACTGATTCAGGCGCCGGCCGGTTGGGCACCAGCACCGACTTGATCAAGGGGCTGGTCTGGCGCATCCTCAACCATCCGGAAGGGTTTGTCGGCGAGGTGGTGGTGGCCGAGAACGTCCAGTGGAGAGGTAACCCGGACTTCGCCACCATAACCCCGGCCAACGCCCAGGATCAGAATCAAACTCTGGCCAATGTCATCACCGTCTTCCAGGGCCTGGGGCGGCCGGTTTCCCTGCAGAACTGGACCGCTCTCAATGCCAACCTGCTGCCGGGCGGCAACTTGGGTCCCGGGCCGGCCACTTGTGAGTATTCCCATGGCAACCTGGACGATGGGTACGTGCTGTTGAACGACAATACCCCTGGCGTCAAACCCCAAAACGGTTATTCCTACCCGAAATTCCGGACGGCCGGAGGACTTTACATCAGCATGCGCCACGGGCTTTGGGACGGATCCTATCACCCTGACCGAGTGGTCCTGATCAACCTGCCCGTGCTCAAAAAACATGGCATGGCTGCAACCACCGCGGCGTGGAAAAACCTTATCGGCTTCCAGACCTGTGAAGACCCCGATGGGAGTCGGTTTGAATCGGATGATATGATGCACACCTATTTTTGGGGATTTAACCAGCCTTCTATTGACTACGGGTTAATCGGCCGTCATATCTCGCTGGTGCGCCGCCCCGATTTGAACCTGGTGGACGCGGTATGGGTTGCCAATGAAAGTAATTACTATGGGTCTGCGGTGCGGGTGAATGTGGTTCTCGGCAGCCGCGACCCCTTTGCCGTGGATTGGTACGCCTCGGAATACGTCCTGCGGCCGGTTGTCCCTGATGCTCCAGACGAATCTTCACTGGCCCGTGCGGGAACATTTCGCACTGCCTCATTGGTCAATCAGAAGGCGGCCATGAGTACCTGGGTTGGAACGTATCCCTTTGTCGATTTCGTCGAAGGATACTCCGGCGCTACTCCGCTTGATGCGGAAAAGAGCCAGATGAACGTTTTCCTGGCCTCGGCCTCGCCTAGCAAAGGTTCAATGCTGCCGGCCATTATTAATACGCTTCTGGCGGATTGAAAAATCGGCGGATTAGGGAGATTGTCTAAAATTTCTATCCTCTGAGCAGACGTAGAAGATAATTATTGTCCCGGCCGGCTGGCTTTCAACCGGCTTTGACCCACACTTTTCGTAGCGGATCTCGCTGAGATTTAATGAGGTTGGTGATTGATAAGCAATTAAACGGTTCGGCCAAAAGCACAGGCGGGAAGCCGGTGCCACATTTTTATTTCAGGCCCAAAAAGTCTTTAACTTTTTCCAGGATTTCCGGGCGGCGAGCGGGATCGAACTCCCACATGGTGGTCTGCTGAGGGGCGTCCTTGTCGTCGTCCTGGCAGTCGCCGAAGCCGCAGACCGCCGGGGCAGACTTGGGCGGCCCCAGGATTTGGGCCAGGCGGTCGGAAATTCCGGCCACTTCGCCCTTGACCGGCCAGACGCTCAAGACCAAGTGGTCCCGGGCCACCCGCACCTGGAGGTTGAGGGCCCCTTCCGGGTCCGGGTGCCCGGCCTCGACGCCCTCGAAGTTAGTCCCGCGGCGTTCTTCGGTCACGGTGAAGTCGAATGATATAGGCAAGGTCATGGAGGTTATCCTTCCTTGGCGTGGCGCCGGCGCCAGCAAATGGACTGCCCGGTATTATAACAGAGCCCTGGTTTTTTTCCAGCATTCCCAAGATATTAAGTGATCCGGCCGGGTCCGCGGAGCCGTCTGGTTGACAATAATGAATTTTCTTTTTGAATTTTCTCGCATTTACATGGTATGTGAATATATTACCACTTAGGCGAAAATCAGGAAATTTTGCCAACTAGAAACAGATAAGGAGAAGGGCGACATGGCTAAGCAAGCAGTAAAGACGGCCACCAAACGTTATTGCTATGCCTTTGAGGAGGGTGACGGCACCAATAAGAAGCTGCTGGGCGGCAAGGGCGCCGGCCTTTGCACCATGACCCAGATCGGGCTGCCGGTGCCGCCGGGATTTTCTATCACCACCGAGGCCAACGTGGCTTTTATAGAAGCGGGCAACCAGTTTCCGGAAGGCCTCATGGATGAAGTCCATGAATACATGGAGGCCCTGGAGAAGAAGACCGGCAAGGGGTTCGGTGACCCCGCCAAACCCTTATTAGTGTCGGTGCGCTCCGGTTCCGCCCTGTCCATGCCGGGAATGATGGATACCATCCTCAACCTGGGGCTTAATGACGAAACCGCCCAAGGCATGCTCGCCCTGACCAAGAATGAACGTTTTGTCCAGGACGCCTACCGGCGCTTCCTCCAGCTCTTCGGCAAAATCGGCCTGGGAATTGAGCCGGACCCTGTAACTAAGGAAGACAAATTTGATAAGATTTTTGACGAGGTCAAGGAAAAGTATAACGCCCACGTGGATACTGAACTCTCCGCCGAGGCCCTGGCCGAGGTGGTGCAAAAGTTTAAAGACGTCATCAAGCGCGTGACCGGCAAACCCTTTCCCCAGGACCCCTGGGCCCAGCTTTTCCTGGCCATGGAGGGCGTCTTTAAATCCTGGATGGGCAAACGGGCCGTGGATTACCGCCGCCAGTTCAACATCACCCCGGACCTGGCCTACGGCACCGCGGTGAACATTTGCACCATGGTCTTCGGCAACATGGGCAGCGACTGCGCCACCGGCGTGGGCTTCACCCGGGACCCGGGTACCGGGGAAAACAAACTCTACGGCGACTATCTCATCAACGCTCAGGGCGAAGACGTGGTCGCGGGCGTCCGCACCCCCCGCCCCCTGAAAGAGCTGCGCACGGACATGCCCGCCACCTTCAAAGAACTGGAAAAGATGCACAACATGCTGGAAAAGCACTACCGGGAAGTCCAGGATTTTGAGTTCACCATCGAGCAAAATAAGCTCTACATGCTCCAGACCCGGAACGGCAAAATGAACGCCTGGGCCCTGGTTAAGACCTCGGTGGATATGGTCAAGGAAGGTCTGATCAGCGAGGAGGAGGCCCTGCTCAGGATCGAGCCGGATATGCTGGAGCAGTTCCTCCACCGCCGCATCGACCCGGATTTCAAACAAGAGCCCCTGGCCGTGGGCATCTCCGCCTCGCCCGGGGTCGCAGTGGGTAAGGTGGTGCTCGATGCGGACCGGGCGGAGAGGTTGGGAAATGAAGGGGAGAAAATCATCCTGACCCGCATTGAAACCAAGCCGGAAGATATCCACGGTTTCTTTGCGGCCCAGGGCATCCTCACCAGCCGGGGCGGCAAGACCTCCCACGCCGCGGTGGTGGCCCGGGGCATGGGCAAACCCTGCGTCTCCGGCGCCGAGGGCCTGGATATTAACTATAACCTGAAGGAAGCCCGGTTGGGCGGCGTAGTCATCAAGGAAGGAGACATCGTCACCATCGACGGCACCACCGGTTCGGTTTACCTGGGCACGGTGCCCATGTTGGACCCGGAACTCCCCAAGGACCTGGCGGTCCTGATGGAGTGGGCCGACAAGATGGCCAAAATCGAAGTCTGGGCCAACGCCGACACCCCGGTTATGGCCGCCAAAGCCAGGCAACATGGGGCCAAGGGCATCGGCTTGTGCCGCACCGAGCGCATGTTCAATGAAGGGGAGCGCCTGCCCCAGATGCGCAACCTGATCCTGGCGGACACCCCGGAAGAGCGCAAAAAATGGGCCGACAAGCTCATGCCCATGCAACGCGATGATTTCGTGGAGATCTTTAAGGCCATGGAGGGGCTGCCCGTCACCATCAGGCTGCTGGACCCGCCGCTCCATGAGTTCCTGCCCAGCATTGAAGAGCTGCTCAATGAAACCAGCCGCCTGAAAGAGTTCAGCCAGATCGTCAATGCCCTGGAGCAACTGCCCGGCACCGTAAGCTTGATAGGTCCGGATCTTTACCAGCACGTGCCTTCCATTGAGGCGGTGACCCGGGAGCTTAGCGAGTTCAAAGCCAAGGGCATGGACCAGAAACTTTTGAAAGAAAGAGAACGGGTACTGCGCCGGGTGCGGGTGCTCCAGGAATATAACCCCATGCTGGGCAACCGGGGGGTGCGCTGCGGCATCAGTTTCCCGGAAATCTATGATATGCAGATCCAGGCGATCTTTGAGGCCACGGCCATCGCCCTGCGGGAGAAGATCGATGTCCGGCCGGAGATTATGATCCCCAATGTCTGCACCCGCATGGAGTTGGTCTGGGTGCAGCCCCGGGTGGAAAAGATCCACAAGGAAGTGGAAAAAAGCTTCAACGTCAAAATTAAATACAAGTTCGGCACCATGGTGGAAATCGCCCGGGCCTGTGTCCGGGCCGCCAGGCTGGCGGAAACCGCGGAGTTCTTTTCCTTCGGCACCAACGACCTCACCCAGGGGACCTTTTCCTTTTCCCGGGAGGACGCGGAGAACAAGTTCCTGCCCATCTATAACACCGCAGGCATCCTGCGGCACAATCCCTTCGAGATCCTGGATGAGCTGGGGGTGGGCTGGCTCATGCAGCACGCGGTGACCGAGGGACGCAAGACCCGCCCGGACCTGAAGATCGGCATCTGCGGGGAACACGGCGGCCAGCCCCAGGCCATCGAGTTCTGTCACCGCATCGGCCTGAACTACGTGTCGTGTTCGCCCATGCGCATTCCCGTTGCCCGCATGGCCGCGGCTCACGCCATGATCAAGGAAAAAAAGGGCCAGGCGGCGCGGTCCAAATCGCTGTAAAGGCTTTAAGAAAGCAGGGGGGAAGGGGCCAGGGGCTTTTTCGTAAATGGCCCCTGCCCCTTCCCCCAAACCACCATCCCCAACCCCAAAAGTAGGGGCGACCCGCTGGGTCGCCCTTTCTTTTTGTTTGATTGTGGGAAATCTAAGCGCCCGATATCTCCTGAGCCTGAGGGCCGTAGGGCGGGAAAGCGAAGCGCATCCCGCCTTTTGCATCATTCCATCTCTATCCGAAGGTTATCATCTGCCGCCCAATCTAGGTTATAAATGCCGCTTCGAACATAACGGTTGAAGCTTGAATAAGGCCAATCCGCAACCCTCATCACGTGACCGTGCTTTGCCGGATTGTAGTGGAGGTAATCAACGTGACGCTCATAGTCACCCTCGTCGCGGATGGCGTGTTCCCAAAAGCGTCGCTGCCAAATGCCTCGTTCTGATGGCGGGATGCGCTCCGCTTTCCCGCCCTACGGCTCTATCCTTTCTGATAGACGATCCGAAGCCGTATCCAGGTAATAATCAAGCTGCAATCCCAGCCAGAATTCCGCCGACGTGCCAAAGTAGCGGCTCAGCCTGAGGGCGGTATCCGCAGTGATGCTCCGTTTGCCGTGAACGATTTCGTTGATGCGTCGGGGGGAGACGCCCAAATCACGTCCTATCCGCGTCTGACTGAGTCCAAAGGGTTTCATGAATTCTTCCAGCAATATTTCCCCAGGATGAACCGGAGCTAACTTTTTCTTGGCAGTCATTTTATTCTTCAAATTATAATCAATATAATAGCCTGGCAAAACGCAATTCTGTCATCCTGAGCGCAGCGAAGGATCTCAGGTTCTGGTGGCACAGGCTTGCTAGCCTGTGCGGAATTTCGGCACAGCCTGGAAAGGCTGTGCTACTAAAAACGAGATTCTTCGGTCGCTGCGCTCGCTCAGAATGACAAGGCAGGGGATTTGTTAACCAAACGCATCCACCGAATTCTGTTGGAGAAAGAAGCCCGAAATTACCCCATGACCCGGCGCATCCTGGCGCGGCTGCCCCGGGTGCCGGTGGAAGTCATCGAGGATCGGCGGGTTTTGGAGGCCCCGGACCACGAGCGGGCCGGCTGGCTGCCGGAGGCCAAGCGCACCCTGCTGCTGGCGGTGCAGAAGGGGCCTTTCCGACGGCCCTGTCCCGGCACCAAGGATTATCTCTGCTGCGGCTACCAGGTGCTGCAGGTGGCCCTCAACTGCCCCATGGACTGTAGCTACTGCGTCCTCCAGGGCTACGTCAACGTCCCGGCCATTACCGTCTTTGTCAACCTGGAGGACTTGTTGGCGGAACTGGACGCCGGCTGGGCAGCTAACCCTGGCTCCGGGATGCGCCTGGGCACCGGGGAATTTGGGGACAGTCTGGCCCTTGATTCCCTCATGGGCCTCAATCGGCGCCTGATTCCCTGGTTTAAAGGGCGCCGGTCCGCGGCCCTGGAGATCAAGAGCAAGCGGACCGAGATCGATGACCTGCTGCCCCTGGGCCCCAACCCGCAGGTGGTCTTTGCCTGGTCCCTCAATCCGGAGGAAGTAATCCGGGCGGAAGAGAACTATGCGGCCCCATTGGCGGCCAGGCTTCAGGCGGCTGCCGCGGCCGCGGCAGCGGGCTTCCGGGTAGCCTTCCACTTCGACCCCTTGATTTACTTCCCCGGCTGGGAGGAGGCCTACCGGCGCACGGTGGCTTCTCTGGGTGAGGCGGTACCCTCCGGGGCCATTGCCTGGATCAGTCTGGGTGGGCTGCGGTTGCTGCCAGCCATGCGGCCCCTGATCCACCGGCGTTTCCCCGGCAGCCGGGTGGCGTCTCAGGAGATGGTCCGGGCGCCGGATGGCAAGCTGCGTTACTTCAAGAGCTTACGGGTGGAGATGTACGGCCGTCTGCGCGAGTGGCTGGGCGAGGCGGCGCCGGAGGCCCGGCTCTATCTTTGTATGGAAAGTCCCCGGATCTGGCGGGAGGTCTTCGGCTTGACCCCGGCCGCCGGGGAACTAGCCCGCTGGCTGGACCGCCAGGTCTTCCTCCCCGTTTAAGGGAAAGGGCTGCCTGCCACTTCCCCGGATTTTGCCTGGCGCCCCCGCTCGCCTTCCTTCTGGGGCGGGAAGAGTTCCAGCAACCGCAGGCGGACCCCGTAAGAGGTGAGATGCTCCTTCTCCAACAAGAGTTTGATGGTCTTGATCCGTTCCAGATCCTCCAGAGAATACTCCCGGCGATTGGAATGGGTCCTGGAAGGTTTGAGGCAATCACCAAAAGATTTCTCCCAGTAGCGCAGGGTGGACTTGGGCACCCCGGTGAGGTGGGAAATCTGTTCGATGGTGAGCATCAACTGGTTGGAAAATTGCAGCAGACTCATGGCTCCTTCCCCCAGTTTTCCATGGTGTTCGCCGGGCGAGCCTTCTTCGGCATTAGGGCCAGCCTCACGGCACCGAAATTTGACGATCTCCCTTGAAACCTGAAGGCCAGGGGCTGAAAACTCTCACAGGCCCCTCCTTTTAAGCTCCCCGGGATAGCTTGGTATAATTATCAATCGATATATCCTCGGAAAAACTTTAATAAAATTTGATGATTTTCCTTCATTATTTACTGAGCCGCGAAAAATCTGACGGAGTTGGCGCCAGCTGGCAGCGACATTTCCGGGTGGCGGGGCGACCTGAAGTGATCGTGGTGGTGGATTTTTATCCCCTCCTTGGCGATTAACAGGTCTTAAGAATTCCTGGAGGTTTTTCAGAGAGCTGCCCTATTCGGCTAGGGGCCTGGCAGGTTGGACACTGGGAGTTTAGTTGCAAAGGCTTTTCGGTGAAATGAAAACTGCTGCCGTGAAAATATAAGAGGCGTCCCAACAGAGCCGCGCCCAGGCCTCAGGAAGCCATCCATGTTCCAAACCCGAGCGAATACCAGGGGGAGATTGAGTTTTGCCGCAGCCTGGTTCAAGAGTAAGCCGGCGGGCGAGTTATTGGTGGCATCGACTAGCACCTGGCAGTCGGAGGTAAGGCGGGAGACGTTGTGGGGCGAAAGGACCTTTACCATGGACTCCACCAGGGTAAAGGAATTGAGGTCCTTGAGGCGCTGTTCGGCCACCGCGGCCTTGGCCTTGCCCAGATCCTGTTCCCGAAAGAGCAGCTGTCGGCCCAGGTCCGCCAGGTTGATCCGGGAGTTGTCCACCAGGCGGAGGGCTCCCACCCCGGCGGCCATGAGGTGCAAGGCTGCCGTGGACCCCAGCCCCCCGGCTCCGACAATTAGGGCCCGGGATGATTTCACCCGTTCCTGGGCCTCCCGGCCCCAACCCTCCAGGGTCAGGTGCCGGGAGTACCTGGTGATTTCCGCCGGGCTCAAAGTTGAGATAGGCATATCCTCCTGGCAAGGGCGTAGGTTAGCCCCCCTCTTTGCTCCATCGGTAATTTGGCGGGGAACTTTAAATCTTAAGGGGGGTGGTTATAATGTGACCATAGGCGGCAGAAGCCCCGGGAGATTCCTTGTGATTGAACTGCAGCAGGTGAGTAAGGTTTACCATCGGGGGCCGGAAGAGATCCAGGCCCTTAAGGGGGTGGACCTTAAAATCGCTTTCGGCGAATTCGTGGCCATCACCGGCAAAAGCGGCTGCGGCAAAAGCACCCTGCTGCACATCATCGGTGGTCTGGAGCAGGTTAGCCGCGGCCGGGTGATCCTGGACGGCCGGGACCTGGCCCTCCTTGCGGAGCCGGAACTCACCCGCTTCCGGCGGGATAAGGTGGGGGTGGTGTTCCAGTCCTTTAATCTGTTGCCCTTGCTGACCCTGGTGGAAAATGTGGCCCTGCCCCGGGTGCTCCAGGGGGTCGCGTATCCCCAGGCCCGGGCAGAAGCGGGGCGCTGGCTGACGGAGGTGGGCCTGGCGGCGCGCCTGGACCATAAACCGCACCAGGTTTCCGGCGGCGAGATGCAGCGGGCCGCCATCGCCCGGGCCTTGATCAACGATCCCGCGGTGGTCCTGGCGGACGAACCCACCGGCAATCTTGATTCCGCCACCACGGCCCAGATCCTGCAACTCTTTTCCGACCTGCACCGCCAGTGGCAGAAAACCGTGATTTTGGTGAGCCACGCTCCGGAAGCGGGCGCGGCTGCCGACCGGGTGCTCCGGATGCAGGACGGACGGCTCCTGCCATGAAGCCCTGGCTCTTTCGCATCTCCCTGAGCCACCTGAACCAATATCCGGGGCGCACCCTCCTGGGGATTATGGGCATCGCCCTGGGCACCGCGGTTTATTTGAGCATCTCCCTGGCGGCGGCCAGTGCGGTCAAGAGCTTCCAGGCCGGGGTCGCGGCCGTGGCCGGCAAGGCCCAGTGGCGGGTGCAGAGCCCCGGGGCGCCCCTGGATGAAAGCCTGTTCACCAGGCTGCGACGCCTGCCGGAGGTTAAGGCTGCCGCGCCGGTGGTGGAAAGCGTCCTGGAACTGAGCGGACCCCTTCGGGGGCCGGTGCTGCTACTGGGGATCGACCCTTTTTCCGAATTTTCCGTAAAGGACTTTCGGGATTATGAATTTGTTCAGGGTGGCGGACTGGCCGATCAGACCTGGGTCGATTTTCTCACCCGCCCCGATGCAGTCCTGGTGAGCGAGCGCCTGGCGGCGCGCCTCAGCCTGAAGGTGGGAGACTCCCTGCCGGTCTTGGTGGGCCCGGCCCGAGAAAGTCTCTCCATCACCGGGATTTTTCGCGCCAAAAGCGGCCTCTATCCCCTGGACGGGGCCGTGGTCCTCATGGATATCGCCGCGGCCCAGGAACTCCTGGACCGGGTGGGGCGCCTGGACTACCTTGACCTCGTGGCCTCGGGGGACGAAGCCCAAGTGCTGGCGCGGCTCCAAGCAGAGCTCCCACCGGGGGTGGAGGTGGTGCGGCCCGGAGCCCAAGGGAGGCGCACCGAAGGGCTGGTGGCCGCCTACCGCCTCAATCTGGCGGTTTTGAGCGCCATCGCCCTGTTTGTGGGGATGTTCCTCATTTATCAATCCGTAACCCTGTCGGTGGTGCGGCGGCGCCGGGAGATCGGCCTCTTGCGCACCCTGGGCATGACCCCGGCGCAGGTGCTGCTGCTGTTTCTGGCCGAGGGCGTGGTGAGCGGCTTGGTGGGCGGCGCCCTCGGCCTGATCCTGGGGGTCGGACTGGCCCGGGGGGTTCTGGGGGTGATGACCCAGAACCTCA
Organism: Deltaproteobacteria bacterium; assembly: GCA_026388765.1. Classification (GTDB taxonomy): domain Bacteria; phylum Desulfobacterota; class Desulfobaccia; order Desulfobaccales; family 0-14-0-80-60-11; genus JAPLJC01. The sequence continues at coordinate 21,242 of JAPLJC010000081.1, forward strand.
CTTCGCTGTACATGCCGGTGGCGGCCGAAGAAGTCTGGGTGCAGGGAGGCTTGCTGCTGCAAGCCTGGGGGTTGGCGGTGGCAGCCACCCTGGTGGCCGCGGCGCTGCCGGCCCTGGAGGCGGCCCGCACCCACCTCCGGGCCGTCTGGTACCGGGAGGAACTGGAAGAGAAGCTCGAGGGCCGGGTGGGGCTCATCACCTGGTGGGGGCTGCTCTGCCTGGCCCTGGCCGCGGCCCTCGCCTCCTGGAAGGTGGGCCCAGGCCCCCCCTGGCCCGGGTTTGCGGCGTCGTTCCTCATATTGCTGGGCTTTGCCCTGCTGACGCCGCTGTCGGCCCGGCTGTTGGGGCAAAGATTGGAGGGGCTCCTGCAAAAATGGCCTGCCGCCGGTTTGGGCTGCCGCTACCTGGGCGGGTCGCTCAGCCGCGTGGCCGTCTCCATTGCCGCCCTGGCCTGCGCCCTGGGGATGCTCATCGCGGTGACCGTGATGATCGGCTCCTTCCGGCAAACCGTGAACGACTGGGTGAGCCGGGCCATCAGCGGGGACATCTTCTTCGGGCCGGCGGTTTTCTCCACCGCGGCCTACGACCAGTACCTGCCGCCGGAGATCCTGCCGGAGTTGCAGCGTGACCCGGAGATCGCCGACCTCTATCTCTACCGCTGCGTGCGACTGCCCTTCCGGGACCGCGATATCCTGGTGATCGGCGGCAGCTTCCAGGTCCTGGCGAAACATGGCGGGCTGTGGTTCAGGCGGGGAGAGACGCAGGCGATTATGCAGAAGGTTGGGGGAGGGGGCCAGGCAGGCACAGGTGAAACTCCCGCCAATCTTAGGCCCGCGCCTCATAATCCCCCCTGCCCCCCTCTAGAAAAGGGGGGTTTAAAAAGTCCCCCTTTCTTAAAGGGGGATTTAGGGGGATTAGGAGGATATTCCGAGTCGGCCAAGGTGCTGGAGCCGAACAGCGATAACCGAAAACCGGAAACCGAAAACAGAAAACAGTCAGTCGTAATTTCCGAGCCGCTGGCCGAGGGCTTCCATCTCCAAGAAGGGGACACCTTCACCCTGCCCACGCCCTCCGGGCCGCAAGAGGTCATGATCGCCGGGGTCTTCTACGACTATCGCACCGACGGCCCGAGCGTCTGGATGGACATCAGCCAATTTCGCCGCTTTTGGCAGGACACCCACCTGAACGCGGTGCGCCTCTACCTCAAGGACCCGGCCCGGACGCCCCAGGTGCAAGCCCGGTTGCAGGAGAAATACGGCGGCCGCTACCGGCTGCTGGCCCTGTCGCACCGGGAATTGCGCCGGGGAATCTTGAAGATTTTCGACGAGACCTTTGCCCTGACCTACGCCCTGGAAGGGGTGGCGATGGTGGTGGCGATCTTCGGTATCATCACCACCTTCCTGGTGCTCATCATGGAGCGGCAGCGGGACCTGGCCCTACTCCAGGCCATCGGCGCCTCCCGCCGCCAGATCCTGGGGATGGTCCTGACGGAATCGGGGCTGGCCAGCTTTTTGAGTTTTATCTTAGGGGCGGCCAGCGGTTCGGCGCTGTCCCTGTTGCTCATCAAGGTCATCAACAAGCAGGCCTTCGGCTGGACCATCATGCTCCACTGGACCCCGGGCATCTACTGGCAAAGCCTGCTGCTGGTCATGTCCCTGGGTCTGGCCGCCGCGGCCTACCCGGCCTGGCGGGCCATCCAGCCGCACCTGGCGGAGATTTTGAAGGAGGAATGAAAATAAATTAAATCCAGCCAAACCTTATGCGGCCCTGCATTATATGGGCTCAAGGTCCGGACTCGTAAGGGCACAGCTGGTGGGGCCCTTTTTTATATTTTTTACTAATGGAAAAAGGCCCTTAGGGCTCAGGGCCCCAAAATGGATTGACACGTCCGAGGAAGGATGGCATAAGGTGGGGTAAGACTGCCATGAAAAGGAGGTCGGAAATGAGGCAGAAGCACTGGCGCACCAAATTGGGAATATTGCTGGCGGCCCTGCTGCTCGCGGCCGGCTGCGTGGAGATGATGCTCTTGAGTCTCGGCGGCGCTGCGGCCATCGGTAGCTATAAGTGGATAGAAGGGACCATGGAGAAGGACTATCCGCGGTCCATGCAGGATACCTGGAACGCCGCCCTGAAGGCCTGCACTGACCTGCAACTGAATCTCACCACCCAGCAATATAACCCCACGGAATCGACTATTGAGGCGGTGGCGCCGCCGGACACCAACGTCAAGATTCAGTTGATCGCCCGGCCCAACCAGATCACCACCGTCAAGGTGCGCTTCGGCCTGATGGGCAACCAGGACGCCTCGGCTTACTTCCACCGGCGGATATTGCAGCACCTGGGCCTGCCCTCGACTTGATGATTGGGGAAGGGGGAAGCGCTTAAAAGGGGAAAAGGGTAAAGGCGATGATTCTCGCAGATTAGCGGGCGAGGACGCCCGCCCCACCAATTGCCGGGAAAGAAAGAGGCCGGAAGCAACGCTTCCGGCCTTAATTTTTTCCCTCGTTCCCAAGCTCCCGCCGATGAACGAGAAATTTGGTGAAATTATTTATAAATCCCTTCCCGGGGGCCGAAGGAGAGCAGATACAGGCAGTCGCTTTCAGGTTGGTAAATCAGGCGTCTTTCCTGGCCGGACACCGCGTAAGAGTAGCGCCATAAATCCTTAAATTCCCCTTTAAGCGGTTTCCCCGCTTTTGGATCGACCGCCACGGTGACAATGGCTTGTTTTAAAGCTTCCCTTTCCAGTTTGCTCCGCAGCTTCTTTCTGAGCCTCTTGAACTTAGCGGTCTCATAAATCTTCAAGGGCCAATTCCTTAACCAGGCCCGCCGCCTTTTCCGCCCTGGCCTCCAGAATGTCCTTGATTTCCGCCGCGGTCAATTCCGGATTTTGCAGCGCCAGCAGGCCGATGCGCAGGGCATGTCTGAGACTGCTGGAGAAGTCCCGGTCATCCTTTTGAGAGAGGATGGCGATTTGCCCGACCAATTCCTCATCCAACAAGAGAGATTTTCTAATCATAATCTTATCCAGAATATTATTTTATATTATTTTATAATATTTAGGTCCATCTTGGAACAAAAAAAGAAAGAGGCCGGAAGCAACGCTTCCGGCCTTTTATTTAACTTATGGGGATTGGGGGTGGGGGTAAGGGCCCTCGGCCCTTACCCCCCTCCCCCAAAAACCTCAGAACTGCCGCAGGAACCGCAGGTCGTTGTCGAAGAAGAGTCTCAGGTCGTCGATGCCGTATTTCAGCATGGCGACGCGTTCCACCCCCAGGCCGAAGGCGAAGCCGGTGAATTCTTCCGGATCGTAGCCCACGGCCTCGAAGACCGCGGGGTGCACCATGCCCGAGCCCAGGATTTCCAGCCAACCGGTAACCTTGCAGACCCGGCAGCCCTCGCCCCGGCAGATGACGCACTCGATGTCCACTTCGGCTGAAGGTTCGGTGAAGGGAAAGTAGCTGGGCCGGAAGCGCACCCCAATCTCGGGCCCGAACATCTGGTGCACGAAGGTGGTCAGCGTCCCCTTGAGGTCGGCGAAGGTGATGCCCTTATCCACCAGCAGGCCTTCAACCTGGTGGAACATGGGGGTGTGGGTCAAATCCGAGTCCCGGCGGTAGACCCGCCCCGGGGCGATGATGCGCACCGGCGGCCGGCGCTGCTCCATGGTGCGGATCTGCATGGGCGAGGTGTGGGTGCGCAGCAACACCTGGTCGCTGAAATAAAAGGTGTCCTGCATGTCCCGGGCCGGGTGGTCCGGGGGCAGGTTGAGGGCCTCGAAGTTGTACCAGTCCAGTTCCACCTCGGGGCCTTCCACCGCCTCGAAGCCCAGGTGCAGAAAGATGTCGCAGATCTCCTGCATGGTGCGGGTGATGGGGTGCAGGCGGCCCAGGGGCGGGCGGCGACCCGGCAGGGTGACGTCGATCTCGGCGGCCGCGGCGCGGCGGGCCGCGGCCTTCAGGGCGGCCAAGGCCTGGGCCAGGGCCGTCTCCAGGGCCGCTTTGGCCTGGTTGGCTTCCCGACCCACCTGGCGGCGCAGCTCCGGGTCCAGGTCCTTCAGGCCCCGGAGGATCAGGGTGAGATCCCCTTTGTGGCCCAGGTATTTGACTCGCAGCAGCTCCAGGGCCTCTGGGGTCTGGACCTGCCGGATTTCCCGGAGGGCGGCTGCTTCGAGCTGTGTGACGGCCGCGACGCTCATCTGAAATTCCTTAGGGCCTAAATTTACGTAGGGGCGGACCTAGGTGTCCGCCCCAAGACAAGGGCGCACACGCAGGTGCGCCCCTACTAGAAAATAAATCAAAAAGATGCACAGGCCAGAGGCCTGTGCCACTAGATGATCTTACATCGCCTGCCGTGAGGCGTCGGCTACCTTGGCGAACCCCTGGGGATCGAAAATGGCCAGGTCCGCCAGGACCTTGCGGTCCAGATTGATCTGGGCCTTTTTCAGCCCGCCGATGAATTTGCTGTAGGACAAACCCAGGGGGCGCAGGGCGGCGTTGATGCGGACGATCCACAGGGCCCGGAACTCCCGCTTGCGGACCTTGCGGTCGCGATAGGCGAAGGTCAGGGCCTTCTCCACTCCCTCCCGGGCTGAACGGTACAGGCGGCGCCGGCCGCTGCGGAAGCCCTTGGCCATCCCCAGCCACTTATTACGGCGCGCCCTGGAATAGACGCTTTTCTTGACGCGTGGCATAACGTGCTCCTATCTCAAAGATACGGCAACAGGCGCTTGAGACTTTTCAGTTCGGTGGCGGACACACAAGTCCCCTGGCGCAAGTGCCGCTTGCGTTTGGTCGTTTTGCTGGTCAAAATGTGGCTGTGATAAGGCTTCTTATGTTTCACCCGGCCGCTGGCCGTGGCCTTGAAGCGTTTGGCCGCCCCCCGATGGGACTTCATTTTGGGCATGATCAATCCCTCACCTGGTGATATGGACGTTTCGACTATCATTCTGACGGCGTGTCGCTTGGTGACGAGTTCAGATTCTCCGCTGCGCTCAGAATGACCAGACTAATTGACCTT
>JAPLJC010000122.1 GCA_026388765.1 Deltaproteobacteria bacterium
TTAACCCGGTGATCATAGGATTCTTAAATGCATTGGCACAAGACAGAAAAGGCCACCCTGGAAAAATAGGGACACTTCCTATTTTTCAAGTCAAGACCAAGATGGCGGTTGATAAAATGGGAAAAATAGGAAGTGTCCCTATTTTTCTCAGCCGAGTTTACAGACTCCGGCCCGGCATTTCTTCTCTTGGATGTGCTCCTCGAATTCCCGGCGGAAGTTCTTCAAAGCGCTCATCATGGGTTGGGCCGCGGTCTGCCCCAGGGGGCAGAAGGACGCGTCGGTCAAGACGCCGGCCAGCCGCTCCATAAAGTCCAGATCCTCCATTTTGCCTCGGCCCTGACAGATGCGGGTCATGGTTTCCAGGAGGCGCGGCGTCCCTTCCCGGCAGGGGGTGCATTGGCCGCAGGACTCATGGCGGAAGAATTGGGCCACGGAGCGGATAAAGTCCACGGCGCAAACGCTTTCGTCCATCACCAGCATGGTGCCGGAGCCCAGGGCTCCGCCGACCTTGGACATGGAGCCGTAGTCGATGGGGGTGTCCAGGGCTGCCGCGGTGACCAGGCCGGCCGAGGCGCCGCCCGTCTGGCACATCTTGAACTTGCTGCCCGGACGCAAGCCCCCGCCGTAGGTGTCGATAAGTTCCCGTAAGGTTAACCCGGCCGGCACTTCCACGATCTGCGGAGTCTTGACGTGGCCAATGATCTGGTAGATCTTGGTGCCGGTGGTGTCGGGGGTGCCCAGGGCCTTGTACCAGGTCCCGCCTTTCTCCAGGATGGCCGGGACGCTGGCCAGACTCTCCACGTTATTGACGATGGTGGGTTGGTGCCACAGCCCGGCGACGCCGGGGAAAGGCGGTTTCATGCGGGGATAGCCGCGTTTGCCCTCAATCGATTCGATGAGCGCGGTTTCCTCGCCGCAGATGTAGCAGCCAAAGCCGGAGCGGACTTCGATGTCAAAGGAGAAGTCGGTGCCAGAAAGCTTCTCCCCTAAATAGCCTTTGGCCCTCGCCTGCTCGATAGCCTGGTTCAGCCTGAGCTTGGAGAGGTAGTATTCGCCCCGGACATAGATGAAGCCCTTGGAGGCCCCGACGGCAAAGCCGGCGATGGCCATGCCTTCCAAGACCTTGTGGGGGTCGCCCTCCATGAGGTAGCGGTCCTTGATGGTGCCGGGCTCGCCTTCATCGGCGTTGCAGATGACGTATTTCGGGGTGGGCAGCGGCCGGGTAAAGGACCACTTGAGGCCGGTGGGGAAACCGGCGCCGCCCCGGCCGCGCAGGCCGGAGGTCTTCACTTCCTCCACCACCGCCTCCGGGGTCATGGTGGTGATCACCTTCTTCAAGGTGGCGTAGCCGCCCTTGGCCAGGTAATCTTCGAGCTTGGTGGGATCGATGACTCCGACGTTGTCCAGCAGGATCAAATCGGCGGGACTCTGTTGGTATTTCCGGAAATCCTTGGTGCTATAGGGCAACTGCTTATAGTCCGGGACTTTGCCGGCCCGGTAGTCGGCCAGGGTCTGCTTGATCTTGGCGGCGGTGAGATTGCCGATCACCACTTCATTGATCTGCATGGCGGGCGCCACTTCGCACACCCCCAGGCAGGCGGTGAGTTCCAGAGTAAAGAGGCCGTCGGCGGTGGTTTCACCCTCGCCGATACCCAATTCCTGCTGCACAGCGTGCAGCATGTTCTCGGCATTGGCCACGTGGCAGGGCGGCGATTCGCACAGGCGTATGACGTATTTGCCTTTGGGCTTCCAGGTGTACATGGAATAGAAGCTCATCACCCCAAAGACTTCGCTGCCCTGGATATTGAGGGCAGTGGCGATGCGCTCCTGGACCGCGGGCGGCAGATAGCCCACCGCTTCCTGGACCTCTTGCAGGACCGGCATCAGGGCGCCGGCCTGGTCCTTGTGCCGATTGATGATGGCATCCACCTTAGTCATTATTTCCGGGCTAATGGGTGCTGCCGTCTGGCAGGTGCATCCTGAATGAGTGCTCATGGTCGGCCTCCTTATGCTTTCTCGATCTGCACCGCACAGACCTTGTATTCCGGAATCTTGGAGACCGGATCCAGGGCGGCGTTGGTCAGTTTATTGGCCGAGGCCTCGGCGAAATGAAACGGCAGGAAAACGGTGCCGGGAACGGCCTTGGCGGAGATTTGCGCCTTGGCGGTGATCTGGCCGCGGCGGGTGCGGACCTTAACTCGGTCGCCGGCGGCAATGCCGTATTTGGCGGCATCCGTGGCGGACAGTTCCACCTGGCACTCAGGCGCTTTTTCCGCCAGGCCGGGGGCCCGCCGGCTCATCGTGCCCGAATGATATTGATACAAGAGCCGCCCGGTGGTGAGATAGAGCGGGTACTCGGCGTCGGGCATCTCGGCCGGGTCCTTGTGGTCGATGGCAAAAAACGTTCCCAGGCCTTTGGCAAAACGGTCCTTGTGGAGATAGACGGTGCCCGGGTGTTCTTCGTTGGGGCAGGGCCATTGCAGGCCGCCGGCATCGAGACGCTTATAGGAAATCCCCGCATAGGCGGGAGTCACCTGGCGAATCTCTTCGAAAACTTCTTCGGGGCTGCCATAATTCATGGGATAGCCCAGGCGATTAGAAATCTCGCAGATGATCTTCCAGTCGGGTTTGGACTGGCCCACCGGCGGGATGGCCTGGCGCACCCGAGCCACCCGGCGTTCGGTGTTGGAGAAGGTGCCGTCTTTTTCGGCGAAGCTTGATGCCGGCAGGACCACATCGGCCAGCTTGCCGGTTTCGGTCAGAAAGATATCTTGGACCACCAAGAGGTCCAGTTGCTGCATGGCCTTGATGGCGTGGTCGGAGTCGGGGTCGGTGAGGGCCGGATTTTCGCCGATGATGTACAGGGACTTGATGCCGCCCTTGGAGATGGCCGGCAGCATATCGGTCATGGTCATACCCACCCAATCGGGGAGGTTTTTAACGCCCCAGGCCGCCTCCATCTTCTTGCGGTTGTTGGCGTCGGTGACCGGCTGGTAGCCGGAGAAGACGTTGGGCAGGCCGCCCATGTCGCAGGCGCCCTGAACGTTGTTCTGGCCGCGCAGGGGGTTGACGCCGCCGGCGTAGATGCCGACGTTGCCGCAGAGCATGGCCAGGTTGGCCAGGGTCTTGACGTTGTCGGTGCCCACGGTGTGCTGGGTGATGCCCATGCAGTAGACGATGGAGCCGGCCTTGGCCCTCGCATACATCCGGGCCGCCGCCGCCAGGGCGTCGGCCGGGACGCCGCTGATCTTTTCGACGTAGTCCGGCGTGTATTTGGCCACCGCCCCTTTTAAGGCCTCGAAGTTCTCGGTGCGCTCGCTGACGTAGGTTTCGTCGTAGAGCTTTTCCTGGATGATGATATTCATCATGCCGTTGACCACGGCGATGTCGGTGCCCGGAGTCTGCCGCAGCCAGAGGCGGGAGAATTTCACCAGATCTTGTTTGCGAGGATCGATGACGATCAGGTCTTTATTCTTCAGGCGAGCCGCCCGCTTGATGCGGGCCGCAATCACCGGATGGTTTTCGTTGGTGTTGGAGCCGATTACCAGGATGCAATCGGCATCCTCCAATTCGGCGATGGAGTTGGTCATAGCTCCGGAACCGAAGGACGCGGCCAGTCCGGCCACGGTGGAGCTGTGTCAGAGACGGGCGCAGTGATCGATATGGTTGCTGCCGATCACGGCCCGCATCAGTTTTTGCAGGAGATAATTTTCTTCGTTGGTGGTCCGGGCCGAACTCCAGCCGCCCATCTTTTCGGGCCCGTGTTTCTCCTTGACTTCCTTCAGGCGGCTGGCCACGAAATCCAGGGCTTCATCCCAGGTGGCTTCCTGCAGTTCGCCATTTTTGGTTTTGCGGAGGAGCGGGGTTTGCAAGCGGTCCGGATGCTGCACGAAGCCCAGGCCGAAGCGGCCCTTGACGCACAGCCGGCCTTCGTTGGGCAGGGCCTGGGCGCCCATGGCCTTGACGATCTGGCCGCCCTTGACGTGCAGGTCGATCTGGCAGCCGACCCCGCAATAGGGGCAGGTGGTGCGGACGTGGCGGCGCTCCCAGGAACGGCCCTGGTGCATGGCGTTTTTATCCAGCAGGGCCCCCACGGGGCAGGACTGCACGCATTCGCCGCAAAAGACGCAGTCTGAATCGATATAAGGATAATCCGCCTTGGCCACAATCTTGTTGTGCGAGCCCCGGTAGCCGATGCTAATGGCCTGGTTGACCTGGCGCTCATTGCAGCCCCGGACGCAACGGCCGCACATGATGCACTTGGAGAAGTCCCGGACGATCATGCTGTTGTTATCTTCGTAATAGTATTGGGTGCCCGGAGGATTGGCAAAGCTGGGGGTGGGGACTTCATAGCGATAGGCCAGGGCCTGGAGTTCGCACTCGCCGTTGGCCTCACAGACCAGGCAGTTGTGGTTGCCGGAGCCCAGCAGCAGTTCCAGGACCATCTTGCGGGAGGCGTCAATCCGCGGGGATTCGGTTTTGATCACCATGCCGGGGTTGACCACGGTGGCGCAGGCCGGCAGCAGGGTCCGGGCCTTTTCCACCTCCACCAGGCACATGCGACACGATCCGGTGGCGGTAGTATCTTTCAGATAGCACAGGGTGGGAATGGTGAAGATTCCGTGCCCCCGGGCCACTTCTAAAATGGTCTGACCGGGCTGGAACTCCACCGTCATCCCATTAAGGTTGAGGGTTGCCTTGCTCATGCCTAGTTTACCTCCATCTTGAAGTCGGCGACCAGTAATGGCTTGACCTGACGCGGTTTGAGGTGTTTAAAAAAAACACACGGCAAATTGACGCGGATTGATTTGTTTAAAATAACCACATACATATCTAGCTAGGGTGCGGCCCGCAGTGAGCGGCGGCGTTCTTAACCAGTTATTATTACAAATGAAACCCTCGATAAAAAAGGCATGTACATATTAGCACAAATATGGGTGGAGTCAAGGAATAGGATATTCTGTGTAAGATTAGACCGGCGTGGTTCCCGCCGCCGGGCGCCTGGGGTTAAGTGTGGAGAGAGACCCCGAAACGGTTAATTCGGTAGGAGGCGATGTTGGTGGGAATATTGCTGATTTTCCAGAACTACCTGTTTGCCGAGGCGACGGCTCGGGTTGATGAGGATAGGGGTCACCAGATTGGCGGTGGTCGCTTCAGGCTGTCCGTTGGGGATGGTCAGGGGTACGAATACCTGTAAATCCTCGGGACTTTGGGCTTTCAGCTCCTCCAGGTTGGAGTTGAGGCGGTTAAACCGGAAATTGGGCACCAGGCTGGCTGGTTCAACCACCACCAGAGCCAGCTCCGGTTGGTCGACGCCTTGCAGGATGAGAAAGGGCGAGGTCTCCGGCGGCGCCAACAGGACGAACTGATAAAATTCGTTGAGCCCCAAAAGGCCTTGACTGAAGGAGATGAGCTGATCTTCCGGGATCTGGATGGACCCCAATTTACCGGTGTCGATCGCCAAGCGCGGTACCTCCGGCGGCGCCTCGGCCGGGCGGAAACTGGTGGTGATTTTGCCATTGGTCTGCCGCTTCAAGTCTTGCAGGTCACGGAGAAGGAAGGTGGAGGCCTGAAGGTTTTCCTTGGCCAGACGCTGGAAAATTTCATCCCGCAGGACGACCACATCCGTGGGGGCCTCGATCCCCAGGCGGAACTGTTTACCCCGGACTTCCAGAACCACCACCCGGATGCCGTCGCCAATGAGGATGCCTTCACCAACCCTGCGGGTGAGTATCAGCAAAATGACCTTCCCGAATCGTAGATTTTGGGATCATGGCCTAGCGGCCGATCCCATCCGGCCACACCTCTCGGTTCCCCTGGTCGGGTGGGGAATTTGTTCATTTTTCTGAAAGCAAATTTAAGGTAGAGCAGTTTTACTTTATTCAAGGCTTAATTGTGCAATTATCTTGCCAGTTTTACGGGAAGGAGAGATACCAGAAAAGGGCGTATAGCGCAGGGGGGGCCCAAAAGCCATCGGGGCTAGGGAAAAGATATCTTCAAGAGCCGCTTAAAATAACGGTTATCGGGTTTGAGAGGCCTGAGGGTGGTTTTCCTGCTAAGGGGTTTGGTTGGGTGAGATAGATAAATGTTCATAAAATGAATCAATGGTCAAAAGAATTGACCGAATGCGTAACGTGATAGCTGAATTTTAGTGCCGTCTCTTCCGGCCAAGATATTTCTACCTTGGGTGACAACCAATCCTGGGGTGATGAATTTGAGGAAGGGAGATGGATCAGGAACCGGGTCGGGAAGGGGAACTGGACTGTAACCGGGAAGAACAAGCTCATATCGGAGGAAAGTCGTGGCCAAATGGGTGATCAATTCTTACCATACCGTCGCCGAATTTTCGGTGCGCCACATGATGGTGACCTGGGTGCTCGGCTTGTTCAACAAAATTACGGGAACCCTGGATTTCGATCCGGTGAACCTGGCGGCCTCCGCCGTGGAAGTGGAAATAGACGCCTCATCCCTGCACACCGGGGTGGCGCAGCGGGACGACCACCTGAAGAGCCCTGATTTCTTCGACGTGGCCCAGTACCCGACCATCAGCTTCAAAAGCACGCGGGTGGAGCCGGCCGGCCTGGACCATGCCTGGGTGCACGGGGAACTTACCCTGCGAGGAGTAACGCGGCCGGTGCTGTTGGATGTGCATTGGGCCGGACCGGCACATCTCGAGGATGATGGCAAGATCTACACCAGTTACGGCTTCATGGCCAAGACCGCCATCAACCGCGAAGATTTCGGCATAACCTATAACGTCGAGATGGAACACGGCGGGGTCGGGGTGAGCCGGCAAGTTTACCTCACACTGCATGCGGAGGTGGACCTGGCTGAGGTCGGAGGAATAACCGCGGGCCTGGCAGCCAGGAGCGGTTCATAATGCCTTTCTCTAGTTGGTGGCACAGCCTTTCCAGGCTGGGCCGAAAATTCCTCACAGGCTAGAAAGCCTGTGCCAGCAAAACCTTTTTAACTGTTGGTCCAGGATATATCTTGCCCAAAAATTCCCGTTCCCGGGAAGATTTTCGTAGGGGCGGCTCGCGAGCCGCCCCTACAACTCATTTTGGTTTGGAGAACAGGCTAAGATACTGGCCATAGCCTTCCTTTTCCAGGTCCTCTTTGGGGATGAAGCGCAGGGCGGCCGAGTTCATGCAGTAGCGCAGACCGGTGGGTGGCGGCCCGTCGTCAAAGACGTGCCCGAGATGGGAATCGCCGTGTTTGCTCCTAACCTCGGTGCGCACCGTGAAGAGGTGGCGGTCTTTTTTCTCCACGATGTTGCCGGGCTCCAGGGGTTTGGTGAAGCTGGGCCAGCCGGTGCCGGACTCGTACTTGTCCACGGAGCTATAAAGCGGCTCGCCCGAGACGATATCCACATAGATGCCTTCCCGATGGTTGTCGGCATATTCGTTCTTAAACGCCGGTTCCGTACCTTCCTGCTGGGTCACCTTGTATTGCAGGGGGGTCAACTTTTTTCGGAGCACCTCATCACTGGGCTTGGGATATTTCTGGCTACCGGAAGGGGCGTCACCGGGCGGATCTTCGGGGGCAGCCGGCATCTCTGTGCCCCAAGTCTTCTTCAGAAACTGGTCCCGGCCGGAATTCCAGCGATAATACTTATAGCGCACCGGGTTTTTATGGGCATAATCCTGGTGGTAATCCTCCGCCGGATAAAAATTGGTGAATTTGCTGATCTCCGTGACGATGGGCTGGTGGAAAGGTCCGGAACGCCTTAGGGCCGTTTTGGACTCCTCCGCCAGGCGCCGCTGCTCCTCGTCGTGATAATAAATGACGCCGCGATACTGAGGTCCGCGGTCCACGAACTGCCCCCCGGCGTCGGTGGGGTCCAGGTGCCGCCAGAAGTAGTCCAATAATTGCTGATAAGTGACCCTTTGAGGATCGTAAAAGACCTGGACCGCCTCCACGTAGCCCTTCCCGGCATAATTTTCATAGTTGGGATTGGCGCCGCGGCCGCCGGCATAGCCGGAAATCACCTTCACCACCCCAGGCAGCTTTCTGAAGTCCGATTCGACGCACCAGAAACAGCCGCCGGCCAGGGTGGCGACGGGCAGATTTTTTTGCGTATCATTCATTGGTGTACCCCGTTTTGGTTCTTCCTTTGGATTGGCTGCGGCCGGTGGCAAGCCTCCGGCCAAGGTTCCCAAGGCCAAAAGGATTATAAAAATCGGCACTAATTTCATGGATTTTTCCGTCCTCATGCAGTTAAGAACTGCAAATATGATTAATCCGATTTTCGATAAATCAAGAGTCTCTGCCAGGATGGCTTTCCCCGGGCTCAGCTTCGATTGGTGGGCGAGGATGCCCGACTTACAGGTCAGTCGGGCGGCCGAGGTCAGTCTCCTGCTTAGGGCGGGGTGTCTGCCTACTTGAAGATTTCATAAATTCACGGTATCATTAAGCGGTGCATTCTGCTTTGGCAACGGGAGTCGAATCCCACCACCTGTTGACGGCGTTTTCCAAGGAACCCAGCCAGGTCTTTTTGCAAGGTCTTACCCCAGCCTCTGGGGCCTACCTACTGGCCAACCTCTTTCGGCAACTGCAACGTCCTTTCCTGTTGGTGACCCCCAACGGCGAGGGCCATGAAACCTTCCTGAAGGACCTGTCTTTCTTTCTCGGAGCGGCGGCGGACCCGGCTGCCGGCCCCGGGGCGCGCCTTTTGCTCTTCCCGGGCCACGAAGTCCTGCCCTTCCGGGAACTGAGCTTTGACTCAGATATCAGTTGCGCCAGGATGGCCGCGGCTTATGTAGCCCTGACTGCCGCGCAACCCTTCTTCATGGTGGCCCCGGTTCTGGCCTTGCGCCAGAAGCTGCCGCCAGCCGAGCGGGTGCGGAACCTGCTGGCCTATGTGCTGCCCGGCGAGAATCTGGAGCGCCCGGGATTTCTCCAGCACCTGCTGGATGGGGGCTATGCCCGGCGGCCGGTGGTGGAGGAGAAGGGCGAATTCAGCGTCCGGGGCGGTATCATCGACCTGTTCCCACCGCTCTATGACCAGCCGGTGCGCCTGGAATTTTGGGGCGATGAAGTGGAGTCCATCCGGCGGTTCGATCCGGCGACGCAGCGGTCCTTGGGGAACCTGGACGAGTTATTGGTATTGCCCGCCAGCGAAGTGGTGCTGGACGGCGAGACCCGGGAACACGGCCTGGCCCGGCGCAAGCGCCGCCAGGACCCCCAGTTTTGGGAAAACGTCCAGGAAGGCCGCCACTTCCCCCGCATCGAACGGCATCTGGAAGAATTTTACGACCGCCCCCAGACCCTATGGGACCTGCTGCTGCCGGAGACCGTGGTGGTGGCCTGGGACCCCATGAGCCTGGCCCGGGAGCTGAAAAAGGTGGTGGAGGATACGGCCCATGAGCCTCAGGGCTGGCTGGACCAGACCCCCTGGGAGGAGCGCCTGGGCCGGTTCAGCACGGTCTTCTGCCCACTGCTGTCCTGGGGCCACGCCCACCCGGAGAAGGACTTGCATTACCGGGTGGAGAAAAACGACGGTTTGGCCCGGGAGTTGGCCGAGGCCGGGACCGAGGCCGGGCGACTGGTGCCGGCCCTGGCCGGCCGCCTGGAAGAGTGGCGACAGGGTGGTTTTCACGTCATTTTGGTGGGCAAAAGTCGGCACCGGGCCGAGCGCCTGGCCCGTCTGCTGCAGGAAGAAAATTTAGAGATAGAAGTCAACCTTTCGCCCACCTGGGAACCCGGCAGCCGGGTGGAAATCACCGTGGGCGAACTCTCCGGGGGCTTCCGGTTGCTCTCCCAGGGGCTCATCGTCCTCACCGAAGATGAGGCCCTCGGGTTCCGGCCCGAAGGGCGGCGCCGCAAGGAAACCCGCGCCCCGCAGGACCTGGCCTCCCTGGCCGACCTCGAGGAAGGCGACTTTATCGTCCACCTGGACCATGGCATCGGCATCTACCGGGGGTTGGTAAAGCTCTCCGTCGGCCCCCAGGCCAACGATTTTCTGGAATTGGAATATTTAAACGGCGACCGCCTCTACCTGCCGGTGGACCGCCTCAACCTGGTGCAGAAATACCTGGGGGTGGAAGGAGTGGAGCCCCGGGTCGAGCGCCTGGGGGGCAAGAACTGGGAGAAGGCCAAGGGCCGGGTCAAGAAGGCAGTGGAAAAGATCGCCCGGGAACTGGTGGAACTCTATGCCTTGCGCCGGGTGCTGCCGGGCCATCACTTCTCTCCGCCGGACCCGGTGTACCGGGAGTTCGAGGCCACCTTCGAATTTCCCGAGACCCCGGACCAGGAGCAAGCCATCGCCGAGGTCTTGGCCGATATGGCTTCGGATAAGCCCATGGACCGACTCATCTGCGGCGACGTGGGCTACGGCAAGACCGAAGTGGCGGTGCGGGCCGCCTTTAAGGCGGCCATGGACGGCAAGCAGGCAGCCATGCTGGTGCCCACCACGGTGTTGGCGGAGCAGCATTACGAGACCTTTAGCCGCCGGCTGGCGCCTTACCCGGTGGAGGTGCGGGCCTTGAGCCGGTTCAGATCGCCGGCGGAGCAGCGTCAGATCCTGGCGGACCTGGCCCGGGGCAAGGTGGACATCATCATCGGCACCCACCGGCTTCTGTCCAAGGATGTGGTGTTCAAGGATTTGGGTCTGGCCATCATCGACGAGGAACAGCGCTTCGGAGTGAAGCAGAAGGAGCGGCTGAAAGAGTGGCGCCGCACCGTGGACGTGCTCACCCTCACCGCCACCCCCATTCCCCGGACCCTGCAACTGTCGCTGACCGGCTTACGGGAACTGAGCCTGATCAACACCCCGCCGGAGGACCGCCGGTCGGTGCGCACCTACCTGTGCCGCCCGGAGCGAGCGGTGATCCAGGCGGCTATCCGCCGGGAACTGGCCCGGGGCGGCCAGGTCTTTTTCGTGCACAACCGGGTGCGTAACCTGGCCACCTGGGCTCGCCACGTCCAGGAGATGGTGCCGGAGGCCCGGGTGGCCATGGCTCACGGCCAGATGCCGGAGCGAGAGCTGGAAAACGCGATGGTGCGCTTCTGGCGCAAAGAAGTGGATGTCCTGGTGTGCACCGCCATCATCGAAGCCGGACTGGATATCCCCGCGGCCAACACTATCATCATCAACCGGGCTCATGCCCTGGGACTGGCGCAGCTTTACCAGTTGCGGGGCCGAGTGGGTAGGAGCCAGGCCCAGGCCTATGCCTACCTGCTGGTACCCGATGAGGCGGCCCTCTCCAACGAAGCCCAGAAACGCCTGAAGGCCCTGATGGAGTTCACTGAATTGGGCTCCGGCTTCAAGATCGCCATGCACGACTTACAGATCCGGGGCGCCGGCAATCTCCTGGGCCAGGCCCAATCGGGCCAGGTGGCGGAGGTGGGCTATGAGCTCTACCTGCAGCTCCTGGAGCAGGCCATCCGGGAGTTCAAGGGGGAGCCGGAGGATTTGGCTCCGGATCCCGAGATCCGGATGCCTCTGGCCGCCTACCTGCCCGAGGACTACGTGCCGGACGTCCAACAGCGTCTGGCCCTGTATCGGCGGCTTTCCGGCCGTCTGACCCCGGAGCTGGTTCAGGAGTTGGAGGAAGAATTCCAGGATCGTTTCGGGCCGCTGCCTCCGGAAGGGCGCAACCTTTTGGAGGTGGTGCGCCTCAAACATCGGCTGCGGCAATTGGGCCTCAAACGCCTGGAAGTGCAGGACAGCTTCGCCCGGTTGCAGTTTGCCCAACCGGAGCGCCTGGACCTGCCGCGCCTCGTCCGCCTGTTGAAAAGCCGGCCGGACACCTTTCGGCTCACTCAGGACCAAACCCTACGGGTGCGCCTGTCCCTGGAAGGCCCACCGTTGCAACGTGTACAAAACTGCTTGAAAGAAGTGGAGACATTTGTTAAGGCAGAGGAAGAGGAATAGAATAATGAAGATAATTTTTAGAGGGCTACTGACGTTGGCATTGACCTGCGTGCTACAGCTGTTCATGGTAAGAATGAGCGCCGCCGAAGTGGTGGACCGCATCGTGGCTGAGGTCAACGATGAAATCATCACCATGTCGGAGCTGCAGGCGGCCGCCAAATCCATGGAGGACAAGGCGGGGATCAAACCCAAGGGCAAAGAAGAAAAAGACGTTGAACTCCAGATGTTGGAGGCCTTGATCGACCGGAAACTGGCCAAAGCTGAGGCCAAACGCCGGGGGATGACCATCGAGGACAAAGAAATGGCGGCCGCCCTGGAGACTTTCAAGAAGCGCAACAATCTGCCGGACGACGAGGCCCTTAAAAATGCCCTCAGCAAGGCTGGCCTCACCTTGAAGGAATTCAAACAAAACCTCACCGACCAGATGATCCAGGAGCGCTTGGTCACCATCGCGGTGGGGGCCAAGTCTATGGTCAGCGAAGCCGAGGTTCGCCAGATTTACGAGGAGCATTATAAGGAAAGGAGCGGCGCCCAGATGCATCTGCGCGCCATCAGGATTCCTTTTCCTCCGGGCACCACGGAGGCCCAAAAGGTGGAACTCAAGAAGAAGGCCGATACGGTTCTGGCGGAGATCAATAATGGCGTTTCTTTCCAGGATGCTGCCAAGAAATTCTCCTTGGAAGAGACCGATGTCGGTTTTGTCAACCAAACCGACCTGGACCCCAAGCTGGTGGAATTTTTAGGGCGGTTGAAGCCCAAAGAGGTGGCCCCGGCCTTGACTCCGGAGGGGATTCAGTTGATCCAGTTGGTGGAACGCCGTTCTGGACAGGCCCGGTCCTTTGAAGAGGCTGCCCCGGAGATTCGCCGCATCCTACAGCAGAAAGAGATGGAAAAGCGCTTCTCCGAGTGGGTCAAGACCCTCAGGGAAAAGGCCCATATCAAGATTATGTTGTCAGGAGTAGCCCAGAAGCCGTGAACAGTTGGTTCTGGGGTTCGCCAAAAAGCGAGAAATCGAAGTACGGCCTCAGAAAATATCAGCTGTAGGGGCGGCTGCGAGCCACCCCTACGGATTAGTGATCCCCTCAATGAATACTGAATCACCGGCGGTAACCGCGATTGCCGATTTGCAGACCCACGTGGGCCAGGCCGTCACCCTGCGCGGCTGGGTCTACCATCTGCGCTCCAGCGGCAAGGTGCGTTTCCTGGTGGTGCGGGACGGCACCGGCCTGGCCCAAGGGGTCCTGGTCAAGGGTAACCTGCCGGAGGAAGACTTTCAGCAGTTCGACCGCCTCACCCTGGAGTCCTCCCTGATCCTGGAGGGTAAAGTGAAGGCCGAACCCAGAGCCCCCGGAGGCTATGAGTTGGAGGTCTCCCGGTTGCGCCCGGTCAACATCTCCCAAGAATTTCCCATCTCTCCCAAGGAGCACGGGGTGGCCTTTCTGCTGGACCGGCGCCATCTCTGGCTCAGGTCGCCTCGCCAGCAGGCCATCCTGCGGGTCCGGGACGAGGTTTGCCGGGCCTGCCGCGATTTTTTTCAGGAGCGGGGCTTTGTCCTGGTGGACACCCCCATCCTGACGCCGACGTCGTGCGAAGGCACCACCAGTCTGTTCGAGACCAACTATCTGGACCAGGGCAAGGCCTACCTGTCGCAAAGCGGCCAGCTCTACCTGGAGGCCGCGGCCATGGCCCTGGGCCGGGTCTATTGTTTCGGGCCCACCTTCCGAGCCGAAAAATCCAAGACCCGGCGCCACCTGACGGAGTTTTGGATGGTGGAGGCTGAGGCCGCCTTCTTTACCCTGGAAGATGTCATGGCACTGGCGGAAGACCTGGTGCGCCACATGGTGGCACGGGTGCTGCTGCACCAGGAACCGCAGTTGCGCTTATTGGAGCGCGACCTGGGACCGTTAGAGCAGGTGGTGGCCGGGCCTTTTCCCCGCCTGAGCTATGGGGAGGCCCTAGAGCGCCTCAAGGAGCAGGGCAAGGAGATCCCCTGGGGGGAAGACCTGGGCGGGGATGAAGAGACCGTGCTGTCCCAGATGTTCCAGCGGCCGGTACTGGTGCACCGCTACCCTAGGTCCGCCAAGGCCTTTTACATGGAGCCGGACCCGGCCGACCCGCGCCTGGCCCTGTGCGTCGACCTGTTGGCCCCGGAAGGCTATGGCGAGATCGTCGGCGGCTCCCAGCGCATGGATGACCTGGAGACCCTGCTTAAGAGCCTGGCGGCCCATAACCTGCCCCGGGAGCCCCTGGAGTGGTACCTGGATCTGCGCCGTTATGGGAGCGTGCCCCATGGCGGCTTCGGTCTGGGCCTCGAACGGGTGGTGGGCTGGCTCTGCGGCCTGCACCACGTGCGGGAGACTATCCCCTTCCCGCGGCTGATTGACCGGATTTATCCATGAGAGTGGGTTAAATGCCGCGGCACCTCAGCTTTTCCGCCAGCCTTCATTTTCTCACCGTAGTTGCCGAAAGGTTATATAATCCGAACAAAAATTTGGCTGGGGCCGGTCCTGCCGCCTGGGGCTGTGTCAGCAACCCGGGGATTTTTGGAGATGACCATGCCACTGCGCTCTCTTAGCATCCGCACCTATCTGCTGCTTTCCTATCTGGCGCTGATTCTGCTGCTTATCGCGGGGATGGCGGTCGTCGAAGACTATGCTACCGACGTCCTGCTGGCCCGATCCCTGAAGACCTCGGGTCAGGCCATGCAAACCGCCACGGCTGCCAATATCCAGGTGTCAAAAAGGATTCTCACCGCGGTGGGCGAATATATTGTCCAGGATAAAGCTGAAGACGTTGCCAGGGAACTGGCGCATTATTTCAAAGGCAAGAAGGGTTATGACTACGCCCAAATTCGTCATAACCCCAACCTCAGAAAAGTGGCTATTCAGAAGATCTACGCCTTTGGGAAGGAAGCCGGCTATACCGATCTTTATGACCAGCATGGTTATATCCTCTTTCATCCCGACCCCAAGGTGGAAGGCCGCAACCAGTTGGATTGGCAGGAGGAATACCCGGAAACCACCGAACTGGTGAAAAGGTCGTTTACCGAAAACCAGGTCTCGGGATACTTCACCTTTTTTGACCACCAAAAGCGAGAGCGGCAAAAGTATTCAGCCCGGGTGCGCCTTCCCGGGACGCCGTTTATTGTCGCGGCCATAGTAAACATTGATGAATTCTTTAAGCCCACCGGGGACGAGATCAAGAGGTCCAGCGAGGAAATCCTGGCCAGGACCAGGGAGCGCCTGGCGGAACATGAGAAAGCCATCGATCGGCAAGTCAGGATCGGTAGTCTGATCGCGGGGCTGGTCCTGGCTCTTCTGGCCGTCCTGGGAGGCCTGTGGTTCGCCGGGGTCATTTCCCGGCCCCTGCGACGTCTGGAGGCGGCGGTGCATCAAGTGGGGGAAGGGGATTTCGCGGTGGCGGTGCCGGAGCAAGGCGTCAAGGAGGTGGTGGCCCTGGCCCGATCATTTAATGATTTGGGCGAGCAACTTACCGACTACATCGCAAAACGGGATTTCATCCGGGATACCTTCGGGCGCTATGTCACCCAGGAAGTGGTGAAAAGACTCCTGGAAGACAAAGATGCCCTGGAGATGGGGGGCGAGACCCGGCAGGTCTCCATGCTGATGAACGATCTGCGGGGCTTTACCGCCCTGACCTCGGACATGGACCCGGAGGATGTCATCACCTTTCTTAACCGCTACCTGGGGAAGATGATAGAAATCCTTCTGGAATACCGCGCCGTGATTGACGAGATCCTGGGGGACGGCATCCTGGCCTTTTTCGGAGCCCCGGAGCCCATGGAGGACCACCCGGTGCGGGCGGTGGCCTGCGCCATGGCCATGCAGGCGGCTATGGATGAGATCAATTTCCTGAATGAAGCCGACGGCCTGCCTATTTTGGAGATGGGCGTCGCGGTCAATACCGGGGCGGTGGTGGTGGGCAACATCGGCTCGGAACGCCGCACCAAGTACAGCGTGGTGGGAGCCCATGTCAACTTCACCAGCCGGATCGAATCCTTTGCCCTGGGGGGGCAGGTGCTCATCAGCGCTGATACCTATGAGCGGGTGAAGGACCTGGTGGAAATCGGGGACGTCTTGTCGGCCG
Organism: Deltaproteobacteria bacterium; assembly: GCA_026388765.1. Taxonomy (GTDB): domain Bacteria; phylum Desulfobacterota; class Desulfobaccia; order Desulfobaccales; family 0-14-0-80-60-11; genus JAPLJC01. The sequence continues at coordinate 15,983 of JAPLJC010000122.1, forward strand.
AAATGAAAGGCATCCCCGGCCGGGCCACCCTCTATGAGGTGCGGTCCATCGGCGGCCCTTACAACATTCAGCTCAAGGCCCGCCAGGAGGCCCTGGTCGAACTGGCCTCACCCCTCAATATCCACCTGCACCGCATCCGGGAAAAGGTGGTGATTGGCGTCAACGAAGAGGTGTGGGTCACCCATCTCAGCGAGACCGCGGTCCAGGTGGCCTTTGAGGGGGAATTGGTGGAATGGGAGGATGTGCGCCTCCAGATGTTGGATGCCGAGGGCGTGCCGATCCCCGGGAAGGTCTACGGCAAGGTGACCCAGGTGCAGACCGGGGCGGATGGCCGCTTCACCGCAACCATCCGTTTCACGTCGGTGGCGCCGGAGGTCTACCAGATTATTCGCCAGAGGCTGAACGCCGCGGCCTGAAGTGGGGTTTCGCCAGGGCGTTGCCTTAACAACCCCCTCGCCTGAGATAATGGGGCTGGCGGGATGGAGATATCCTGAAGGACTAACCCTAAATTTCACCCCACCCGGACCCTCTCCGCACCAGCGGTTTAAGCTCTTTTGGCTGCCTAGCGCTGCCGCCTCGGCTAACCCGGAAATCGGTAGGGCAAGACCCCAAGGCCTGATTTCTTCCTAAGTCGGCGATTTTTTCTAGATTCGGATTCTTGCATCGTTGATTGGCAGACTTATTTTAAAGTAAATGATCCGGAAAAAATCCACTGGGAGGAAACTTATGAAAAAGGTAGCTTTTATTTTGATGCTGGCAATTCTGCTGGCTGGAGGCGCGGTCACCGCCATGTCGGCGCCTTCTTATGCTCAGGCCTATCAGTATCCACCCCCGCCCTCTGATCCCTATGCATCACCATGGGTGGGGGCTAATACGCCGTGGGTCTATTATAACGGCGATTGGTTCTTGAATGGCATCCTGTATTACTTTTTCGGCCCCCAATACGGCTGGGCCCCGTATTATTCTTATGCTCCCACTTATATCGTGAGACCCGGTACTTGGTATGCACCGCGGTGGCTGACGTGGTACAAAGGGAATCCTGATTACTATCAACATTTTCAGCAAGCGTATCCCTATTGGCGCCAACACCGGCAAGGTCGCCGCTATGACGAGAAATTTTTTGAACAACACCAACATGGGCAGGCTGGAGAGTGGCAGAAAGGATTCCGTGGCCACCCCACTGCTCCAACCGCTCCAGGCGGACAGCGACCGGGACCAGGCCCGGTTCAAGTGACCCCGCCCCCGGGACCGAGACCAGGTCCTGGTCACGTGACCCCGCCTGCAGGACCGGGACCAACAGGTCCGGCTCATGTAACCCCCCCGGCGGGACCGAGACCAGGTCCTGCTCAAGTAGCTCCGCCCGCGGAACCGAAGCCAGGACCCGCTCATGTAGCCCCCCCGGCGGGACCGAGACCTGGTCCGGCCCAAGTGGCTCCACCGGCGGGACCGAGACCTGGTCCTGCTCAAGTAGCTCCACCGGCGGGACCGAGACCTGGTCCGGCCCAGGTAGCCCCCCCGGCGGCACCGAAACCGGGCCCGGCACCGGCTCCCAAAGCTGCACCGGCCCCGGCCCCTGCACCTAAGGCTGCCCCTGGCGCTGCTCAACCTGAAAAGGGCGTTCCCGGTGAGGAAAAACGTTAGTTCGCCTGGGGGCAAGCTCGCGGGAATCCGCAGGAATGGACCAGGTAATTTAAAGTAAGTCGTGACAATTGACCAAAGGGTGTTATTCCGTCCGCTTAGTGATAACCGGGCAGCGATAACACCCTTTTTTTCAGGGCTGGCCGAAGTGAGGTGGGCAGAGGACTTGCCCGGGGTGCGGGGCCGGGCCGGCGTCTAACTCCTGGGCCTCCCCAGGCTCGGGAGTTAGGTTTTATCTTATTGAAACCCTGGGAGGAAACCGATAAGATGCAATAACCCCATGGAGCATGGTCCCCTGCAATACTCAGCCCTCAGAAGGCCTTTCCGCCTGATTTTTATCTGGTTTCTCCTGTGCTTTGCCGCCGTCGGCACCGCCGAGTCGGCCACCGTCTCCTTCATCCCCCAATGGCAGCCCCAGGCCCAGTTCGCCGGCTTCTACGTGGCCTACGAAAAAGGCTTCTACCGGGAGCGGGGCCTGGACGTCAGGATCCTGCGGGGCGGACCGGAATGGCCCCCTTCGGAGATGCTGGCCCAGGGACGGGCCGATTTCGGCACCATGCAGCTCACCGCCGGCATTGTCCGGCGAGCCCGGGGTGTTAAGTTAGTGAACGTCTGCCAACTGGCCCAGCATTCGGCCCTCATGCTGATCGCCAAGAAGTCCAGCGGCATCATTGAACCTCAAGATATCAATGGCAAAAAGGTGGGCCTCTGGGGTGAGGATTTCCAAGGTCAGGTCCATGCCTTTTTCCGCAAGTACGGTCTTAAGGTGCAGACCGTCCCACAGGGGGCGACCCTGAATCTCTTCTTGCGGGGCGGCGTGGATGTAGCTTCGGCCATGTGGTACAACGAATATCACCTGCTCCTCAACGCCGGCCTGAATCCTGAGGATTTGACCGCCTTTTTCCTGGCCGCGCATGGCCTCAATGTCCCTGAAGACGGCATTTACTGCCTGGAGCGGACCTTTAAGGAAAAGCCGCAGGAGTGCCGCCAATTTGTTCAGGGTTCCATCGCCGGCTGGGAATATGCCCTGGCCCACCCCGAGGAAGCTTTGGACATCGTCATGAAATACGTGGACGCCGCTCATGTGCCCACCAACCGGGTCCACCAGCAATGGATGCTGGAGCGCCTGCGGACCATGGTCATGGCCGCCGGACCCCGGGGGCCCATAGGTGGCCTGGACCCGGATGATTATTATCGGGCCGCGAAAAGTCTGAAGGATGACGGGACCATCAGAGAGATTCCCGATTTTTCCAAGTTTTATTGCGATTGCGATACCCCTGATGAGAAATAAGAGCCTGGCTACCCAACTCATCGTCTTTGTGCTGAGCGGCGCCGCTGCCATCTTTTTGGCGGCGTCGGCCTATAATTATTATGCCTCCAAGGAGGGCATCATCCGGCGGGCCTCCGAAAACGCCCGGCACCTGACCCTGGAGACAGTTTACCGCATCGAGGTGGTTCTGCGGGGGGCGGAGAAGGTTCCGCTGAACCTGGCGGCCACCCTGGAGCATGTCTCCTGTGAGCGGGATGATTTGGTGCAGTTGCTCCAGACGGGCATGGAGCATAATAAAGAGCTGTTCGGCCTGGGCATCGCCTTCGAACCCTACGCCGGCAATCCCAAGTCAAAATATTTCATGCCTTACTGTTTCCGCAACGGCGATCAGCAGCAACTTAAATGGTTGGGTGGCGACTCCTATCAGTACTTCGGCCTGGATTGGTACCAGATCCCCCGGGAATTGGGGCGGCCGCTATGGAGCGCGCCCTATTTCGACGAAGGCGCCGGCAACATTATCATGTCCACCTTTTCGGTGCCTTTTTACCGGGAAACCGAAGGCCATCGGCAGTTGGCCGGGGTGGTGGGGGCCGACCTCTCCCTGAGTCGGCTGACGGATATCGTCGCCGCGGTGAAGATTTATGAGAGCGGCTTCGCCTTTCTCGTTTCGCAGGACGGCGTCTTCGTCACCCATCCCAACAAGGATTGGATCATGCGGGAGAGCATGTTTAGCCTGGCGGAAGCCAGGAAATCTCCCGAGATGCGGGAGGTGGGGCGGGATATGATCCGAGGCGGCGAGGGCTTTGTGCCCATCCCCGCATCTCTCACCGGCAAGAAGTCCTGGTTTTATTATGCCCCCCTGCCGTCCACCGGCTGGTCCCTGGGGGTGGTTTTCCCGGATGACGAATTATTCGCCGACGCCCAGCGCCTGGTGCAGCGCACCGTGGCCATCGCCATCCTGGGCCTGGTTTTCCTGGCCGTGGCGATTACCGGCATTTCCCGGAGGATCACCAAACCACTGCGGGCCCTGGCCCGGAAGACCGCGGACATTGCCCACGGCGATTTCAGCGCCACGGTACCGGAGACGGGCGCCAAGGAGATCGCCCATCTGGCCCGCTCCTTCAACCGCATGGGCGAGCACCTGGCGGATTACATCGCCAAGCGGGACTTCGTCCGGGACACCTTCGGGCGCTACGTCACCCAGGAAGTGGTGAAAAAACTGCTGGAAGATAAAGACGCCCTGGAGATGGGGGGCGAATTCCGGGAGGTCTCCATCATTATGAGCGACCTGCGGGGCTTCACCGCGATCACCGCGGATATGCACCCGGAGCAGGTGGTGACCTTTCTGAACCGCTACCTGGGCAAGATGATCGAGATCCTCACCGACAACCAGGCGGTCATCGACGAAATCGTGGGGGACGGCATCCTGGCCTTTTTCGGGGCGCCGACGCCGATGGCGGACCATCCGGCCCGGACGGTGGCCTGCGCCCTGCAAATGCAGGCGGCCATGGACGAAATCAACGCCTTGAACGAGGCCGACGGCTTGCCGTACCTGGAGATGGGCATCGCGGTGAACACCGGCGAGGTGGTGGTGGGCAACATCGGCTCCGAGCGCCGCACCAAGTACAGCGTGGTGGGAGCCCATGTCAACTTCACCAGCCGCATCGAGGCTTACGCGATGGGCGGCCAGGTGCTTATCAGCCCCGACACCTATGAACGGGTGCGGGATCTGGTGCAGATCGAGGGGGAGGTGCAGGCCCAGATGAAAGGAGTCAGCGGCACCGTCACCCTCTATATCGTGCAGGGCATCGGCGCGCCCTATAACATCAGCCTGACGGCCAAGAGCCACGTCTTAACGCGGCTGGCCCACCCCCTGGCGGCGCGCCTGGACCTGATGAAAGATAAAATCGTCACCGTCACCATCGAGGGGGCCCAAATCAGCGAACTGGGAGAAACCGGGGCCCGGGTGGTGTTGCAGGGCGAACCTGAGGCCTGGCAGGACGTGCGCCTCCACCTGCTGGCTGAGGACGGCACGGCGAGGCCGGGAAAGATCTACGGCAAGGTGACGGCGGTGAACCCCGGGGCGGACGGCCGCACGGAGGTGGAGATCCGCTTCACCTCGGTGTCGCCGGAGAGCCGTCAGGTGATCCGGCAGGCTTTGCAAGATTAGTTTTCGGAAAAGGCGCCGCCCGATCTGGGGCGGGCACGGAGGCCCACCCCACCTAGGCAAGAGTTATCGGGCGGCCTGTGGCCGCCATAAATTGGCACCCATGGCAAGCTCTAGAAGCTGTCCTTTTTTGGTGGCACAGGCATCTTGCCTGTGCTTTATAATTGATGGATACATATTATAGACGGGGGAAGCGCAGGCTGAAGCCTGCGGCTGCCAAATCACGCAATGACCGATACCTCTCAACAAAAAGCCGAAAACCCAGCACAGATTTCCGGCACTTTCGGTTTACAGGCCCTGGTCTTCGCGCTGGTGGCCGCGGCCATCAGCAACGTTTATATCACCCAGCCGGTCTTGCCGGTGATCCAACAGGAATTCGGAGTCAGCCCCTCCCAGGCCTCCTATACCGTGTCGGCGGTGATCCTGGGAATCTCTCTGGCCAACCTCCCCTTCGGGTGGCTTTCGGACCGCGTCCCGGTGCGTCGCCTCATCCTGGTGGGGGGCGCGGTGGTGGCCGCGGCGGGGCTTTGCTGCGCCGCCACCAGTAACCTGCTCCTCCTGGTGGTGGCCCGCTTTGTCCAGGGGCTGTTCGTGCCGGCCCTCACCACCTGCCTGGCGGCCTATCTCTCGGCCAACCTGCCGCTCGAGCGGCTCAACGTGGTCATGGGCTCTTACGTCTCCGCCACCGTGGCGGGCGGCCTGGGCGGGCGCCTGTTGGGCGGCTGGATTCATCCGCCCCTGCACTGGCGTTACGCTTTTATCACCGCCGCCGTTCTCCTGATCATAGCTACCGTCATGGCGGCCTGGCTGCTGCCAGCCGGCCGGCGGGCCGAGGAGGGCCAGGCCGACGGTGAAGGGTTCCTGGCGCTGCTCTCCCACCAGGAGTTGCGTCGCATCTTTCTGGTGGCCTTTGGAGGCTTTTTCGTCTTCTCGTCGGTGTTCAACTACCTGCCGTTTTATCTCTCCGGGGCGCCGTTTCACGCCTCCACCCAGCTCATCACCCTTGTATCTTAGTTTAAGATACGCTTTATTGGAATCATGATTGGAATCATGGTTATGATCGAAGTTGGCAAAGGGTTATGGTTTGGACCACCCCTGGGGCAGGCCCCCGGGGGCCTGCCCCAGGGGTGGTCGTGGTT
>JAPLJC010000101.1 GCA_026388765.1 Deltaproteobacteria bacterium
GGTGACGCCCGGGGCCTTATTGGACCAGGCGTGGCGGATGTAAGTCACCACCGCGGCGACCTGGGTGTCGTCCAACTTATCCTTCCAGCTAGGCATCTCCCCCAACTGGCCTTTACGGCCGTTCAACACCGTGGCGATCACTGGGTTCGGCTCCCCGACAACGAAAGGGTTCCCGTCGTGGGCCGGGTAGGTGCCCGGTAGCCCTTTGCCATTCAGCCTGTGGCAATCGACGCAATTTCCTTCAGCTTCATAGATCGCTTTGCCCTTTTGGAAGAGATCATCCTGGCCCAGGGCGGGCTGCAGGCCCAGGCCCGGGAACAAGATCAGGCTCAGGAAGAATAACCGGGCCTTCATCTCACACCCTTTTAGTCTCTCGTTGCCATGAAAAAGTTAAGGGACAATTGGCCGGCGGCTGGGCCAAAAAAGGAGGGGCGACCCGCCGGATCGCCCCCGAATTTTACGTGCTGCCCTATTTCCCCAGGGATTTATCCGAGGTCAGCAGCGGCTGGATGCCGAAGGGGTCTTTGAATTCCTCCTGCGGCTTGAAATTCAGCTTTTTGACGCCGCGATTGTTGAGGAACTTGGCCAGGTCCAGGTTGACGTCGGCGGGCATCGCCACCCCAGCCGCGGCCAGGCCCTGGCGCAGCAGCCCGGAGCATTTCTCCGCAAAGGCCACCGTGTCTCCGCAAATGCGCGCCGCTTCCATGGGGTTGTGAAAGCCCTGGGAATTATCGGCGCCGATATAATTGATCCGGTAAAAGGCCTCAAAATAGAGGTCCTTGGCCTGGTCATAGAGGGCTTTATCAATATTCTTGCCTTCCGTCTGGGCCTTGTTGGCGGCCTCAAAGAGCTTAGCTGCCACCGCGGTGGCGTAGCCGGCCCGGTTCAACAGGGAGGTGGTGCGGTCCTGGATGGCCAGCACCTGGACCTTGAGCCACTCGGCGGACTCGGCATGGCATTGCGTACAGGCCGTCATCCCCTGCCACAGGGGGCTGCCGACGTTGTGGTTGGAAATCTTGCTGATGCCCACCCGCTCATACTGCATGTGGCAATCGGCGCAGGCCACGTTGGCGTTCCAATGGACGCTATTTCTGCTGTACACCTCGTATTCCGGGTGCCGGGAATAGCCCAGCTTGAAGCCGGTGACGTTCTGTTTCCATTCGAGATAGGCGGGGTCGCTCTTGATGACCTTGATGATGTTCTCGACGGAGATGTCCCCAAACTTGCTCCCCTGCCAAGGGAAGAAGACATCGACAGATTTCATTTCCGCATCTTTCCTGATCACATAAGTAACGTGGCACTGGGCGCACACCAGGCTGCGTTTCTCCTGGCGGCTGGCGGTGGCGGGGTCTTTGCCCAGGTCCTTGAGGGCCTTATCTATGGTCCAGCGGGAGAACTTCAAATCCATGGTCTTGTTGTCGTGGCAGTCGATGCACATCACCCCCATGCGCTGGAACTTTTCCGGGATCTTGGCCAGCACTTCCACGTAAGGGTCTTTGAAATAATGCTCCCCCAACTCCTGCTTGAGCTTGGGGGCGAAGGGCGTCTTGCAGGAGAGGCAGACCCCGCCGGCCTTCAGGCGGGACGGGTCGATCTCCAACTGGTCGATGAGCATGTAGTGGTGGCCCCGGACTTCGTTGTACTCCACGCCGAAGCCCCAGCCGTTGAACAGCAGGGACATGAAAGGAAATTCGCTGAGCTTGTCGAATTTCCCTCCACCGGTCCAGCCCTGGCGGTATTTGCTCAAGCCGGTGGGGTTGGGTTCCTTGCTCTTCAGCCAGGAGTCATATTCCAGGGGATAGGCCTTGCCCCAGACCGCGGGATCGTATTCACCATCGGGGATGGTCACGGTTTTCACCGGCTCGGCCTTGGGCGGCGAACAGGCGATAAACCAGGCCGCGCCCACGGCGAGGGCCGCCAGGACAATAATAAAAGGTCTCATCGGTTTCATGCCTTCTTCCATCCTCGTTTTATGGGGTCAAGGCGCGATGGCGCCCGTGCCTTTATGGGACATGCGCCGATGACAGTCCCAGCAGCGTCTTTCTTCATTGATCCGGGCCACCTTCTCGGCGTGGCAGCGCCGGCAATTGGCCACCACCACCCGAGCGCCGGCGGCGGAAATTTTGATGGGCTCGGAGACGCGGCCCGTATGGAAGGCCAGGGTATCGCCCACGCCCTCCAGGGTCTTGGCCCAAAGGTGGTGGGCCAGGTTGTCATTGGGCAGATGGCAATCGATGCATTTAATGTTCTGGTGCGCCCCGGAGTGAAACCAGGCCTCGTATTCCGGCTGCAGGACGTGGCAGCTGCCGCAGAACTCCGGACTTTCGGACTTGGCATAGAGCCCCGGCGGGCCAAAGGCGGCAAAGGCGCCCAGGGCGGCAACAATCACGATGGCGCCCAGCAAATAAAGGAAGACTCTCTTCATTGGCAAAGTCATAGACAATTAGGCCCTGTTGGGTTGCAAAATAATACCGGTAATTGGCAAAGTCAATTTCATTCAAGATTTAGGTTCACATTTTTGTAGCCATTCAGGTCGATGGTATCCGGCAGCAGCTAGTGATTCAAGATACCGTTGGCCCGGTGAACATTATTTGCAGCTAACGAGGGGTTGGAACTGCGGGAATGGCGGCAAAGGCCTTGAGGGTCCCCCAGAGAGCGAGGAGTTACAGGTGAGAGAACTAGATTGGCCGGATCGTGATCAGCGTCAGTGCGAGAAGGGAGACCCTCAGGCTGACGGGCAGGTTACTCCAGCCGGCCGGGAAATGCAAATAGATTTTTTGTTGAATTGTAAAGTACGTAGAATATTTGCCGCCTCTGGGGGTCTTTGTGGCCCAGTCTAGTCTGCTAATCAACAAACAGCAGCGGCAACCGGTCGGCCACCACCAACCCCTCGGGGGTGGCCGCCACCCGGCCAGCGGTCAGTTGCAGCAGTCCCGACCCCTGCAACTCGGATAAGACCGCTTCCCAGCCGGGGAACTGGCGGATGATTTCCAGGGCCACGCCTTCCCGAGTCCGGAAGCCCAGGCAGAGGGCCTCCAGCCGCAACTGCTCCGGGGTGAGGGTCTCGCTTCCGGCCACCGGGAGCTCACCTTTGGCCAGGGTGGCAGTATAACTTTGCAGGGAGCAGTGATTCCACCAGCGCCGGCCCGCCATAGAGGAGTGGGCCGCCGGCCCCAACCCCAGGTAAGGCGTGTGGCTCCAGTACTTCAAGTTGTGACGACAGCAATACCGCTCCCCTTTGGCGAAATTGGAGACCTCATAGTGGACGTAACCATGGTCCCGAAGGAATTGGCCGGTCAGCAGGAAAAAGTCCCGCTGCGCCTCGTCATCCGGGAGGGTGAGTTCGCCCCGGGCCGCCAGGCGGGCGAATGGGGTGGGTAGGGCGGGCGTCTCGCTTGGTGGGGCAGGCGTCTCGCCTGCCGCAATAGTCAACTGGTAGCAGGAGAGATGCTCCGGAGCGAAACTCAAGGCCGTCTTCATGGTCTCGGTCCACCTCTTAAGGCTCTGACCCGGCAGCCCATACATCAAATCCAGCCCCAGGTTCCGGAAGCCCGCGGTCCGGATCTGCTCAAGGGCCCGGATAGTCTGTCTGGCTGTGTGCCGCCGTTTTAGGAAGCGCAATTCCGGTTCATCAAACGATTGGACTCCCAGGCTCAGGCGGTTGATCCCCAGATCCCGCCAGAGGCGCAGTTTTTCCGGCGTCACGTCATCCGGGTTGACTTCGAGGGTGAACTCGGTGTCCGGGGCAAAATCAAAAGGTCGCCGCAGGCTTTCAACCAGGGCGCACAACTGCGGGCCGTTCAGCAGGGAAGGGGTGCCGCCGCCCAGGTAGAGGCTATCGAAAGCGTGGAAGGTGTCTTTGTAAAGTTGCGCCTCTCTCTCCAGGGCTTCCAGGTAGGCAGGGATTAACTCGGGAGAAGTGATGGAATAGAAGTCGCAATATGGGCACTTGGTCTGGCAGAAAGGCACATGCACATAAAGACCGGGGGATCTCCGTCTTCAGCACCGCCACGAAGGCGCTCTGGGGGATTTCCACCGCGCCCACCATCTTCATGCGTTTCTTGCCGGCCCGCTGTTTTTCCAGGAGTTTGCGCTTCCGGGTGATGTCGCCACCGTAGCACTTGGCGGTGACGTCCTTCCGGAAGGCCGAGATGGTGGAGCGGGAGATGATCTGGCCGCCGATGGCCCCCTGGATGGCGATCTTGAACTGCTGCTTGGGGATTTCGTCCCTGAGGCGGTCGCAGACCCGCACCCCCCAATCCCGGGCCTTGTCCCGGTGGACGATCATGCTGAGGGCGTCCACCTTCTCGCTGTTCACCAAGATGTCCAGTTTCACCAGGTCGCTGGGCCGGTAGTCGAGCAGTTCGTAGTCGAAGGAGCCGTAGCCCTGGGTGATGGTCTTGAGGCGGTCGTAAAAATCGATAATTACCTCGGCCAGAGGCATCTCGAAGGTGATCTCCACCCGGCCGGGCGAGGGGTAGCTGAAGCTGGAGTTGACTCCCCGGCGCTCCAGGCAGAGCTTCATCACTGCGCCCACGAAGCGCTCCGGGATGAGGATGTGGGCCCGGATGAAAGGCTCCCTCCCCCCCTTGATGCTGCTGGGGTCGGGGTAGTGCATGGGGTTGTCCACCGTGACTTCGCGGCCGTCCGCCAGGATGAACTCGTAGCGCACCCCGGGCACGGTCATGATGATGGAGAGGTCGAATTCCCGCTCCAGACGCTCCTGGACGATCTCCAGGTGCAGCAGGCCCAAAAAGCCGCAGCGGAAGCCCAGGCCCAGGGCGGCGGAGGCGTCCTTCTGGAAGACCAGGGCGGCGTCGTTCAGCTTGTATTTCTCCAGGGCCTCGGCCAGGTCCTGGAAGTCGTCGGCCGAAATGGGATAGATGGAGGCGAAGACCACCGGCTTCACTTCCTTGAAGCCGGGGAGCGGCTTTAAGGCGGGGTTGGCGTCCAGGGTGATGGTGTCGCCGATGCGGGTGTCGCTCACCGTCTTGATGTTGGCGATGATATAGCCCACCATGCCGGCGGTCAGCTCCTTGCGGGGCTCGCGGGTGAGCCGGAAGACGCCCACTTCCTCCACCTTGTGGACCGTATTGTTGTACATGGTGCGGATCAGGTCTCCGGGCCTGACCTGGCCGGTGAAGACCCGGCAGGAGACCACGGTGCCCCGGTAGGAGTCGTAGTTGGCGTCGAAGATCAGGGCGGAGAGAGGCGCCTCGAGGTTCCCCTTGGCCGGCGGGACCTGGGCCACGATGGCCTCCAGCACCTCATCGATGCCGAGGCCTTCCTTGGCGGAGCAGAGGATGGCCATATCCGGGTCCAGACCCAGTTCCCGGTCGATCTGCTCCTTGACCCCCTCGATGTCGGCGGCGGGCAGGTCGATCTTGTTGATCACCGGGATGATGGTGAGGTCGTGCTCCATGGCGAGATACAGGTTGGCCACGGTCTGGGCCTCCACCCCCTGGGAGGCGTCCACCAGGAGCAGCACCCCCTCGCAGGAGGCCAGGGCCCGGGAGACCTCGTAGGAAAAATCGACGTGTCCCGGGGTGTCGATGAGGTTGAGCTCATACTCCTTGCCGTCGTCGGCGGTGTAGGGCAGCGAAATAGTGTTGCTCTTGATGGTGATGCCCCGCTCCCGTTCCAGGTCCATGGTGTCGAGCAACTGGTCGCGGAACTGGCGGTCCTCCACCATACCGGTCCATTGGATGAGGCGGTCCGCCAGGGTGGACTTGCCGTGGTCGATATGGGCGATGATGCTGAAGTTGCGGATGTTGGGCATATCTTAAGTCAATATTCCTAATAGATAACCAGGTAATTTTTTATTGTACCTTTTCTAAAGAAGGGCGTCCACTCCCAGGCGATTTTTGTCATCCTGAGCGCCGCGAAGGATCTCAGGTTTGGTAGCACAGGCCTCTGGCCTGTGATGGTCACAGGCTGGAAGCCTGTGCCACTTTCCCTACACAGCCTGGAAGGCTACGCTACCAAAAAAAGAGATTCTTCGGTCGCGACGCTCCCTCAGAATGACAAATGGGGAACTTTTTCCATAACTCAAATATATCGCAAAGGACTTTTATAAACGATATAATGTATAAAAAGCTTACGAGACGCTGAAATGATTGCCCCGTGGCCTTCTGGTGGTGCGGGAGATTGAACGGCCGGCGCCTCCAGAGCGCAAAAAAATTAAGAGGTGTTTCGCAATGATGGATGAAAACGGTCAGGATTTAAATTGGACCCCCGAACCCCGGAAGATGGTCACCGCGGTGCTGGCGCACCCTGGCCACGGCCGCCTGGTGGAAAAGATCATGCTGATGATCTACAACACTATCTGCTTCAAGGGGTCCCTTTACCACCTGAGCTGGCGGGAAGGCGGCGTCGCCTATTACGAGCCGACCTGCGCCGAGACTGAGGTTTGCTGTTCCGTGCACTAAATTTCTCGGCCCGGCGCCTTGAGGGCGCCGGGAAGTGAAT
>JAPLJC010000128.1 GCA_026388765.1 Deltaproteobacteria bacterium
CGCAGAGCACCGTCAGCCCTTTGGTTTCGTTGAGCAGCCTCAGAATCTCAAAGATCTCCAGCTTTTTGCGCACGTCCAGGGAAGAGGTAGCCTCATCCAACAGCAGTATCTGCGGGTCCTGGGCCAGGGCCCGGGCGACCACCACCCGCTGGCATTCGCCGCCGGAGACCTCGGTGATGGGACGCTCCTGTAAATGGTCCGTGGTGGTCCGGCGCATGGACTTCAGGGCCCAGAGCAGGTCCTCGTCCGTCAGGGACCCCAGGCGCTGGCGGTGCGGATAACGGCCCATGAGGACGATCTCCAGGCAGGGGAAGGGAAAGCGCACCTCGGTGGACTGGGGCACCACCGCCAGAATCTGGGCCCGCAGGCGGCTGGCCATAGTTTGCAGGTGCCGGTCCTTGATGACGATGCTGCCGCTCTTGGGGGGGAGCAGGCCGGAGAGGGCGTGCAGCAAGGTGGATTTGCCGCTGCCGTTGGGGCCCAGAAGGCCCACGAATTCCCCGGGGTTCACCTGGAAATTCAGGCCCGTCAGGACCGTCCGGTCCTCATAACCCAGGCTGAGGTCGGTTACCAGAATCACCACATCCCCCTGGTGCGCCGGGATTTGAGGAGGTAAAAGAAAAACGGTCCGCCCAAGAGGGCCGTAACCACCCCCACCGGCAGTTCCTGGCCTCCGGCCAGGAGAACGCGGGCCACCACGTCGCCCCAGATGAGGATCAGGGCGCCGGTGAGGGCCGACAAAACCAGCAGGCGGCCATGGGAGGGGCCGGCCAGGACCCGCACCAGGTGGGGCACCACCAGGCCCACAAAGCCGATAACCCCGGAGACGGCCACGGCCCCGGCGGTGAGGAGGGAGGCGCCCAGCAGCAGTTTGAGCCTGACCTTCGAAACGGCCACGCCCAGGTGATGAGACTGTTCTTCCCCGAGGGCCAGGATGTCCAGTTCCCGGTGGAGGCTGGCCGCTAAGGCCAGGCCCAGGACGGCGTACGGCACCAGAAAGCCCACGTGAATCCAACCCCGGCCCGAGAAACTCCCCATGATCCAGAAGACGATGGCTGACAGCGACTCCTCGTCCAGACTTTTGATCAGGCTGATGAGGGCCGAGAGGAAGGTGCTCACCACGATGCCCGCCAGGATCAAGGATTCCTTGCGGAGGCGCCCCCCCGATTCCCGGGACAGGACCAATACCGTCATCATGGCTCCCAGGGCCCCGACCAGGGCTCCCAGGGGCAGTGGGCTCAGGCCCAGAAATGAGCCGCCCACCCCCAGCACGACCAGCAGGGCTACCCCGAGGGCAGCGCCGGTGGAGACCCCGAGGGTAAAAGGGTCGGCCAGGGGATTCAGCAACAGGCCCTGGAACACCACCCCGGCCGCGGCCAGGGAGGCGCCCACCAACCCGGACAGCACCACCCGGGACAATCTGATGCCCCAGATGACCACCTCGGTGGTCCGGTCCAGAGCCGGAGTATTAAAGCCCAATTTGTTTAAGATCACGGTGGCCACCATCTTCCAGCCCACGTCCATGCGGCCGATGCCGGTGGCCAGCGCCATTGAGACCAGCAGCCCCAAGCTCAGAGCCAGAACCGCCGCGACAAAGCGGCGCCTCCCCACCTGGCGCTGGCTCCGGGCGGCGGCCAGGTCAAGGCCGCGGTCAGAGGTTGAAAGGGAGGAATTCTTCAATCCGTCAAACTCCTCAGGGCTTCCTGGAGGTGGTCCAGGTAGATGTTGATAATGGCGTCGTTGTACCCCAGGCCCTGCCGCCACCCCTCCACTCGATATCTTCCCTGGGACAGAAGCCGGGACTTCCAGCTCTCGGGGCCGTCACCCAGGATATCCGTGTTGACATGCTCCCCGGCCACCAGGAGGAAGGGGACGAGCAGGACTGAACTGGCGCCGCCGCGCTTGACCTGCGCCAGGACCTCGTCGCGGCCGGGTTTCCCCGAAACCAGACCCAGATAGACATTTTGGCCAGGATAACGGGAGCGCAGCAGCTTTTCAAAGGCCAGATAGGCCTGCTCTCCCTGAGAGTCCGGGCTGCCGTGGCCCACCAGGACCACCGCGGTTTTCTGCAGGTCCGGGGGAAATACCTTGCCAAGGGCCTCCAGGGTGCGCCCCGCGTCCGCCTCGTCGCTCAGCAGCGGTTTCCCCAGGGCCACCTTCAGGCCCGGGACCTGCCGGGTCTCCGCCACGACCTCCTGCCATTCCGCGCCGGGGACCACGTGGAGCGACTGCACCGCCACCCGGGAAAAGCCCGCAGCCTTAAGTTCCTTCAAAGTTTGGGGCAGGTTTTTGAGCTCCTTGCCCTGCTCCTGGGCCACCTTGCGGCGGACTTTGCCGGAGGTAAAGGCCCAGCGGATTTCGTACCCGGGGAAACGTGCTTTGACCTGTTCCTCAATATGGCGGTAAGTGTCGAAGGCCGCGGTGCTGGTGCCGAAGGCGGTGAGGACCAGGGCGGGCTCCCCGGCCCCGGCGATTGCCAGAGAATCGGGGGCGAACCCCAGGACCAGCAGCAGAACAGCCAGCCAGCGCAGTGAAATTCTGGTCATAGCTACCCTCTTAAAAATAAAAAAATCCTTAAGTCCCAATGGACTTAAGGATGCACCCAGCTTCTTTATCCTTAAGATAAGGAGGCGCTTGTCCGGGGCGACTCCAACGTCCGGCCTAATTTGGTGGCCGGACCTCCAGGCAGGTCTTCTGGCTCCCGGATCGACCTAATGCCTGCGCCTTCCCATCCCACTAGCATGGAACAGTGGCTCGGTGCAGGGTTCGTCCCCGGTCACAGCGGCGGGACCGCGACGGCTTTTCCGTCTTCCCTTTTCAACCCCGAAGGGTACCTTGGATAGAGCCATAATATCCGGCGAGGAATGATCTGTCAATAGCTTTCAACCGTCAGCCAAGACTGAGAATTGGTCAAGCCCCGGGATAGCTCGGATGGCAGTTTTCTAATCGGCAAGAGGATTTGATATTTTATCCCGGATAAGATATTTTTTAATTAGCCAAATGACTTTCGATTTCGCCATGAAGACCCCATCTTTGGAACAACTGGCCGCGTCCCGACAGAACCTGGAGCACATCCTCGACCACCTCAAGGAGGGGATCATCGGCCATGACCGGAACCGCAAGATTTTCTACTTCAACCGGGCCGCCGAAGAGATCACCGGGTACGCCAAAGGCGAGGTCTTGGGCAAGGATTGTTACGAGGCCTTCGGCGCCCCCTTTTGCGGCAAACACTGCTCCTTCTGCGACCAGCCGCCCGAGACCTGGACTAAGATTAGCTACCCTATTAATATTGTTACCAAATCAGGGGAGCCCCGGCAGCTCCAGATGTCCGTGGTGGGCATGACGGATGCGCAGGGCGGCCTGGTGGGCGTCCTGGCGTCGTTTACGGACATCACCGATCTGGTGGGCCTGAAAATCTGGACGGAAGAATTCCCCGGGTTCGCCGGCATCATCGGTCGGGATCCCAAGATGATCCAGATCTTCAAGCAGATCAAGAGCCTGGCGACTAACGATTATGCCGTGCTGCTCTCCGGGGAGACCGGCACCGGCAAAGAACTGGTGGCCGCAGCCATCCACAGCGAAAGCCAGCGGAGCCGCGGCCCCTTCGTGCCGGTAAACTGCGGGGCCCTGCCCGAAGGGGTAGTGGAGAGCGAGCTCTTCGGCCACGTCAAAGGGGCCTTTTCCGGGGCCATCCGGGATAAGAGAGGCCGGTTCGAACTGGCCCACGGCGGCACCATCTTCCTGGACGAAGTGGCGGAATTGCCCAAGAACATGCAGGTCAAACTGCTGCGGGTCCTGGAAAACGGCGCCTTCGAGCGGGTTGGGGGCGAAAGGACCGTGGCCGTGGACATACGGGTCATCAGCGCCACCAACCGGGATTTGAGGCGGGAGATGGAGAAGGGGAATTTTCGCCAGGACCTCTATTACCGCCTCAACGTAGTGCCCCTGCACCTGCCGCCCTTGCGGGAGCGCCGGGATGACATCCCCTTATTGGTGGAGCATTTCCTTAACCTGGCCGAAAAACGCGGCCAGAAAACCGCCCGCTTCGCCCCGGCAGCCCTGGCCCTGATGCGGCAATACTCCTGGCCGGGAAACGTCCGGGAGCTGCAAAATGCCATCCATTACGCCCTGGCCCGGGGCGAAGGGGCAGTGGTCGGCCCCGGAGACCTGCCCCCGGAATTGCGCCAGGGCCTCCGCCAGCGCGGCCCCGCCGGCAAGCTCGATCCGGAGACGGTGCAGGCGGCCCTGACGGCCTGCGGCGGCAATAAGGTGAAGGCCGCCAGACTGCTGGGAGTGGGCCGGGCCACCCTGTACCGCTTTCTGGCGTCTCAGGAGACATCGGTGTCTCATCGGTAAAGGTGAGACACTGTCCCAAGGTTTTTCCCCGCATCAATCCTCACTTTCCTGACCTGCCCAGCCTTAGGTCTGTCTCACAGGAGCGACGCCAGAGTGCGGTGAGCCTTTCCGGACTATTGACCATTTAAGATAACCTGCTGATTTGCCAAGTATTATTAATTAGCCAAGTCCATTCGCGGGGTTGGCACGAATCTTGGTTATTACTGGTGAAACCGCAGCTCGGGAAATCCGAAAAGTAAGGTGGCAACCAATGAGGAAAGTGGTAACCATGGCCAGTCCTGAACAGCTGTATCAGTGCCTGACCCCCAGCTGCAACTACATCTATGACCCGGAGGGAGGGGATCGAACGGCGGGGATTCCCCTCAAAACCAATTTCGAGGATTTGCCGGAAGATTGGCGCTGCCCCTATTGCGGCGGCGGCAGAGAGAAGTTTCGCCGCCTGCGTCAGCCCAGTGCTAAGAAGTAGTGGGCCCCTGACGCCGGGCAGTTCACTCCTTAGTTAAGAAGTAACTGACAAGTGAGATGTCTCACCATGATCCGTCTTGAAGAAATGTACCAGTACCAGATGGTCAACTGCGCTTACATCAACAATCCGGAACGGGGAGATAAAAAGGGCAAGATTCCCGCTGGGACCCTGTTGGCGGAACTGTCGGAAGATTGGCATTGTCCCTGCTGTGGGGCCGGCCCCAAGAGGTTTCGCCGCCAGGCTCAGGGAGGCGGGTGATTTGGGCAGGCCCTCTGATCAATGCCTGAAACGGACCCTGGAAATGGCGGAGCGCATGCTGAGGCTCGCCGACGCAGGAGACGCGGTGCGGGAGGATCCAGGCTGCGGCGTGCTTTACGGGGTGCTGCGGGATTCGGCCTATAAGCTCAAACAAATGGCCGAGGCGGAGCGCCAGACGCACTTAGAAAAATCGATAGAAAGATCGATAGAAAGATTAAGTTCAAGGATAAAGGGAAGCCTCCGATAAGGAAATCAGCAGCAGGTTTATTCATTTCACGGCGCACTGGAGGCCAAGCCCGATGTTGATACTGAACCGGAAGGTGAACGAAGCGATCCTTATCGGAGAGGACATCCGTATTACGGTAATTGAGATTCGTGGCAAACAGGTGCGTTTGGGCATCGAGGCCCCGGCCCACCTCTCAGTTAAAAGGATAGATGATTTGGAGCCGGAAAAGACTTAAACGGGCATCGTGGGTCATAACGCCTCAGGAGGCTGACAATGATCAGGAAAATTTATCAGTGCCAGGTTTGCGGCAGCCTGGTCGAAGTGTTGAGCCAGGGGGCCGGCGGCTTCTCTTGCTGTGGAGCGCCCTTGACCTTCTTCGGGGAAAGCCGTGTGGATGCCTATCGGGAGAAGCCGACGCCGCTGTTAGATCTGGTTGAGGTCAGGGCTAATGATAAATCCTGCTGGCAATTCTTTCAGCCCGGAGAAGCCCCGATGGCCTCTGCCAGGTAAACAGGGCCGGCTGGAGAAACCGAGTGCCCTTGGCGTAAATTCTTCTGCCATGAGGGGTTAAAAACTGCCGATCACTTGCATTGTCCCTCGCAAATGTTTAACAACTTTACATACTGCCTAGACGGAGGATAGCGATGGACGTCCTGATGCTCTCGCGCCTGCAATTCGCCGCAGCCACCTTTTTCCATTTCATCTTTGTGCCGCTCACCCTGGGACTTTCCGTCCTCGTCGCCATCATGGAAACGAAGTACGTCAGGACCGGGGATGAGGAATACCGGCGGATGGCAAAATTCTGGGGGAAGATCTTTATCATTAACTTTGCGGTGGGGGTGGTGACCGGCATCACCCTGGAGTTCCAATTCGGCACCAACTGGTCCCGGTACTCCCGCTACGTGGGGGACATCTTCGGGTCGCTCCTGGCCATCGAGGCCACCCTGGCCTTCTTTCTGGAATCGACCTTCCTGGCGGTGTGGATCTTCGGCTGGAACCGGCTATCCCCCAGGCTCCACGCCGTCTGCATCTGGCTGGTGGCCCTGGCTTCCAACCTCTCGGCCGTCTGGATCCTGATCGCCAATGCCTGGATGCAGCATCCGGTGGGCTACGTCCTCCGTAACGGCCGGGCCGAACTCGATAACTTCCTGGCCGTGGTCACCCAGCCGTTTGCCTTCCAGATCTTTCTCCACACCGTCAGCGGGGCTTACATCCTGGCGGGTTTTTTCGTTATGGGGATCAGCGCTTACCATTTACTGCGCCGGCAGAACATCGGCTTCTTCACCAAGTCCTTCCGCCTGGCCCTGGGCTTTGCCCTGATCTTTTCCCTGGCGGAGCTGGTCCAGGGGCATTACCACGCCGGAGAGGTGGCCAAGATCCAGCCCACCAAGCTGGCGGCCATGGAGGCCTTTTGGGAAACCAGGGCCGGGGCGCCCCAGGTGCTGTTCGCCATCCCGGACGAAAAGAACGAACGCAACTCCGTGGAGTTCGGCCAGATTCCGGGTTTGTTGAGCCTTCTGGCCTATCATACGCCCACGGCCACAGTCAAGGGGCTCAAGGAC
>JAPLJC010000181.1 GCA_026388765.1 Deltaproteobacteria bacterium
AGTATTTCGAGCAGGTCTACGCCGCTGCTGACGAAGCAACGGCGGGATTTACCAAGGTGACGGAAGCCGAGTTGACCTCGGTTTTAGTGAGTGAGCCTAAAACGTTGTTGGTGTTTCGTACGATTATGGGCCTCACGAAGGGGGAGTTTGCTCATGCAACGATCATGGCTGGTGAGCCGATTGGCCTAAGCCCCTTGTCAGCGAACAAGGTGGATGCAATGGAGCGGAACGGGACGGCAACCACCGATGAGCAAGCCAAGGTCGCAGCCAAGACCCTTTCCCAGATCATTGATGGCTCTCTGTTCGGTGTTCCACCGGGCGGCCTCGTCAGTAAGCAAGCCAAACCGGACACCGAAAATGGGTGGCCGAGTGTACGCCTCTTCGCTTCCGATGGAGTGCCATTCTCACTGTTCCTGCATCAACGTCACTACGGCGGCGCGTTCCGGCAGGTATTGGACGCCACATCCACCAAGCGGTGCGATCTGATCGAGGACGCAGTAGAGGCGCTATTCAAGGGAAATAGTGTTCCATACATTCGTACGGGCAGTCACAACCAGGGCGAAATCGCAGCTCGGTTTGAGGTCCGAGTAGCACCGGCCCCGGACTTTGTGGTGTTCGATAATTCAGGAACCCTGCGAGCGATCCTGGAATGCAAAGGCACAAATGACGGGGGCACGGCTCGTGACAAGGCGCTTCGCTTCGCGAGACTTCGGGAAGAGTCAAATCGACTGGGCGGAATCCCACTAATCGCGGTTCTGGGTGGCATCGGCTGGGCGCGAGTCAACGATGCATTGGGGCCCGTCGTTCGAGACACGGATGGTCGCGTTTTCACTCTATCGACCCTTCCGGCAATGCTCGAAGTGACACCCTTCCCCTCTCTGATTGGACTTGAGCCTGCCGCATAAGGGAATCAAGTATATAATTCTTTTTTTTGATCAGACCATGCGAAGGTAAAAAAATTTATGACCCAGCAGGTCGCTCCCTTGAGCAGCGTTTCGCCGGAACCCTATATTTCCGTCATTATTCCCGTCTTCAATGAAGAAGAGAACCTCCGGGAGTTGGGAGAGCGCCTGATGCGGACCCTTAAGACCATAGGGCGCCCCTTCGAGATCATCCTGGTGGACGACGGCTCCACCGACCGCTCCTGGGACCTACTCGCCGAACTGCACGATCAGTATCCGGAAAACCTCAGGGCCTTGCAGTTTAACCGCAACTTCGGCCAGCACCAGGCCATCTTTGCCGGCTTCCAGGCCGCCCGGGGGCAGGTGATGATCACCCTGGACGCGGATTTGCAAAATCCTCCCGAGGAGATCCCCCGCCTCGTGGCCAAGCTGGAGGAGGGCTACGACACCGTGGGCGGCTGGCGGGAGGATCGCCGGGACTCGCTGTTCCGGAGACTCCCCTCCCATCTGGTGAACGTCGTCATGTCAAAGGTCACCGGGACCAGGCTGCGGGACTATGGCTGCATGTTGCGGGCCTACCGCCGGGAGGTGATAGACTCCATCAACCAGTGCCACGAATCCTCCAGCTTCATCCCGGCCCTGGCCAACCTCTACTCCCGGCGGGTGGCCGAGATTCCCGTGGGCCACGCCGAGCGGGAGCGGGGCCAGTCCAAGTACGGCCTCATCAAACTGCTCCGTCTCAACTTCGATCTGATGACCGGTTTCTCCAATTTTCCCATCCATGTGGTCGGTTTCACCGGGGTGGCCATCGCCTTTTTGGGGCTGTTCTTCGGCGCCTTCCTGCTCCTGCGGCGCCTGTTGGTGGGGCCGGAAGTGGAAGGGATCTTTACCCTGTTTGCCATCTTGTTTATTTTCGTCGGCCTCAACACCCTGGGTCTGGCCCTCATCGGCGAATACGTCGGCCGCATCTACCGGGAGGTCCGCGGCCGGCCGCGCTATGTCATCCGGCAAACTTTGGGGCCTGATCCAGTCCAGAAATGTTGAGGGACAGGCAGGCACCGAGGCCCGCCCCACCGCAAAATCGAGATAGTGGGGCGGCCGTCTCTGGCCCCCCCGCCTGATTTGTTTAAAAACCTCATTGAGGTGCTACATTGCGCATCATCTTCCTGGGTTACCACAACGTCGGCCACGCTTGCTTAGAGGTCCTCATCGACCTCTGCCGCCATTGCGGCGACGAGATCGTGGCGGTGGTCACCCCTGCGGATGACCCCCGGGAAAACCTCTGGTTCGCCTCGGTCAAAGATTTGGCCTTTGCGAATTACCTGCCGGTCTATCAGCCCCGGGACCCCAACGCCCCGGAGTTTGTCGAGGTCATGCGGCGCCTGGAAGCGGATTTTCTCTTTTCCTGCTATTATCGCCAGATGCTGAAACAGCCGCTCCTGGCCCTGCCCCGCCTGGGGGCGCTCAATCTGCACGGCAGCCTGCTGCCCCGCTACCGGGGTCGCTGCCCGGTGAACTGGGTCCTGATCCAAGGCGAGACCGAGACCGGCGTCACCCTGCATTACATGGAGGAAAAACCGGATAAGGGCGACCTTGTCGGGCAGAAACGGGTGGCCATCACCCCGGAGGACACCGCCGTCACCCTGTTTGCCCGGATGACGGTGGCCGCCGGCGCCTTGATGCAGGAGACCTACCCCCTGCTGCGGGCCGGCGCCGCCCCCCGCCTCCCCCAGGACCAGGGCCAGGCCTCCTATTTCGGCGGCCGAAAACCCGCCGACGGCCTCATTTCCTGGGACAAAGACGCGGTGGCGGTATATAATCTGGTGCGGGCCGTCACCCATCCGTACCCCGGGGCCTTTACCTTCTTTAAGGGCCAAAAGTTATTTATCTGGGCCGGCAAGCCCCTGGCGGACGCGTTGCCCGCCAACCCAGGCGTCCTCAGGCAGCCGGGCCTGGTGGCGGGGTCTGCGCCGGGGGAGGGACTGCTGGTGGCCACCGGCCAGGGCCACTTCCTCATCACCCAGGCCCAGTGGGAGGGCCAGCCGGAGTTTTTGGGCCCCGTCATCGCCACCTGGGATTATCTGCTGGGGGAAAGTTTAGGGGAAAAAGGGTAAATGGGGAAAGGTGAAAAAGGGGTTATAAAGCTTTTCCCTTTTACCCTCTTAACCTTTTCCCCGTTTCCCCCGGACCGAAAAACCTTGCAGGCTACTATTGAAATAATGTTGGGAACCTCATGAAAATACTGATTCTAGGAGTTAACGGCTTCATCGGCAATGCCCTGACCCGGCGCATCTTAAGCGAGCGGGAATGGGAAGTCTACGGCATGGACCTCCACTCCAACAAGCTGGACCAGTCCCTGAACCACCCCCGCTTCCACTTCCTTGAAGGCGACATCGCCATCAACAAGGAATGGATCGAATATCACATCAAGAAGTGCGACTTGGTCCTGCCCCTGGTGGCCATCGCCACCCCCATGACCTACGTGAAGAAGCCCCTGCGGGTCTTCGAGCTGGACTTCGAAGAAAATTTGCGCATCGTCCGGCAGTGCGTCAAGTACGGCAGCCGCATCATCTTCCCGTCCACCTCCGAGGTCTACGGCATGTGCCCGGACGCCGAGTTCTCCGAGGACGCCTCCACCCTGGTGTTGGGGCCCATACACAAGCAGCGCTGGATCTATAGTTGCTCCAAGCAGCTCCTGGACCGGGTCATCTGGGCCTACGGCCAGGCGGGCCAGCTCCAGTTTTCCCTGATTCGGCCCTTCAACTGGATCGGCCCGAAGCTGGACGACCTCTACGCCGCCAAGGAAGGGAGCTCCCGGGTGGTGACCCAGTTCATCCTCAACCTGCTGCAGCGGGAGCCCATCCTCCTGGTGGACGGCGGCCATCAGAAACGCTGCTTCACTTACGTGGAAGACGGCATCGACGCCTTGATGACGATCATCGAGAACCAAGGCGGGGCCGCGGACGGCCAGATCTTCAACATCGGCAACCCCGATAACGAAGCCTCGGTGAAAGAGTTGGCGAATCTCTTGCGAGACCTCTTTAAGCAGCACCCGGACCACCAAAACGACGGCGCCTATTCGGAGATCGTCGAGACCCGCCACGAAGACTATTACGGCCAGGGCTACCAGGACATCCTCAGCCGCAAGCCTAATATCGCCAAGGCGCGCCAACTCCTGGGCTGGGAGCCAAAAACCGATCTCTGTACTTCGGTAAAGATCACTTTGAATTCCTTTCTTGAAGAGGCCCGGGCGGCAAAAGTGTAAAAAAGTTGTCAGCGGTCAGCTAAAGACAAAGGCAATTTATCCAGACAGAAATGAATGAGATTTTCTCTTAAGGATGGTTCGAGAACCGCCCCTACCCGTTGAGAGGCAAGGAAGGCAGGGCTTCTTTTTTTTTAGCTGAAAGCTGACCGCTGATAGCTGATAGCTTAGGAATTAAATTGAGCATTAGCAAATTAGGCATTAAAATCGACGTCGACACCTTGGCAGGTTATTGCCAGGGAGTCCCGGCCTTGCTCCAGGTGCTGGAGGAGCAGGCGGTCACGGCCAGCTTCTTCCTGGCCCTGGGGCCGGATAACTCCGGCAAGGCCATTTTCCGCGTCTTTCGACAACGAGGATTCTTGCAAAAAATGCTGCGCACCCGGGCGCCGGCGATCTACGGCCTCAAGACCATGTGCTACGGCACCCTGCTGCCCGCGCCCCTCATCAGTGCGGCGGCCCCGGAACTCCCCGCCCGCATTGCCGCAGCCGGACACGAAGTGGGGCTGCACGGCTATGACCACGTGCGCTGGCACGACCAGCTTTTCCGGCTGCCCGCGGCGGCCGTCTCCCGGGAGATTGCCGCGGCCCAGGAGGCTTTTGCCGCCCTGCTTAAGCGCCGGGCCTTGGCCTTCGCGGCCCCGGGCTGGCAGTGCAGCCCGGCCAGCCGGGAGGCGCTGGCGGCCCAGGATTTCCTTTATACCAGCGACACCCGGGGCTCCGGCCCCTATTTCCCCCGGTTTGGCCAAACCGTCTCCCCGCTCCTGGAGATTCCCACCACCCAGCCCACCCTGGATGAACTTTTGGGCCTGGACGGCTGCCGGCCCCGGGATTTCAGCAACCTGGTCCTGTCCCGCTTGAGCCCGACGCGTCCCCAGGTGCTCACCATCCACGCCGAACTGGAGGGCGGGCCGTACCTGGATGACTTTGCCCGGCTATTGCGTTGCTGCCGGCAGCAAGGGGTGGAATTCTTCCGCCTGGAGGATTGGGCCCGGGAACTCTTGCAAGAACCGGGGAGGATTCCGACGGCCATGGTGATTTCAGGTCGCCTGCCCGGACGAGCCGGCACCGTCTCCTGCCAGGGGTCCATGGAGGCTACGACATCATGATTGCCGCCATCGTGGCCGCCGCCGGCCTCGGCTTACGTATGGGGAATTCCACCCCCAAGCCCTACCTGCTGCTGGCGGGTAAACCCATCCTGGCCCATACCCTCGGGGTCTTCGAGAAGATTAAGGAGGTCCAGGAAGTTGCCCTGGTAGTGCACCCTGAGGAATTGGACTACTGCCAGGAAAAGGTCATCTCCCCTTATGGTTTTAAGAAGGTGCTGCGCCTGGTCCCCGGCGGCAAGGAGCGCCAGGACAGCGTCTACAACGCCCTCAATGCCCTGAAAAATGAGGATGAGCTGGAGATTGTCCTGGTGCATGACGGGGTGCGGCCCTTTTTCACCGGCGACCAGGTCCGGCGGCTCATCCAGGCGGCCCGGAGCCACGGCGGCGCGGTCCTGGGTCTGCCGGCCCAGGATACCTTAAAGACTGTCAATGCCGATGGGACGATCCGCCAGACTCTGGAACGCCGCGATATCTGGCAGATCCAGACGCCCCAGGCCTTTCAGGCGCCGCTGCTGCGGCGCGCCTTTGTGGAGGCCTACAGCCGCGACTTTTACGGCACCGACGAGGCCTCGCTGGTGGAGGCGCTCCAACAGCCGGTGGTGGTCATTCCCGGCTCACCCCTGAATCTGAAGATCACCACCCCGGATGACCTGGACCTGGCGGAGGCCATCCTGCCTTTGCTGCGGAGGAAGATGCGTGCGAGTCGGCCTGGGGTATGACGCCCATCGGTTGGTAGCAGGCCGCCCCCTGATCCTGGGGGGTGTGGCCATCCCCTACCATCTGGGCCTGTTGGGTCATTCCGACGCCGACGTCCTGAGCCATGCCATCGGCGACGCCCTCCTCGGGGCCGTGGGTGCCGGCGACCTGGGCCGGCACTTCCCTGATGACGACCCGGCCTTTAAGAACATCTCCAGCCTCGTACTGCTGGCCAGGATCATCGAGATCGTGCGGCAGCGGGGTTATGCGCCGGTGAACCTGGATGCCACCGTGGTGGCCCAGGCGCCCCGTCTCGTGCCCCATTTCCCGGAGATGATCGCCAAGCTCGCGCCGGTATTGGGCCTGGCCCCGGAAGACATCAGCCTCAAGGCCACCAGCACCGAACAGCTGGGCTTCACCGGCCGGGGGGAGGGGATCGCGGCCTACGCCGTGGTTTTAGTGAAAAAGCACAATTGAGTTTGATATTTCGGTGAGCACTAGGGTTAAACGGGAAAAGGGGGAAAAGGTTAAAAGGTTTTTACCCTTTCCCCTCTTCGCCTTTTCCCCTTTTACCCCTAAACTAATAAAGAAATGAAAATCATCCATAATGCCCGGGCTTCTGCAATGGCCCCGATACCACTGCCCACTTATGCCGACTGCCTGGCCCTGATCGCGGCCCACGGCATGCTGCCCAACATCAGGGAACATTCTTTCCTGGTGATGCAGGTGGCGGATCGGCTGGGACAGGCCCTGGTAGCGGCGGGCTTCGAGCTGCACCTGCCTCTCATCAGCACCGGGGCCTTGCTCCACGATATCGGCAAGACCGCCTGCCTGGGCACGACCAATAATCACGCCCACCTGGGCGCGGAGATCCTCGCCGGCCTGGGCTACCCGGAGCTGGCCCAGGTGGTGCGGGAACACGTGCGCCTGGAAGACGGCGTGGACAACCCCCGGCCGCTGCGGGAAGCGGAAGTGGTCAATTACGCCGATAAAAGGGTGCTCCATACCCGGGTGGTCACGCTGGCGGAGCGCTTCGCCGACCTCGTGGTGCGCTACGGGCGGACGCCGGAGGCCCAGGTGCGCATCGCCGCCATGGCGGTTACGACCCGGGTCCTGGAAGAGAAACTGTTCGCCCCCTTGCGCCTGAGTCCTCTGGACCTTTTAAAGACCAAGGGACCTGGGGTCCCCCAAAACTTTGAACTTTGAACCTTGAACCTTGAACTTTCTATGGAGTGGACGATGAACAAAATGCGGCTGGCCCTGATTGCCGGGGGCAAATCTTCGGAACGGGAAGTCTCCTTGAAAAGCGGCGCCCAGGTCTTTGCGGCCCTGGACCAAAGCAAGTACGACATCCGGCGCTACGATCCCCTCACTGACTTGAGCCGGCTGGTCGCCGACGCCCCGGAACTCCAGGTGGCCCTGATCATCATGCACGGCCGGGGCGGGGAAGACGGCGCCATGCAGGGTTTTTTGGACCTCCTGGAGATCCCCTATCAGGGCTACGGGGTCCTGGCCTCGGCCCTGGCCATGAACAAGGAGCTGAGCAAGGCCCTCTATCAGATGACCGGTCTCAGGGTCCCCAATGCCATGGCCTTCAGCCGGCAGATAGCCCCCAGCCCCAAGGAAATCGAAGCCACCCTCGGGCTGCCCGTGGTCATCAAGCCAGCCACCGAAGGCTCCAGCATCGGCATCAGCCTGGGCCGCACCCTGGCGGAGCTGGAAACGGGCCTGGCCGCGGCTTTTCGCTATGACCCCCATGTTTTGGTGGAGGAATTCATCCAGGGCACCGAGATTACCGGCGCCGTCCTGGGGAACACCACCCCCCAGGCCCTCCCCCTGGTGGAGATCATTCCCGCCGACCGCTACACCTTTTTCGACTATGACGCCAAGTACCAACCCGGGGCCAGCAAGGAGATCTGCCCGGCCCGCCTAAACCCGGAGTTGACCGAGAGAGCCCAGACCTGCGCCCTCAAGGCCCACCAGGCCCTCGGGTGCCGGGGTTACAGCCGCACCGACATGATCGTCCGGGATGATAAAATCTATGTCCTGGAAACCAACACCATTCCCGGCATGACCGCCACCAGCCTTTTCCCTCAGGCAGCCAAGGCCGCGGGCCTGGAATTTCCGGCCTTGTTGGATAAGCTGATCGATCTGGCCCTGGAGAAAGAGTAGGGGCGACCCGCTGGGTCGCCCTCAATGAGGCTGACCACTTTTCCTGACCGCCACCATGCCCGACTCCTTCACTCCTTTAAGCCAACTCCTGGAAGACGGCCTGCACCACGGCGTCTACACCGCCGCCGCCGCCGTGGTGGGTTTGCAGGGGGAACGGAAGTGGCAGGCCGCGGTGGGCCGGGTCTCCCGGGACCCCGAGGCCCCGGCGGTGACGGCTGAGACAATCTTCGATCTGGCCTCCCTCACCAAACCCCTGGCCACCGCCGCCGCCCTGATGCTCCTGACGGACGCAGACCAGCTCACCCCCGGCGCCACCCTGGGTGAACTCCTGCCCGGAGAGTGGCTCCCCCCGGACAAACGCCCCTTAAGCGTCGCCCAGCTTTTGGCCCACCGGGCCGGGTTGCCGGCCTGGCGGCCCTTCTACCAAGATATCCTGGCAGCCCCCCCAGAGACCCGGGCCGGCCTGTTGCCTCGCCTGGCCGCGGCCGCGCCCCTGGAGCACGCCCCGGACACCGTCACCCTCTACAGCGACCTGGGGTTCATGCTGCTGCAGGCGGTGGTGGAGGCCGTCTCCGGCCTGCCCCTGGACCGCTTCTGCCGGGACCGGATTTATCGGCCGCTGGGCTTGAATACTCTGGGATTTAACCCTTTGCGGCAACCGGAGGGAAACAGACTGAGCTATGCCGCCACCGAGAACGGCCTCATCCCCGGACGCAATATTTTTGGCGAGGTCCACGACGAAAACGCCTGGGCCGCGGGAGGCGTGGCCGGGCACGCCGGGCTCTTCGGCGCCGGCCCCGAGGTCTTCGCCCTGCTGGCCGCCCTCTACCGGGCTTATCAGGGCGACCCCGGGCAGCCCTTCTCCCCCGCCGTGGTGCGCCATTTTTTTACCCCCGTGGTCCCCGGGGCCCGGGCCTTAGGGTTCGACGTACCCAGTTTCGACGCGGCCCAGTGTTCCGCCGGGCGCCTCTTTTCGCCCGCCAGCGTCGGCCACCTGGGCTTCACCGGCGCCTCTTTTTGGCTGGACCTCAAGCTGGGGCAGATGGTAGTCTTACTCACCAACAGGGTGCACCTGGGCCGGGATGACAAGGCGAAGATCCAGGCCTTCCGGCCCCGGTTCCACGAAGCGGCCTCCAGGGTTCTG
Organism: Deltaproteobacteria bacterium; assembly: GCA_026388765.1. GTDB lineage: Bacteria > Desulfobacterota > Desulfobaccia > Desulfobaccales > 0-14-0-80-60-11 > JAPLJC01. The sequence continues at coordinate 9,283 of JAPLJC010000181.1, forward strand.
GGGTTTGACCAGGGGTTTAGGAATTAGTGTAAGTCTGACAAAGGTTGACGAGACCTTAAACTATCCATTGAAGGAATATAAAAATGTCCGAAAGTGCCAAGGGGCCAACCATGAGAATAATTAATGCCTTCTCTCCCACTGTGCCCATGTGGGAAATCCATTATTTCCCAGAAGCAGATAAAACTTGGATTACCCCGATAATCTGTATAGCTGTTGTCGAAAGGCGCTCTAAAAGACCGCATCCAGGGGAAGAATACACCTTAGAAACCGAATTGCGGCCGCTAGGTTTTATGGAAGCCGAACCAAATGGTTTAGATGCGTGGTATGAAAAACCTGAGGCCATGGGTTATGCGCTGTCGCCTCTGTCTGACGCCGAAATCAGAGAGAAATGGGCCGGTGAAATCGCCCATTTGCAGCAACAGCGCGCCGCCGAAACAACGACCAAGGATTAACGCGGTCTGACGCCTGAAGAATTCGCCTCAGCCATAAATACCAGCGCCGGCTAAAGCCTGCGGCTACCAATAAGGACAGAATCTTCCGCCAATGAACGCAACTTCATCCCCACACATCCATCTCCTGGGCATCTGCGGCACCGGCATGGCCGCGTTGGCCGGCATCCTCAAGGAACAGGGCTACCGGGTCAGCGGCTCCGACGAACACGCCTACCCGCCCATGAGCACCTTTCTGGCAGGCCTGGGCATCTCGGTGCAAAACGGCTATGCCCCGGAAAACCTGAATCCGCCACCGGACCTGGCCGTGGTGGGCAACGTCATCCGCCGGGACAATCCCGAGGCCCAGGCCCTGTTAAACACCGATATCCCCCGCCTGTCGCTGCCCGAGGCCCTGAACCGCTTCCTGGTGGGGGCGCGCCAAAGCCTGGTGGTGGACGGCACCCACGGCAAGACCACCTCCACCGCCCTGATCGCCTGGCTGCTCTACGCCACCGGCATGGACCCCGGCTTCATGGTGGGCGGGATTGCCCGGAATTTTCAGGCCAATTACCGGGTGGGCCGCGGTCCCTACGTGGTCCTGGAGGGTGACGAATACGACA
>JAPLJC010000221.1 GCA_026388765.1 Deltaproteobacteria bacterium
CCCGGGGGCCTGCCCCAGGGGTGGTCCAAACCATAACCCTTTGCCAACTTCGATCATAACCATGATTCCAATCATGATTCCAATAAAGCGTATCTTAAACTAAGATACAAGGGTGGGCATTGCCCACCAATTCCTTAGAAAAACACCGCCGCCCGTGGCTGTTCCACCTGTTTCCCCATTTTCGGGAACAGCTACGGGGCCATCTCCCTTCTCACCTCCATCTGCTTTCCCCCCAGCCCCATTAAGTAAAATATTATTGGACATAATTGCTTAATTTTGACACCATAATAACCAGGTGAGCTTGATGGCCTGGGCGTCCCACCTGGGTAATTAAGGGCTGTCCAATTCGGGGGAGGTTCCGGATGGCCGATAAAGCATGGCGCGCGTTTGCCCTTATCCTGGCATTGGCCGGCTTCCTGTCCGGCTGCGCCGGGGCGCCCTCGCCCCCGCGGCCTCCGGTCCTGGGGCCGCTCCCCCAGGCGAGCCGCGGCCCCCAGGACGTGGCCCTGGAACGGGCCCTGGGCGAGTTTTACGGCGCTCCTTACCGCTCCGGCGGCGTCAGTCCCGAAGGGGTGGATTGCTCCGGATTGATCCAGGCCCTGTTCCAACGGGCCGGCGTCATGCTGCCCCGCACCGTGGCCCTGCAATATAATGCCGGGCGGCAGGTGCCCCCCGGGGAGCTGCGCTTCGGGGACGTGGTCTTCTTCAACCGCTTCTGCCAAACCCGGGGCCGGGACTTTTATCTGGCCAACATCCTGCCGTCCTTTAATGCCGAGGAGGTCTGCCACAACGGCATTTACCTGGGGGGGGGCCGCTTCGTCCACGCCTCGCCCCGGGGGGTCGCGGTCAGCCGCCTGGACGCCGAAACCTGGCGCGTCTCTTTTAAAGGGGCCCGGCGCTATCTGCCTTAAGAATGACGGAAGACGGAAGACGGGAGACGGAAGCAAAATTTGGACCCCCGTCTTTGGTCCCCGGTCTCCCGTCTCCGGTCTCCGGTCTTTTCTCCGGTCTTCCGTCCTCGGTCTTCGGTCTTTTCTCCGGTCTCCGGTCCCCCGTCTTCGGTCCTCCGTCCATTACGGGAGACGGAGCAAAACCAGGACCCCGGTCTTCCGTCCACGGTCTCCGGTCTCCGGTCCATCTCCCGGTCTCCGGTCTTTTCCCCGGTCTCCGGTCTCCGGTCCCCTGTCTCCGGTCCATCTCCTCGGTCTCCGGTCTCCGGTCACCTGTCTCCGGTCTTTTCCCCGGTCTTTCCTTTTCCGCTTCAATAGCTTAAAATAAAATCTGTTCGGCTGGAGCACTCTGCTTGACAAAAATTTGGAGACCCTTATGCAAAAAATTCGGCGTAGCTCCCTGGTTTTACTGGTTTTGGCAGGGTTAATCGGAGTAACTTGCGGCGTCACCGAAACCTGGGCCCAGGGCTGGGGCGATTACACCTGGGGGGCTTACGGCGGCAACCGGGAAGCCAGCCGCATGGGCCGGGAAGATATCGTGGCCCGGGAGAACTATTGCTCCACCAGCGGCTGCGTGCTGCGCCTGGACAGCGTCGAGGTGCGGCCCCTCAAGGCCAGGAGCGGCCAGACCATGGTCCTGGCCACCACCTATACCATCCTGACCCCGGATGCGGTGGCCATCCCGGTGGCCATTTCCCGGGATATCCTTTTCCAGGGTAAATCCCTGGGCCGGACCAAGAACATCGAGTCCCGCCGCCTCAACGGCACCTGGGTCCAGGAGATCGATTTCACCCTGCCGGCCAATGCCGCGGCCGGGGTCTATACCCTGAAGACCAAGGTCACCACCGGCTACGGCTCGGACCAGAAAGAGACGCAGTTCCGGGTGGAGTAAGGACGGAGGATGGAGGACCGGGGACCGGGGACGGGAGCCAACCCCGGTCAATAGTCCTCCATCTTCAAGTTAATAGAGGTTAAGCTTGGGTTATAAATTCCAAGAACTGCAAGTCTATAAGATCTCTCTTGAGTATCTTGACCAGATTTACGCCCTTGCTAAAAAATTGCCTGAGACCGAGAAGTTTAACCTCAGGACTCAGATACAAAGAGCAGCAACATCCGTCGTTCTGAATATTGCCGAAGGCTCAACCGGCCAAAGGGACCCAGAGCAAGGTCGTTTCTTAGGATTAGCTTCCAGATCGTTTCTTGAGACCGTAGCCTGTTTTGATATTATGATCAGAAGGAAATATTTTCAGGAGAACGAGCTAAGGGTCGTAAAGGATTTAGGAAACCAACTTTTTATGAAATTGCAAGCCTTCAAAAAAGCAATACGAACCTGATATACTGATAAGAAAGAAGGGGCGGAAGCAAACTCCCGTCCGCGATCCCCGGTCCTCGGTCTTCCGTCTTCGGTCTTCCGTCATTTGGAGAAGTCTTGCCTAACGAAATAAATTACTTACGCATCTCCATCACCGACCGCTGCAATCTCCGCTGTTTCTATTGCACCCCTTGGGGCGGCTGGAAGAAGCTGCCGGCCCCGGAAATCCTGCGCTACGAAGAGCTGCTGCGCCTGGCCGGAGTGGCTGCCCGGGTAGGCCTCCGCAAGATCAGGGTCACCGGCGGCGAACCCCTGGTGCGCCGGGGCGCGGTGGAGTTCATCCGCAACCTGCACCAGGTTCCGGGTATTGCCGAAGTCTGTCTCACCACCAACGGCGTGCTGCTGCCGGAGTTGGGCCCGGAGCTTTACGCCACCGGCCTGCGCCACCTCAACCTGAGCCTGGACAGCCTGCGCCGGGAACGCTACCATCGCCTGACGGGAGGCGACCGCCTGTCACAAGTCCTGGCCGGGATTGAGGCCGCCTTGGCCCTCGGATTCCACCCCGTGAAACTTAACTGCGTGGTGTTGAAGGATCTCAACGACGACGAATTATGTGAGTTCGCCCTGCTGACCCGGGATCTGCCCTTGCAGGTGCGGTTCATCGAATTCATGCCCACCGTGGACCAACCGCGCTGGCAGCGCCATTTTCTGCCCATGGCGGAAGTCCGCCGCCGCTTGCAGGCGCTGGGACCCATGGAGCCCGTGGCCCGAGCCGCCACCGCCGGTCCGGCCCGCATCTTCCGCCTCCCGGGCTTCCAGGGGGAGTTGGGCTTCATCAGCTCGGTGAGCGATCATCACTGTCCCACCTGCAACCGCTTGCGGCTCACCGCCGCCGGCTACCTCAGGCCTTGCCTCTTTGCCGCCGCGGAATTGGACCTGAAGGGCCCCCTGCGCCAGGGCGCCGATGATGCAGCCCTGGGCCGCCTCTTCCGGGAGGCCATCAGTCTGAAAAATTCCGGCGCCAAACCCGGAGGGCGTGATTTTCCTCTGCCCGGCCGCCCCATGGTCAGCATCGGCGGATAGCCGGGAGATCGAAAACGGCAGGAGCAGTTTTTCTCCCGTCTTCCGTCTCCGGTCTCCCGTCTTTCTAACAAAAAACTCCCCCTTGCCTCAAGTTAAGTTATATAATCATTGATCATTTTCAGGAGTCGCTTGACATGAAACTGAGCATCGTCATCCCGGTTTACAACGAAAAAGACACCCTGGAAGAGATCTTCCGCCTGGTGAAACTCACTCCTTACGCCAAGGAAATCATCGCGGTGGATGATGCCTCCACCGACGGTTCCCGGGACATTTTGCGCCGCCTGGCCGAGGAGTATGAAGACGTCAGGGTCTTTTACCATGACCGCAACCAGGGGAAGGGCGCCGCCCTGCGGACCGGCTTCGCCCAGGTGACCGGGGACGTGGTCATCATCCAGGACGCCGACCTGGAATACCGCCCCGATGATTACCCGGGCCTGCTGGAGCCCATCCAGCAAGATGTGGCGGATGTGGTCTATGGCAGCCGCATGGTGGGCGGCCGGCCCCACCGGGTGCTGTTTTTCTGGCATTACATGGGCAACCGCTGTGTCACCACCCTGTCCAACATCTTCACTAACCTGAATCTCTCCGACATGGAGGTGGGCTACAAGGTCTTCAAGGCCGAAGTCATTAAGGGCATCCAGATCAAGAGCGGCCGTTTCGGGGTGGAGCCGGAGCTCACCGCCAAGATCGCCAAAGGGGGCTGGCGCATCTATGAAGTCCCCATCCAGTACCACGGCCGCGACTACGCCCACGGCAAAAAGATCACCTGGCGGGACGGCCTCGCCGCGATCGGCCACATAATCCGCTTCCGCTACTGGGACTAAAAACTGGGGGGGAAACGGGAAAAAGGGGAAAAGGGGAAAAGGTTAAAGGACAGGATGGACAAAAAGCCAAAAATTAAATATATGACTTTTTCATTAGCACCCCAGTCCTTGAATAATTTCAGCAAACTATATGATGCAGAAGTCATCAGGGCCCAGAAGGCCCAGCAAAAGACTGCCTGTCTGATGCGATTAATAAAAATCATCTGTAACAGAAACTCATCTGCCATATGAGCTATCTTTTCCCTTTTCCCCCTTTAACCTTTTCCCCCCACCTAACCCGAACCCTCATCGCACTCTGGGGCCTCCAAATCCTCTGGCTGGCCTGGCATTTCGAGCCGGAGGCTCGGGATCTGGTCTCGAGGATCGCCCAGGGCGACGTGGGCGCGGCCATCCGCCAGGCAGACCCGCTCTACCGCTGGGCCGGAGCCCTGTCCGCCCTCATCCCCCCCGGCGCCAGCTACGTCTTCCTCGATAACTATGAGGCCGGCAAGGAGATCGAGGTCCGCTATTACCTGGCCCCCCGGCGCCACCTCCTGCTGCCTCCGGACGCAGTGGCCCCCTATCTTTTTTATGTCCTGCACCAGGAGCAGGCCTCGTTTTTGCTGATCCGGGAGGGAGACCAGCCCCTCGGGCCGGGGGCCCGGGCCGCCGTCCAATCTCAGGCGGTGCAGGAGCTGTCGCTCCCGGGTCCGGGCAAGGCCTACCGGGTGGACCACCGCCGTTTGCGCTGGGGCTTCTATGATTGAGGCGGTCGTCAGCCTGTTGCGGTTGCTGGGCGGCCTGGGCGCGGTCATTTTGTTGGGCTACGCCCTGCTGGCCCTCCTGTTGCCCCAACCCCGGGACTTCCGGGCCCTGGAGCGCCTCTCCCTGGCCTTCGGCGCCGGGGTCGTCCTCCTGACCCTCTGGATGTTGGCCCTCACCTGGCGGGGCCACCCTTTCAGCCTCACCCTGATTCTCGGGCCTCTGCTGGCCCTGAGCGCCGCCCTGCTCCTCACCCCCCGGGGCCGCCGGGCTATCTCCCAAGACTTACAGGCCCTGAGAACTCCCCGGCGCCTCAACCTGACCGGTTGGGACTGGCTTTTCGCCGGTCTATTAATAGTTATGCTGCTTTATGCTTTCCTGCGCGCCGCCCTTTATCCCATGTGGGCCTGGGACGCCATCGCCACCTGGGGCTGCAAGGCCAGGGTCTTTTATGCCACCCAGGGGCTGGACCTCACCTGTATCGATGCCCATAACTATTACCCCAATCTGCTGCCGCTGTTGTTGAGCTATTTCTATTTCTGTCTGGGCCAGGTCAACGACCACCTGGTCCAGGGGATTTTTCCCCTCTGGGGCGCCCTGCTGTTGGCGCTGCTTTACTCCCTGGCCCGGCGCCTTTCTTTGAGCCGCCGCCAAGCCCTCGGGCTCACGGCCTTTCTGGCCTTAAACGGCACGGTCTTCGTGGTCCACCTCTACATCGCCTACGCCGACCTGCCCCTGGCCTATTTCACCCTCGGCGCCGCCGGCCTCCTCTACCTGTGGCTGGCGGACCAGGCCCCCCGGGGCAGCCTGGCCCTAACCGGCCTCTTTCTGGCCGGCATGGCCTGGTGCAAATATGAAGGCCCGCCCCTGGCCGCCACGGTGCTCCTGGCAGCAAGCCTGACCCTCATCTGGCTGCGGCCTCCCGGCCTCTGGCGCCGCCTCCTCAGCCTGAGCCTGCCCCTGACGGGCTTGCTGTTGGGTTACCTCCCCTGGCGCCTCTTCGTCAGCCAGCAGCACCTGCCCATCGGCGCCGACCACCTGCAAGGGTTTTATCCCCACCAGTTCGTCCTGGCCATCTCGTACCTGGCCGCGGCCCTGATTCAGCCTTACTATTTCGGCCTCCTCTGGCCCGCCGTGCTCCTGGCGGCCATCGTTGCCGGCCGCCGCCTCTGGACCTCCCCGGCCCTTTTCCTGGCCCTCTTTATCGGCGGCAACCTCCTGGCCGTCATCCTGGCTTACGGCGTGGCGCCCACCTCGGCGGCCGAGTTCCCCAGCTACGTCCGGGCCACCCTGGACCGCCTGCTGCTGCATCTCACCCCCACCGCCGCCCTGCTCCTGGCCCTCGGGCTGAAGGAGCTCTACCCAACGCCAAAATCCCCGACCACACCGTAGGGGCGAACCCGTGTGTCCGCCCTAGGCCTTTTAGTGGCACAGGCTTCCAGCCTGTGTTCCTTAAAATCCCTCTCCCCCCGCTTTTTGGGGGGGGACCCGGAATGAGGGAGGCGTAGGGGCGAACCTTGTGTTCGCCCTAGACCGGGCCTGGGGCTGAAAACCTTGCGGGAAAAGGGAGGGGAAAAGGTTAAAAGGCAGAATTCTCTTCCTTTTCCCCTTTTCCCCTTTTCCCCTTTTCCCCTTTTACCCTTTTACCCTTTTCCTCTTTACCCCTAATCCAACAGGAGCAGGTCGATTCCTGGAGAAACCGGCAGCGGCGTGAGCAGGTAGGGGTGCCCTTGGGAATCCCACCCCGTGACAAATCCCTGCCGGCTGATGGCATTGGCAGTCTGAAGAGTGACACCGGCAGGCAAATTCACTACCATTTGGTTCAGGTCCTTTTGCCCGGCGCTGGGGGTCCAATAGAAGACCTGTGATTTGATTGCCGGGTAAACCATAGATAAGACGTAGCCCACCACTTCGTTGGCATCGCTGATGCCGGCCGGATCGCTTTCATAATCAGTAGGGCAAATATCCTGGGCCGCTTCGGTTTGGCTGTCCCAATAAAAGGCATGCCCTATCCCCAACCCCGGGGTATAGTCAGCCTTGCCCACCACGTTCCCTTGGTTGTTGATGGCATTACCATAACTGAAATGTCCCACCGCGGGTACCATCAGCTCTTGGGGGAACTGGTGCCCCGGAACCCATCGACAGGCACGATCTTGGTTTGTGGTGTTCATCGCCGTACCGGCAACCTGGTTGGCATTATTGATGCTTTTCCCCGTGCTGGTGCCCAGAACTCCCAGGGTGCCTAGATCGACGGGTGCATCCGCTGGATTTACCCACCTCGCACCATGGACCTTCGACCAACCAGTAGAATACATGTCACCGGCGATCTGGCCGCTATCATTGATCCCTGCGGCATTACTGTTCTTGGTCGCATCAGATACATATAAATTCGTTGGGTTAGCCGCAGGGCTCGTCCACACGCAAGGATAGTGGGGCATGAGGGTCGACAGCGAGATATATACTTCCCCCACTATCTTGCCGGCGTTATTCAGGCCATTGGCATAACCCTGATAATTCCCCCCCAGCGGCAAGCCGGTTCTCCCCAAACCCGGCCTCCAGACATAGGGCCGATCGACGAGCGCCGCGGCATCATAATAGGAACCGACAATCCAGCCCGAGTCATTAATTGCTTTGAGAGTTTCCGGATGGGCGCCGAACCGGGTCAATGAGAGCCCCTGGAGGCTCAAATCCTGATACTTGTATAACGCCGCCCACAGGCTGTCAGCCATGGCGCTATACATAGTCAGGCACATCACCAATACCAGCAACAACTTCCTTTTCATGGCTGGCCCTCCTTAATCTGCCAAAAGCCGTTAAAGTTTAAAATAATTAATCCGAAATTATGCAGCACCTTGGCCACTGACTTCCAAGCAGGTATTGGGGAGATCTCTCCCCGAATCTGACCCCGAAAAAGTTCCAAAGTTATTTAAAAGATAATAAGTTAATTTAAAAAATCAACCCTTCAAGTTAGCGGCCTGGCCGGCCATTGACGACCAGGGTCATCGCTTCCGGCCCCCAAACCCCACTGCCGGCGCCATCCGCCAGCCCGGATTATTCCCGACATTTTTTAAATCCTGGCTATCTAGTCGATATTACGACAGAATTAAAATTGTTTCAAAAAGCCGCGTGTTTTATGGAGAACAGCCGCCCTCGGCTGTTCTTTTGCCGGCGAGGGCGCCTGCTCTCCTCTAACCTCCCAACCCCCTATAAATTGTAGGGGCGACCCGCCGGGTCGCCCTATTTTGCCTTTGGTGGCACAGGTTTCCAACCTGTGTGCCTTTAACCCCCTCTCCCCCCGCTTTTGGGGGGAGAGGGCTGGGGTGA
>JAPLJC010000106.1 GCA_026388765.1 Deltaproteobacteria bacterium
ATTTTTATGGGTAGGCCCTTGATATGGCGGAGATCAAAACAATAAAAATAGGAAGTGTCCCTATTTTTCGGACCTTCATATGGCAGAGAAAACCAAAATAAAAATAGGAAGTGTCCCTATTTTTTCCGGCAAGCGCATTCTGTTGGGGGTAACGGGGGGCATTGCCGCCTACAAGGCGGCGGAGCTGGCCCGGCGACTCATCTGCGCCGGGGCGCAGGTGAAGGTGGTGATGACGAAGGCGGCCACGGAGTTTGTGACGCCGTTGACCTTCCAGGCGCTGACGGGCGAGAAGGTGGCCACCGCCATGTTCGGCCCGGAAGCCGAGCCGCTGGAGCACGTCTCCCTCGGGCAGGAAGTGGACGCCATCGTGGTGGCTCCGGCCACGGCCAACATCATCGGCAAAATGGCGGCGGGGCTCGGCGACGATCTGCTCAGCACCATCCTGCTGGCGGCCACCAGGCCGGTGTTACTGTGCCCGGCCATGAATGTGGCCATGTGGGCTAACCCGGTGGTCCAGGAGAACCTGGACCGGCTCCAGGCCCGGGGCCTCCAGGTGATGGAGCCCGAGGCTGGCGAGTTGGCCTGCGGCGCCGTAGGTTTGGGCCGCCTGCCCGAGCCCGAAGACATCGTGGAGGCCGCGGCCCGGCTGCTGAGCCCGCAGGATTTTTCCGGCATCCGGGTGCTGGTGACCGCCGGGCCGACCCACGAAGATTGCGATCCGGTGCGCTTTCTGACCAACCGCTCCAGCGGCAAGATGGGCTTTGCCCTGGCTAAAGTTGCCTGGCGCCGGGGGGCCGAAGTCTGCCTGATCAGTGGACCCAGCCATCTAAGGACTCCCTATGGAGTGGAGCGAGTCTCGGTGAGGTCGGCCCAGGAGATGCTGGTCGCGGTTCAGGATAGATTTGTCGCGGCCGATGCTCTAATCATGGCCGCGGCAGTGGGTGATTATCGGCCGGTAAACTGCGAACTCAAAAAGATTAAGCGGGGTCGAAACGAGGCCCAGATGCAATTGGCGCAAAACCCCGATATCTTGGGAGAGATCAGCCGGCTCAAAGATAAGCAGGTGGTGGTAGGGTTCGCGGCGGAGACCCACGATCTCGAAGCCGAGGCCCGGCGCAAACTGGAACAGAAGAACCTGGATTTCATTGTGGCCAACGACGTCACCCGAAAGGATGCCGGTTTTGCGGTGGACACCAACCAGGTCACCATTTTGAGCCGGAAGGGAGAGCCGTTGCGGCTGCCGTTGCTCAGCAAGGAAGAGGTGGCGGAAAGGATTCTGGATCGAGTGGTGGATCTTCTGGCGGCCCAAGGCCGGGAGGGGTAAAGGGTGCGTGAGGATCCGGTGCGGGAATTGGCTGCGCTGGTGGAGAGCCTGTCGGAGTGGCTCCGCTACCAGAGGCGCCTGGGCCGGGTAGGCCTGCGGGGTGAGCCCGCCGTCGCGGCGAGTCCGGCAGCAGGGCAGGCACCTGAGAAAATCCCCACCCTGGAGGAAATTCGCGCCGAGATGGGACAGTGCCGGCGCTGCAAACTCTACCCTGGGGCGAAAAATCTGGTGTTCGGCGAAGGTTCGGCCAGCGCCCGGCTGATGTTCATCGGTGAGGCCCCGGGGGCCGAAGAAGACCTTCAGGGCCGGCCGTTTGTGGGTGCCGCCGGCCAGCTCCTGAACAGGATGCTAAATAACCTGGGTTTGCAGCGGGAAGAGGTTTACATCACCAACGTGGTCAAGAGCCGGCCTCCGGGAAATCGGGATCCGGAGCCCGACGAGATTGCGGCCTGCCTGCCTTATTTGAAAAAGCAAATTGCCGCCATCCAGCCCCGGGTGATCGTCACCCTGGAGTATTTGGCGGAACATGAGGATTAGCTGTCAGCTATCAGCTATCAGCTTTCAGCAGTCAGCAAAGGCTTAAAGATGGGCGAAGGCCCCAGAGAGACACAATTTTTCTGGTTCCCAAGCAGGAACTTGGGAACGAGATAAAGAAGTTATGAAGGCAGGTTTTAAGTCCCCCTTTTCTAAAGGGGGATTTAGGGGGATTATCATGCGGTTATTTAATCCCCCCTGCCCCCCTTTAAAAAGGGGGGTTAAAATACCGTGGATTTAAATGTCCTACGATTATGAAGCGGCCCACGATTTTTCTGATCTTTATTTTATTTATCCTGCTGGCCCAGGGGGCGGGTCCGGCCGAACCCCGGGCCGTTTACGTTCTGCCGGCGGTAGGGTCCGTCAACCCCGGGTTGGCGGAATTCATCGTGGACGGTCTTAAAGAGGCGGAGAAGCAGAATGCCGAAGCCCTAATAATTGAACTGGATACCCCCGGGGGCCTGGATAGCTCCATGCGGCAAATTGTCCAGGCCATCTCCAACGCCCGGGTGCCGGTGGTCGTCTACATCTCCCCCAGCGGGGCCCGGGCCGCCTCCGCCGGGGTCTTCGTTACCCTGGCGGCGCAAGTGGCCGCCATGGCTCCCGGCACCAATATCGGTGCGGCCCATCCGGTGTCCATCGGCATGTCCAAGATGGATGCGACCATGGAAAAGAAGGTGCTCAACGATTTTGTGGCCTATGGACGGGCCCTGGCCGAGGAACGGGGCCGCAACCAAGACTGGATGGAGAAGGCCATCCGGCAGAGCGTCTCCATTGCGGCCTCCGAAGCCGTGAAACTCCAGGTTGTCGACCTGGTGGCCGACAACCTGGACGATTTGCTGACCAAGATCAATGGCCGGCGGGTCCTGGTGCAGGGGACACCTTGGGTGCTCAAAACCGCCGGGGCGCCGGTGAAGAGAATCTCCGAGGGTCTGCGCCATCGCATCCTGAAATACATCGCCGACCCCAATATGGCCTTCATCCTGATGATGATCGGCCTGGCCGGCATTTACTTTGAGCTGGCCCACCCCGGGGTAGTGCTGCCTGGCGTGATCGGCGCCCTCTGCCTGCTGCTGGCCTTTTTCGCCTTTCAGACCCTGCCCATCAACTTCATCGGCATTCTTTTGATCCTGCTGGCCTTCGTCTTCTTTATTCTGGAATTCAAGGTCATCAGCTACGGGCTGCTCTCCCTGGCCGGGGTGGTGTCGCTCTTTTTGGGGGCCGTCATGCTGTTTCACGGAGAGGGAGGGGGCCCTGGGGTCTCCTGGGGGGTCTTGATCCCCACGGTGGTGACGGTGTCCCTCTTTTTCATCGCGGTGGCGGGGATTGTCTTCCGCAGCCATTTTCAACGCGCTATGACCGGGGCCGCGGGCATGGTGGGAGAGCAGGGGGTGGCCGTCACCGCCCTTTCTCCGGAAGGCCAGGTCTTCATCCATGGCGAATACTGGCACGCGGTGAGCGCCGAGCCCATCGCCGCCAAGGAACCGGTGGAGATCCTGGAAGTCATCGGCCTAAAGCTCCGGGTGCGCCGGGTGCAAAAAATTTCCTGAGGAGGCTAGTATGCCAAACATTGGTACCTTCGGCTTGGTTCTCATCGCCCTGGCGTTCTTCTTTCTGATCAGCGCCATCAAGATCCTGAATGAATACGAACGCGGCGTCATCTTCCGGCTGGGCCGGGCCCTGCACTTTGCCAAGGGGCCGGGGCTCATCATCATCATTCCCATGGTGGACAACCTGGTCAAGGTCAACCTGCAGCTGGTGACTTACGAGGTCCCCTCCCAAGACGTCATCACCCGGGATAATGTGACGGTGAAGGTGAACGCCGTGGTCTATTATCGGGTCATCGACCCCCTGAAGGCCATCATCGAGGTGCGGGATTACTATTCCGCCACCCAGTTGCTGGCCCAGACCACCTTGCGCAGCGTTTGCGGCCAGGTGGAGTTGGACGATCTCTTGGCCGAACGGGAGAAGGTCAATGCCCAGCTGGCGGAGATTCTGGACAAGCAGACCGAGCCCTGGGGCATCAAGGTGACCCTGGTTGAGGTGCGCTCCATCGATCTGCCCATCGAAATGCAGCGGGCCATCGCCAAGCAGGCGGAGGCGGAGCGGGAACGGCGGGCCAAGGTGATCAACGCCGAAGGCGAGTTTCAGGCCGCGGCCAAGATGGCCGAAGCGGCCAAGGTGCTGGCTACCGAGCCCATGTCCTTGCAGTTGCGCTACCTCCAGACCCTGCGGGAGATCGCTGCGGAGAAGAACTCCACTACCCTGTTCCCCATACCCATTGACCTGATCACGCCCTTCATCAAGCTGGCGGCAAAGCTGGACAAAGAGTAAAGCAAGTTAAAAAGGCAGTTTTCGGTAAAGGCGCCGGCCGCCTAGCCTTTTGGAGTTGAGTATTTCGAGGAATATAGTTAAATTTAGGAAAACTTCGGGGCGACCCGCTGGGTCGCCCTCTCACCTTGACCGAGAGAAAACAAAGGTAGGGGCGGGTTATAAACCCGCCCCTATATGAATTAAACAGGAGAGAAATTCATGGCTAAAAAGGAACGCAAAGAGAAGAAAGAGAAACCCCTGGACAAGATGACCGCCACGGAACTGCGCAAATACGCCCTGGATATGGGGGAGATCGACGGGGTCCATGGCATGAATAAAGAGGAGCTGTTGGTCGCCATCAAGAAGGTGAAGGGCATCAAAGATGAAGGCAAACCGGTGGAAAAGGTCAGTGTGCGGGACCTGAAGGAGAAGGCCCAGGCGGCCCGGACCAAGAAGCTGGAGGCCATCGCCGCCGGCGAACCGCCCAAGAAGGTCGAGATCCTGCGCAAAAAGGCCAACCGCTTGAAGAAGCGGACCCACAAGGCGGCTTAGCTTCTTATCAGGCTTTTAGGGGAGGTTCTCGAACCGCCCCTAAAAGAAGTTTTTGGAGATAACCATGAAATATCTTGTGGTTCTCAAGAAAACCGATGAAGGCTACAGCGTTTCCTGTCCCGGATTACCTGGATGCTGGTCCCAAGGCGAAACCGAATTGGAAGCCATGGAGAATATCCAAGATGCAATCCAGGAATATCTGGCTGCTGTAGCCCATTCGGTTCAGGGCGAGGATGTACGGGAAATTGACGTAGCTGTCTGACTATGCCGAAGATTCCCGGCATCAGCCACCTTCAAGCCATCAGAGCCCTGGGAAAAGCAGGTTTTAAGATTTTGCGCCAGGGGCGAAAACATGTCGTCATGTCAGATGGAACTCGCTTTCTAACCATTCCCCGAAACAACCCGATTAATTCCTTTACCATGGCCGGTATTGTGAAGGATGCAGGGCTAAAGAAAGATGATTTCTTAGACTTGCTATGAGAAAATGGTGGGTAGCGAAAGACTAAAGACCGCTGTTGCAAGTGCCTTTGGTCCTCTCCTCTAAATAAAAAGCAGGGCCAATGGCCCTGCTTTTTTGGTTTCAGCTATCTCTCTTATTACAGCCCGGGGAAGATCTTCACCGCGTTCATCGCCAGGTCGTAAAGGGCGCCGGGGAAGATGCCGCTGAGCATCACGCCGGCGGCGGTGGCGGCCAGCACCGCGGTAACTCCCGGGGAGAAGGCCACCGGGCCCAGGTCGGCTTCGGCGGGCTTCATGTAAATCAGCACAGTGATGCGCAGGTAGTAATACATCGAAATCAGGGAATTCATGACGCCGAGGATGGTCAGCCAGATGAAGCCGCCCTGCACCGCGGCGGAGAAGATATAGAACTTGCCGACGAACCCCGCGGTGGGCGGCATGCCCGCCAGGGCGAACATGAATAGGGCCATGGCGGCGCCCAGGGCCGGGTGCTGGAAACCCAGACCGGCATAGTCGTAGATATTGAGATAGCTGTCCTTCTTGCGCCCCACCAGGATCACCACCCCGAAGGCCCCCAGGTTCATCAGGGTATAGGCCAGCAGGTAGTAAAGGAGACTCACCGCGCCCAACTGATTGGCAGCCACCAACGCCACCAGGAGATAACCGGCGTGGGCGATGGAGGAGTAGGCCAGCATGCGTTTGATATTGGTCTGGGCGATGGCGCAGACATTGCCGATGGTCATGGTGGCCACGGCCAGGACCCAAAGAAGCATGGTATAGTCGACCCTAAAGGCCGGGAAGGCCAGGAAGAAGACCCGGGCGAAGGCGGCGAAGGCCGCGGCCTTAACCCCAACCGCCATGAAGGCGGTGACGGAGGTGGGGGCCCCTTCATAGACGTCCGGGGTCCACATGTGGAAGGGCGCCGAGGCCACCTTGAAGCCGAAGCCGACGATCAGCAGGGCAATGGCCAGCAGAGTCAGGGGTTGGGCGAAGGTGCTGTGGCCGGCCAGGGCCTTGGGCAGCTCGTCGAGGTAGAGGGTCCCGCCGGCGGCGCCGTACAGCATGGCCATGCCGAAGAGCAGAAAGCCGCTGGAGAAAGAGCCCAGGATCAGATATTTCAGGGAGGCTTCGTTGGAGCGCGGATCCTCCCGGAACAGCCCGGCCAGGACGTAAACCGCGATGGACATGACCTCCAGGCCCAGGAACAGCATGATGAGATGGGCGCTGGCGGCCATGAGCATCATGCCCACGGTGGCGAAGAGCAGCAGGGCGTAATATTCGCCCATATTCTTGCCGTAGTCTTCCAGATACTGGCGGCTGATCATCACCGTCAGGGCGGTGCCCAGAATGAAGATGAAATAGAAGAAGAAGGTGTAGTTGTCCACATAGATCATGCGGGCGAAGTCGGTGCCTTTGCTGCCCCACATGAGATAGGTCTGCAAGGCCGCGGCGGCCAGGCCCAATAAGCTGAGCTGGGGAAAGAACGCCTTGCGCCGCCCTTTGGGAGAGAGGGCATCCAGCAACAGGATGACGACCGCGGTGACCGTTAAAATGAGCGCCGGCCCGATGCTGTTCAGGTGGAAAATGGGGATATTGATGGTCATTGCGCCTCCCCCTTAAAGACCTGGGATTGGGTGACCTGAGTGGCTTTGGCTTTTTCCATCATAGCTATGAAGTTTTCCGTCGTCGCCCTGGTCTTGTTCAAGAAGGTGCCGGGATAGACCCCGATCCAGAAGATGAACAGGATGAGGGGCGCAAAGATGGCGATCTCCCGCAAGGAGAGGTCTTTCAGGTCCCGGTTCTTGTCGTTGGTAATCTCCCCCCAGACCACCCGCTGGAACATCCAGAGCATGTAACAGGCGGAGAGGATGACGCCGGTGGCGGCGATGGTGCCGTAAAGCATGTTGCTCTTAAAGGCGCCCAACAGGATGAGAAATTCGCCGATGAAGCCGTTAGTGCCGGGCACGGCGATGGAGGACAGGGTGACGATCATGAAGATGGTGGCAAAGATGGGCATGGCCGTGGCCAGGCCGCCGAAATCGGCGATCATTCGGGTGTGGCGCCGCTCATAGATCATGCCGACGACCAAGAAGAGGGCCCCGGTGGAGAGGCCGTGGTTGATCATCTGGATGATGCCTCCCTGCACCCCGGCGATGGTGAAGGTGAAGAGACCCAACATGACGAAACCCAGGTGGCTCACGGACGAGAAGGCGATGAGCCGCTTCATGTCCTTTTGCATCATGGAGACCAGGGCGCCGTAAACGATGCCGATAAGCGCCAGGATACTGAACAGCGGCACGAAATAGTGGGCCGCCTGGGGAAAGAGCGGCATGTTGAAGCGCAGGAAGCCGTAAGTCCCCATCTTCAGGAGCACCGCGGCCAGGATGACGGAGCCCACGGTGGGCGCTTCGGTGTGGGCGTCCGGCAACCAGGTATGGAACGGGAACATGGGCACCTTGATAGCGAAGGCCAACCCGAAGGCCAGGAACATCCAGTACTGCATGTTAAAGGGGATGTTCAGACCGTACATCTTCTGCAAATCGAAGGTATAAATCCCGGTGGTCTGGCCGTAGTGGAAGTAGAGGACCAAAATGGCGACCAGCATCAGCACCGAGCCGAACATGGTGAACAGGAAGAACTTGATGGCCGCATAGACTCGCCGGGCGGGGTTGCCCCAGACGCCGATGAGCAGGTACATGGGGATGAGCATCACTTCCCAGAAGACATAGAAGAGGAAGAGATCCAGGGCGGCGAAGACCCCGATCATTCCGCTCATCAGGGCCAGCAGGCAGATCATGAACTCCTTGACCCGGGTCTGGATGTCCGTCCAGGTGGCCAGGACGCACAGCGGGGTCAGGAAGGTGGTGAGCATAATGAGCAGCAGCGAGAAACCATCAACCCCGATGTAATAGCTGATGCCGTAGGTCGGAATCCATTCGTGGCGCTCCACGAACTGCATGGCCGCAGTAGTGCTGTCGAAGCTGAACCACAAAGGCAGGGAGAAGATGAACTCCACCAGGGCCACGCCCAGGGCGGCGCCTTTGAGGACCTTGTGGTTCTTCCGGTCCAGAAACAGCAGCAGCCCTATCCCCAGGAGGGGGAAGAAGATCAGGATGGAGAGGATTGGAAATGGCATTGCGCCCCCCCTAAGATTAGCGTCCGATTAGGTAGCCCGTGACAATCACCACTCCGAGGAGGATGGCCAGGGCATAGTTTTGTACGAAGCCGGTTTCCAGTTTGCGCAGATGATTGCTGAACCAGCCCACGATGCCGGCGCTGCCGTTCACCGTGCCGTCGATCACCGTCTCATCCACGCCGTGCCACAGGAAGTCGGAGCCGTTCTTGATGGGCTCCACCACTGAGGCGTCGTAAAGCTCGTCGATAAAGTACTTATTGTAGATGTACTCATAGAGTACCGGGAATTTCGCGGTGATCCGGGCCGGCAGATCCGGCGACTTCATGTAGCACTTGTAGGCGATGAAAATCCCCACGCCGGCCACACTCATGCTGAAGATCATCATGAAGATTTCGAAAGACATGGCGTGGTGCGCTGCATGGTGCAGGGGAGCAATGGACGGAGCCAGGAACTCTTTGAACTTATGCGCCCCTTCGATAATGGGGAAGCCCACCAAACCGCCCACCACCGACAGACCCGCCAAGATCATGAGGGGGATCGCCATGGTCATGGGCGACTCATGCGGGTGGACCTTGTGATGGTCGTACCGGCCTTCGCCGTAGAAGGTCATGAAGACCGCCCTGAACATGTAAAAGGCGGTGATGCCGGCCGCCAAAGTGGCGATGCCCCAGTAGAGGAAGTGGCCGTCCACCAGCGAGAAGAAGAGGATTTCATCCTTACTGAAGAAGCCGGCGAAGGGGAAGATGCCGGCGATGGCTAAAGTTGCCAGCATAAAGGTCCAATAGGTGATGGGCATTTGCTTCCTGAGGCCGCCCATCCCGCGCATATCCTGCTCCCCATGCATGCCATGAATCACCGAGCCCGACCCCAAGAAGAGGAGGGCCTTGAAAAAGGCGTGGGTCATCAGGTGAAAGATGGCGGAGACGAAGGCCCCCACGCCGCAGGCCAGAAACATATAGCCCAACTGGCTCACCGTGGAGTAAGCCAGGACGCGTTTGATGTCGTATTGCGCCATGCCCATGGTAGCGGCAAAGAAGGCGGTCAGCAAGCCGGTCACCGCCACCACCGTCAGGGAAACGGGAGCCAGGACGAACAGGGCGGAACATCTGGCCACCATATAGACTCCGGCGGTGACCATGGTGGCCGCGTGGATCAAGGCGGACACCGGGGTGGGACCTTCCATGGCGTCGGGCAGCCAGGTGTACAGGGGAATCTGGGCCGATTTCCCGGTGGCCCCCAGGAAGAGACACAGGGTGGCGGCGGTAATAACCCCCGCACCCACCGGATAATGCGCCGCGGCCGCGAAGACGTCCTTGAAATTGAGGCTGCCAAAGGTCCAGAAGATAATGAACATGCCCAGCAGGAAGCCGAAGTCGCCGATGCGGTTGACCACGAAGGCCTTCTTGCCCGCGTCGCTGGCCGACTTCTTCTCATACCAGAAGCCGATCAGCAGGTAGGAGCACAACCCCACGCCTTCCCAGCCCACGAACATCAACAGGAAGTTGTCGGCGCTCACCAGTAGCAGCATGTTGAAGACGAAGAGATTGAGAAAGGCGAAGTAGCGGGGAAAACCCGGGTCGTCGTGCATGTAGCCGATGGAGTAGATGTGGATCAGGGTGCTCACCCCGGAGACCACCAGGAGCATGATGAGCGACAGCGGGTCGATCAGGAAG
>JAPLJC010000225.1 GCA_026388765.1 Deltaproteobacteria bacterium
TGAAGTGGGATTCTAAATTACATGCTGATGTAATTAAAGATCTTTCAGGCGATGATCTATGGGTTTGGCTCGAAACAAATGGTTATGAATGGGTCAATATTTCATTAGCCTATAAGCAAGTTATTATAGCGTTACTTTCCGATTTTTGTCATTTTGTCTATGAGGCATTAAATTGTTCGGTAAAAGCCAAATTGGCTGTATCTTTTTCCCTATTGCGTAAGCCTTTTAAAGAAAATCTCCTTTATCTAGAATGGCTGCTAATAGACCCTAAAGATTTTATGCAAAGATTTTATTATGAGGGGCCAAAAGCCCTTGATTTGTCAACGGCACTTGATAAGGAACGAAAAATCCAGATTATACAAGCAGCTATTGAGAAGTCTAGACTCGGTAATTGGATTCCAACAGAATTTCTTTATGAGCTTCGCTATATGAAGGCAGCACCTTATGGGTTCGAAGGACTCTGGAATCATGCTACACATCTTGTCACAAATTTCGAACAATATAGAACCTCACCCCAAAATTTTAATTTTGTTTTTTCTAATGACGATGATCGACTTGCACAATGGCAACATTTTTATTCATTTGTACCTTTAATACTATATCATGCTATTGAGGTTGTTGATGCCTTAATTGCAACGATTGGTGAGCGAGCATACAAACAAGTTGATATAACTAATTTAAGGCGAGACATCGGAATATTATTATGGGAAAACGATATTCACTTTGATGATGAATATAAAATTTCTTTATCCAAAGAAATTAGACAAATATTCAATTCCGAATTCATGGAATGTCCTGGTTGTTCCAATAAAATCCGTTTTGGGAAAAGAAATTTGGTTTCTTTATATCGGCATGGTGAAATTAGTTGTGGAGCTTGCCGAAAAAAGATCAATTTATTAGAACCACATTATGAAGCCATACTTCCACCACCTCTTTGATTGTCTCCAGGGGCGGGGCGAGACCGCGGCGGCGCCCCGGTGTTCCCTGAGCGCGGTGGCCGGGGGGCTGGCCGTGGTTTACGGCCTGGGGACGCGGTTGAGGCGCGGGATCTATGTCAATGAACTGCTCCTGCCCAAACACCTGCCCGCCCGGGTGGTGAGCGTCGGCAACCTGGCGGTGGGCGGCACCGGCAAGACCCCGGTGACGGCCTGCCTGACTCGCCTTTTTCAGGACGAAGGCAAAAAGGTGGCCATCCTCAGCCGGGGTTACGGCGGGCAAAACTCAGGCGTCACCTGCATCTCCGACGGGCAAAAAATTTATCAGCAACCGCCCCAGGTAGGCGAGGAGGCCTACTGGCTGGCCAGAAATCTGCCCGGCGCCGCAGTCTACACCGGGGCCTCGCGTTACGAGGCGGGCAAGATTGCCTGGGAGGTCTTTAAACCCGACCTGTTTTTGCTGGACGACGGCTTTCAGCATTTCCAGTTGCACCGCGACCTGGACCTGGTCCTGTTGGATGCGGCCGCGCCTTTCGGCAATGGCCATCTTTTGCCCCGGGGAATTTTGCGCGAGCCGAAATCGGCCCTGGCTGCCGCCCAGGTCCTCATCCTGACCCGCTTTCAGGAGGAACGCGACCGGCAGACGCTGGTGGCCCTGGAAACCGCCTATCCCCTTAAAACGGTACTGACCGCCACCATCGCCCCCAGCGCGGCCCGCCTCTATCCCGAGGGTCGCGCCGAAGCACCGAAGGTCTTGCACGGCCAACCTCTGCTGGCCTTCGCCGGCCTGGCCCGGCCCGAGGTCTTCCGCCGCAGCCTGGAGGGGTTGGCTGTGCAGCTCAAGGGCTTCCACGCCTTTCCGGACCATCACCCCTTTAGTCAGGTGGAGTTAACCGCCCTGGCCCGGGAGGCCGCAGCCGCCGGAGCCGCGGCCCTGATCACCACCGGCAAGGATTGGGCCCGCCTGGGGGAACAATGGGACGCCCCCCTGCCCTTATGGGTCCTGGAAGTGGAGGCCCACATCGACCAGCCCGAACGCATCTTGGAGTTTCTATAAATCAACTTCCATGCGATAATAACTAGTGGCACAGGCTTCCAGCCTGTGGCTTTTCACCGGCCGGAGGCCGGTGCCACTAACCGATCCAGGGCGTCCCGGACACGCCGAAAGTGGTCTAGGGCGGGCGGCCTATGGCCGCCACAGAATATGTTCTGACCCTCCACCATGATCGACCGGAAGAAGGCAAATTACCCTATTTTGCTGAAAGCTGAACGCTGAATGCTGACCGCTATCGAACAGCCCCTGCCCCCGGAAGTGAAGCAGCGCTTTCAGCAGCTGCGGCCGGCCCGGAAATTTTCCCCGGAGGATTTCCCGGTGCCGCGCCTGTTAGTGCGCTCCCCCAACTGGGTGGGGGACGCGGTCATGAGCCTGCCGGTGCTCTCGGGGCTGACGCGGCTTTTTCCCCAGGCGGAGATCACCGTGCTGGCGGCCCGGCGGGTGGCCCCCCTGTTCCAGGGCTTCCCCGGCGTGACCGAGGTCGTCCCCTACCCTGCCGGCCGCGGCAAATGGCAAGTCCTCTGGGACTTGCGGGGCCATGCTGACCTGGCTGTAACTCTGCCCAATTCCCTGGAGTCGGCCTTGGGGCTGTGGCTGGTGGGGGTGCCGCTCCGGGTGGGCTATGCCGCCGACACCCGGCGGCCTTTGCTTAACCTGGCGGTGTCGGGGCGGCGCAGCCTTACGGGCCTGCACACAGTGTTTTATTATTTGGGCCTGCTCCAGGCCCTGGGCGGGGTTGACGCCTTCACCCCGCCCACCCTTTATCTCCGGGAGTTTGAGCTGGCCACTGCTACCCGACTGCTGCCCCTGGCCGGGTCGAATCCCGGCCCCTGGGTGGGTCTGAGCCCCGGTGCAGCTTACGGCCCCGCCAAACGCTGGCCGCCGGAGCATTTCGCCGCCGCAGGAAGGGAGCTGGCCCGGGAATTCGGGGCCCGCCTGGTCCTGCTGGGCGGACCGGAAGAAGGCCCCGTGGCCCAACTGGTCAAGGAGCGCCTGGGGCTGCCCGTGCTGAATCTGGTGGGGAAAACCGACCTGCGCCAGGCCTTGGGGGTCTTAAGTCGCCTCAAACTGCTCATCACCAATGACTCGGGCTTGATGCACGCCGCCGCGGCGCTTCAGGTGCCCCTGGTGGCCCTGTTCGGCTCCACCGATCCGGCCGCCACCGGGCCCTTTACCGACCGGGCCACGGTGCTGCGGCATCCCTTGCCCTGCGCCCCTTGCTTGCAGCGCACTTGCGAGACGGGGTACGCCTGCCTGACCGCCATCAGCGTCGAGGAGGCGGTGGCCGCGGCCCGCCCCTGGCTCACGGAGAATTTATGAGCAGCCCGGCGGTATTTCTGGACCGGGACGGCACCATCAACGAAGAGATGGGCTATATCAATCATCTGAGCCGATTCAGGGTCTTCCCCCAGGCGGCTCCGGCCATCCGCCGGCTCAATGAGGCGGGTCTGAAGGTGGTGGTCATCAGCAACCAGTCCGGCGCGGCCCGGGGTTACTTCCCCCTGGCCCTGATGGCTGAAGTGCACCGCCATCTCACCGAACTCCTGGCCGCAGGCCAGGCCCGGCTGGACGGCTTCTACATCTGCACCCACCACCCCAATGAGGCCTGCCCCTGCCGCAAACCCAAGCCCGAGCTGATCGAACGAGCCGCCCGGGATCTCGATTTGGACCTAAAGCGCTCTTACCTGATTGGGGACCGCTATACCGATGTGGCCACCGCGGCCAACGCCGGGGTCAAGGGCATCCTGGTGCTCACCGGCTACGGCCGGGGGGAGTTCGAATTTATCCAGGACCAGGCCCCGGTGCCGCCGGTGTATGTGGCCCGGGACCTAACGGACGCCGCGGCCTGGATTTTAGAGGATTTGCAAAAAGGTTAGGAGGCATTGTAGGGGCGGCTCTCGAGCCGCCCCTACCATTAGGTTGTAGGACAGCCGCCCCCGGCTGTCCCGGACAGGCGAGGGCGCCTGTCCCACATTTTCTTAATCATTGGAACAACCACTTGTCTGACGAACACCCCCGCATCTTAATCGTCAAGCTCAGCTCCTTCGGGGACGTGCTCCACGCCCTGCCCACCCTGGAGGCGCTCCGAGACCTCTATCCCGAAGGAAGCCTCACCTGGCTGGTGGAAGCCGCCTATGCGCCATTGCTGCAAGGCCACCCGGCCCTAAACGAAGTCTGGCGAGCGCCGCGGCTGCGGCCGGGGGAGATTCTTGCCGGCGCCAACCCGGCCCTTATTGCCGGCCTGGTGCGTCAGCTGCGGGCGCGCCGCTTCGATGTGGTCATCGACCTCCAAGGGCTGCTGAAGAGCGCGGTGTGGGTGGCCCTGGCTCGCGGCGCCCGTAAGGTGGGCTATGACCGCACCCGGGAGGGGAGCTACCGCGTCCTCAGCGAGCGGGTGGACCCCTTTGACCCGGAAGCCCACGCGGTCCGGCGCTATTTGAACCTGGCCCATTACCTGGGGGCGCCGGTAAATCCGCCCCGGTTCCGGCTGGGTCTGGGCGCGACCACCAAGGTCTCCCATTTGCTTCCCGGCGGGGAAACCCGCGGCCTGGCGGTATTGCATCCCGGGACCCGCTGGCCCAGCAAACTCTGGCCCGCCGTCTCTTGGGCGCAACTGGGGGACTGGCTCAGCCGGGAACACGGCCTGCGGGTGGCCATCACCGGCAGCTCTGCGGATCAAAAGTTGAGCGCCGAAATTTTGCGATCGATGCACGTACCGGTATTCGATCTGGCCGGGCGCACTTCTTTGCCCGAGTTGGCCGCAGTGTTGCGGCGCTCCCGGCTGGCGGTGACCACCGACACCGGCGCCATGCACCTGGCCGCGGCCCTCGGGACCCCCGTGGCGGCCCTCTTCGGCCCCACCGCCCCCTGGCGCACCGGGCCCTTTGGCGAAGGCCACCAAGTCGTGCGCCTGGCCCTGGATTGCAGCCCCTGCTTTAAGCGCCGCTGCCCCAATCCCCGCTGCCTGACGGACTTAACTCCGGAATTGGCGCAGGCGGCCTGCGAGAAAATCTTGTTATCGGCTGAAATTAGTGGTTAAAATGGTAATATAAATGGTGGGGCAGGCCTCCGTGCCTGCCCGATTAACAGGCGGGCACGGAGGCCCGCCCCACCAATACCTAGCCGTTGCTGGCATGGACTCCCCTACTGTGGAGAACGATGATGCTCGACGACCTGACCGGTAAGATAGCCCTGGTTACCGGGGCCTCCCGGGGCATCGGCCGGGCCGTGGCCCTGGCCCTGGCCCAGGCCGGCGCCGACGTGGCGGTTAATTACCTTGTTCGCGAGGCTCAGGCCCTGGACACCGTCAAGACCATCGAACGTTTGGGCCGCCGGGCCATCACGGTGCGCGCCGACGTCTCCCGGGCCGCCGAAGTGGCCGGGATGGTCGAGGTGATTGAGGCGAATTTGGGCCAGGTGGACATCCTGGTGAACAACGCCGGCATCGTCAGCCATCAGCCCCTTGCCGAAATCACCGAGGAGGACTGGGACCGGATGCTCGCGGTCAACCTCAAGTCCGCCTTCCTGCTGACCCAGCGGGTGCTACCCGGCATGCGGGCCCGGGGCTGGGGTCGGATCATTAATATCTCCTCGGTGGCGGCCCAGACCGGCGGGGTCACCGGGCCGCACTACGCCGCCTCCAAGGCCGGGCTCCTGGGCCTGACGCATTCTTACGCCCGCCACCTCTTTACGGCAGGCATCACAGTGAACGCCATCGCCCCGGCCCTCATTGAGACCGACATGGTGGTGGACCTCAAGGCCGGCCCGGAACTCATCCCCGTCGGCCGCTTCGGCGCCCCGGACGAAGTGGCCGCAGTGGCGGTGCTCCTGGCTCGGAACGGCTATATCACCGGCCAAACCATCAACGTCAACGGCGGCTGGTATATGAGTTAATAACAGTTTTCCGTTTACCATTTTCAGTTTTCCGCAAAAGACCAGGCTGAATGGACCACGGAAAACGGAAAACTAAAAACGGATTTAAACGGAGGCCACATGCCCATCAACCAAGAACTGCTGGAGATTTTAGCCTGTCCCAAGTGTAAAGGGGATTTGCGCCTGACGGAGAAGGAAGACGGCCTGATCTGCGATAAATGCCAGCTGCTTTATGAGATCAAGGACGACATCCCCATCATGCTCATCGACGAGGCCAAACCTTTGAAGTAGCCAGTAGCCAGTAGTCAGTTGCCAGAAAATTCAAAACTGACAACTACCAAATGACCACTGATAACTTAGCCATGACCCGTCTATCCGTCACCATCATCGCCCTGAACCAGGAGGCCAACATCGGCCCCTGCCTGGAATCGGCGCGCTTTGCCGATGAAATCGTGGTGGTGGATACCGGCAGCACCGACCGCACCGTGGAGTCGGCCCGGGCCGCCGGCGCCCGGGTGGTGGCCACCGCCTGGCAGGGCTTTGCCGGCACCAAAAACTTCGCCCTGGACCAGGCCGGGGGCGACTGGGTCTTCGTTCTCGATACCGACGAACGGGTGCCGCAGGCCTTGCGGGAGGAAATCCTGGCGGTGGTCAGGAATGACGGACCCCTGAACGGCTACCGGGTGCCCCGCAAGAACTACTTCGGCGACCGCTGGATCAGGCGCCTGGGCTGGTACCCGGACTACACCCTGCGCCTTTTCCGCCGGGACCGGGGCCGCTTCCGGGACCGGGAGGTCCACGAAGAAGTGGAAGTGGCCGGACCGGTGGCGACCTTACAAACCCCATTGGACCATTATTCGTATAACGATCTTAGAGAATACGCCGCCCGGCAGGAGCGTTACGCCCGGCTGGCCGCGGCAGAAATGGCCAAGCAGGGCCGCCGTCCCAGGCCCATGGAGCTGTGGTGGCGCCCATCTTTAGCTTTTTTAGGGCTTTATTTCCTCAAACTCGGCTTTTTGGAAGGCTCTTTAGGATTGGCTCTGGCGCGGCAAGGCAGCCGCTATAATTTTCTAAAATATCACTATCTGCGGGAACTTACCCGAGAGAAAGACATCGATGCCCATTGACCCGAGCGCCAGGATAGCCGCCACCGTGGAACTGGCCCCGGACGTGGCGGTGGGTCCCGGGGTGATTATTGACGGCCCCAGCCGCATCGGGACCGGCACCAGGATTTTGGCCCACGCCTACATCGGCCCCTACACCACCATCGGCGAAAATAACCTCATCGGCTTCGGAGCCATCGTGGGCTACGACCCCCAGGACTACGCCTTCACCGGCGAGGAGAGCTACACCGTCATCGGCGATCACAACCTCATTCGGGAATATGTCACCATTCACCGGGGCACCAAGCCGGGGAGCGCCACCCGCGTGGGGAACCACAATTTCCTTATGGCCACCAGCCACATGGCCCACAACTCCTCCCTGGGGGACCACGTCGTCGTGGTCAACGGCGCCCTGGTGGGCGGCTATGTGGAGGTCGCCGACCGGGCCTTCATCTCCGCCAACTGCCTGCTGCATCAGTTCATCCGGGTGGGCACCCTGGTGATGATGCGGGGCGGGGCCCGGGCCTCCCGGGATTTGCCGCCTTTTTGCAATATCGACGACACCCACACCGTCAAGGGTCTCAACCTGGTGGGGCTGCGCCGGGCCGGATTTTCCCGGGACCAGATCGGCCCCCTGCGCCAGGCGGTGCGCCTCCTGTTCGGCACCAGGATGAATCTGAAGTTGGCCGTGGAGCGGGTGGCGGCCGAGGTGGACCTGACCCCGGAAGTGGCGCATCTGCTGGAGTTCATCAAGGCCTCGAAGCGGGGCGTGGCCTTCGGCCCCAAGAATTCCCATGACCAAGACCAAGATTTTTAACCGCATCCTGGTGATCAAGCTGAAGCAGCCCGGGGACGTGCTGGTGAGCACTCCGGTGATCGCTGCCCTCAAGGAGGCCTGGCCCCACTGTCACCTGACCTACCTGGTCCCCAAGGGGACCGAAGAGATGGTGGCGGGCCACCCCTTGCTTGACGACCTCCTGGTGGTGGACCGGAGAAACGCGACCTGGGTCCAAACGCTCAGCTTTATCCGGGACCTGCGGCGGCGGCGCTTCGACCTGGTCATCGAACTCTCCGGCGGCGACCGGGGGGCCCTCTATTCCTGGCTCTCCGGGGCCCGTGAGCGCGTCGGTTTCGAACACCCCCGGATGCCCTTCTGGCAGCGCCGCGGCTGCTTTACCCGACTCCTGCCCCGGCCGGCCGTGAAGATGCACCTGGTGGACCAAAATCTGGAACCACTCCGGGCCCTGGGCCTCAACCCACAGAAACCGCGGCTGCAATTTTTCTGGGATCAGGAAGTTGAAAAGCGTACTGAGGAGCTGCTCGCCTCCCTGGGGCTGACCTCCGGCGCCTTTGCGGTCATGCACCCGGGGGCCGGCTGGCGCTTCAAATGCTGGACCCCGCAGGGCTACGCCCGGGTTTTGGAGGCCCTGCAGACTGACTGGCGCCTGCCCGTAGTCCTCACCGGCACTAAGGCCGCCCATGAACAGGAGTTGCTGGCTGACATCCTGAAGGAAAGCCGCGTGACCCCCATCAACCTGGCCGGACGCCTCACCCTGAAGGAACTGGGGGCCTTGATCAATCGGGCCCGCTTGTTTTTCGGCATGGACAGCGCCCCCATGCACCTGGCCGCGGCGGTGGGTACGCCGGCGGTGGCCCTCTTCGGCCCCAGCGGCGTCTTCAATTGGGGCCCCTGGGGCGAGGGCCACCTGGTGCTCCAAAAGGATTGGGAGTGCGTCCCCTGCGGCCGGGACGGCTGCCAGGGCGGGAAAATCAGCCGCTGCCTCACGGAAATCGAGCCGGAGGAGGTTCTGGCGGCGATGGCCCGGCACTTTAACAACTGATGGTTTTAGGTCTTCTGTAGCCGCAGGCTTTAGCCTGCGCCTTCTGGAAGACTGATTCATTCTACGTAGGCTAAAGCCTGCGGCTACCGGTCAAATAGGAGAACAACCATGTCCCGCGTAGTAGGTGACCGTCTCATCGTCAACGTGGCCCGGAAACCCGGGGAAGAGCAACTTATCGACTTGATGCAGCTCTTTAACCAAAACCCCAACCGCATCATCGCCGTGGCCGGCACCGTGGGGGCCGACGGCGCCCCCAACACCTGCCCCATTACCCTCATTTACGCCAAAGATGAGAAGACCCTGCTGGTGGCCACCCTGCGGACCAGCGCCACCACCGCCAACCTGCGCCGGGATGGCCGGGTCTCCTTGGAAATCGTGGCCGCCGACGACCTGGTCATGGGCATCCAGGGCACCATGCGGATTATCAAGGAACCCATGGCCATGAGCGACGCCATGGCCCTGTGGGAGCTGCGGGTGGAGAAGGTCAAGCAGGACTCCTCGCCGGCCCAGAAAGTGACCCAGGGGGCCGCCGCCACGCCCCGCTCGGATAAGGCCGCGGAATTCGAAAAGGCCGCCTGGGCCGACGCCGTGGCCGCGGCCCACTAGAGAGTTCTGAAAAATTCATGTGCGGGGAGGACCGGGGGACGCGAGTCCCCCGCCCTCCCCTCATACTCCCCGCCCAGCCCCCTTTATTGGGGTTGGGGGTGGGTTTC
>JAPLJC010000145.1 GCA_026388765.1 Deltaproteobacteria bacterium
CGGCAATGCTGGAGGTCGGCAACTCCGACTCCGCAATGATCCGGATGATCTCTTCCACCGTAAACCGAGACTGCCGCATGAAGGTCTCTCCTGCTTTCGAGGCCTCTCATTATAACAGTCTCATTTTTGGGGAGCACCTCATGGCATCTTCTGGGCATCTGCGACAGGCGATCGCCACCCTCCCCCTAACCCCCTCCCCTCAAGGGAGGGGGGACTTAAAACTTCAGACTGCAAAGATTACCATGGTTTTATAACGAGTTGCGTTCAAACTGGTATTATTGGGGCTGAACAGTGCGCAGCTTCGTTTCGAATCTAGATTCTTCGCTTCGCTCAGAATGACAATCTTTCTTTTTTGACTGCAACTCGGTATTAGGTGTTCCCTTGGAACATGAATGGCTCATTCCTAAGTGCAACTTGGGAGCGAGTAGAAAAGGAAATGGTGGGCAGGGCGCACCCTACAGCTACGGCCTCACAGGCTGGAAGCCTGCGCTACTGGCCCCCCTACTCGCACAGGCTGGAAGCCTGTGCCACCAAAAATCAGCCTCGGCGGGCGGGACGCCCGCCCACAGGCTGGAAGCCTGCGCTACCGAAGCCGGCGCTACCAAAAAATAAGGGCAGGCTTAGCGCCTGCCCCAGGTTAGCGGATTTACCCGTGGATTACCACAGCCTCAAGCCTGCTGCAGGCCTATTAACTGATCGGCGTCCTGGGGTTCCGGGGTGTCTTCCGGGGTCTCGCAAGAAGCCATAATCTTATCGATCTCTTTGCTGTCCAGGGTCTCTATTTCCAGGAGGCCATGGGCCAGGGCCTCGAGTTGGGGCCGGTGCTTGGTGAGCACGTCCACGGCGCGACTGGAGGCGCTGAGCACCAGGTTCTTGATAGCGGCGTCGATGAGGCGGGCGGTTTCTTCGCTGAAATCCTTGGAATGGGCGAACTCTCGGCCCAGAAAGATGTGCTCTTCCCGTTTCCCGAAGGTAACGGGGCCCAGTTCTTCGCTCATGCCCCAGTTGCACACCATCTTCCGGGCCAGCTCGGTGGCCCGCTCCAGGTCATTACCGGCCCCGGTGGTGAATTGGTTGAAGACCAATTCTTCGGCGGCCCGGCCACCGAGGAGCACGGTGAGGGTGGACATCAGATAATCTTTGGGGTAGGTGTGCCGCTCGTCGATGGGCAGCTGCTGGGTGAGGCCGAGGGCCCGGCCCCGGGGGATGATGGTGACCTTGTGGATGGGATCGGTGCCGGGGGTGAGCCTGGCCACCAAGGTATGGCCGGCCTCGTGGTAGGCGGTGTTCCGGCGTTCCCGCTCGGTTAGGATCAGGCTCTTGCGTTCGGTGCCCATGAGGACCTTGTCTTTGGCCTGCTCAAAGTCATCCATTTGCACCACATCGCTGCCCCGGCGGGCCGCAAACAAGGCGGCCTCGTTGGCCAGGTTCTCCAGGTCGGCTCCGGAAAATCCGGGGGTCCCCCGGGCCAGGATGGAGAGGTCCACGGAATCGGCCAGGGGGGTGCGCCGGGTATGCACCTTGAGGATGGCCTCCCGGCCTTTGAGGTCCGGGACCGGGACCACCACCTGGCGGTCGAAGCGACCGGGGCGCAACAGGGCCGGGTCCAGGACGTCGGGACGGTTGGTGGCGGCGATGAGGATCACCCCTTCGTTGGCCTCAAAGCCATCCATCTCCACCAGGAGTTGGTTCAGGGTCTGCTCCCGCTCATCATGGCCGCCGCCCAAGCCCGCGCCCCGATGGCGGCCCACCGCGTCGATCTCATCGATGAAGATAATGCAGGGGGCGCTTTTCTTGGCCTGGATGAAGAGGTCTCGTACGCGGGCGGCGCCCACGCCGACGAACATCTCCACGAAGTCGGAACCGCTGATGCTGAAGAAGGGGACCCCCGCTTCTCCGGCGATGGCCCGGGCCAGCAAGGTCTTGCCGGTACCCGGGGCGCCCACCAGGAGCACCCCTTTAGGGATGCGGCCCCCCAGGCGGGTAAACTTCTTGGGGTCCTTGAGGAAGTCGATGATCTCCGACACCTCTTCCTTGGCTTCTTCGATGCCGGCCACGTCACTGAAGGTGATCTTAACGGTGTTTTCCGTCATCAGGCGGGCCCGGCTCTTGCCGAAGGACATGGCCTTGCCGCCGCCGGCCTGCATCTGGCGCATGAAGAAGATCCAGATGCCCACCAGAATCAACATGGGAAGCCACGAAACCAGAAAGGTAGTATACCAGGCGTTTTCGTCTTTGGGCTTGGCGGTGATCTCCACCTTCTTGGACTGGAGGAGCTTCACCAGTTCCGGATCGGCCGGAGAGTAACTCTTGAAACCTTTGCCGTCGGAGAGCTCGCCGCTGATATCATCGCCTTGGATGGTGACCCTGGTCACCTTGTCAGCCTTCACCAGATCAATGAACTTGCTGTAATTGAGGGTGGTTTTGCTCCGGGTATGCTCCACCGTATTGAAGTAAGTGAACAGAACAATCATTACCAGGGTGATGAGCAACCACAGGGCAATGTTTTTATAGATGGGGCTTAAGCGGTTATTCATTATGGTCCTTATGGTCCGGGCAGCGGACGAATTTCTAGCCGATACCAGTCATCCTGAAATTATTATTTTAAAGATAATTGGGGATTAATGCAAGGGAATCTTGGCGTTGGCACCAGCCAACCGGAGCGGCAGGGCGGGGTGTACCCGCCCTGGGCTATTCCATTTAATAAAGATTAAGGTGTGACCTGCCAAGAGCCGGTCTCCTCTGGAAAGAGGCCGGCCAGGCTTTCCCGGGGGATGCGCCAGGGGCCGGAGCCCCACTTCACCCCATGGAGGCGCTCATCCCGAATCATGCGGTAGATGGTGCGGCGGGACAGGTCCAGGATGACCGCCACCTCGTCGGGCCGGAAAAACCGTTTATTTTGTAGTAGGTCCATCATTATACCCCCTCGCCCTCTGTTATTCCCTGGCGGCAATACCGCCCACGGCTTAGCGATGCAAGGCCAGGGCCAAATTTCTCTATACATAACTAATTGAATTAATAGCTAAATATATCTACCTCCATTAATCCCCGGTTAATTTTGGGGTGCGTATGGCCGCCAAATCTAGAGGTTAGATAAAACCCCCCAAGATTAATCCGACCTTTCTTACCATTCCCGGCCTGGTAGGGGCGGCTCGCGAGCCGCCCCTACAGGCAATTAAATCCGAAATCGCACCAATCAAATCCCAATCGCTGATGGTTTTGGGACAGATGGGGACAGCTGTCTTCCCGGGCGACACGGTTCTTGAAGGGTACGAAGGAAAGTTGCAAGGAGGTGGCGGAGATGGGTCGAGAGCGATTGGTCAGACCCCGGGAGGTGGCCCGGCAACTGGCGGTATCCAGGTCCACCATATATCGCTGGTTTTGGGAGGGCAGGCTCAAGGGGGTCAAGCTCAACGGCGGCACCCTGAGGATCCTGGAAAGCGCGGTGCTGGAGAAACTGGCCGAGGCGGATTGAGCGTGGGTAGCCGCAGGGATCAGCTTGCGGCTGCACAGGCTGGAAAGCCTGTGCCACCAAGCAAAGGCTATTGGGACATTGGTCCCAGGCGTGCTGGAGGTTCGGCGGGTTTTTGCGTATATCTGCGGACACCATGACGGCGATCAAGAAACCGAAGCGCAAAGGGAAGCGGGAACTCTTTTTCGAGGAGGCCCAGTCACTCTTTCTGGCCGGGAAGAAACTGGAGGAAATCGGGGAACTGCTGCCGGTGGCCCTCCAGACCCTGAAACGCTGGCATCAGGAAGGCCAGTGGGAGGACAAAAGACGCCAGGTGCCGGTTTCTCCCCGGTGGCTGGGAGAGGCCCTGAAAGGCATCCTGCGGGAGAAGACCGGGAATTTATTGGCCAGAGGAGATCTGAAACCCCAGGAACTGGATGAACTCAGCAAGATCATCACCCTGATTGACCGCTTGTGCAGCCAGGGGATGGATATCCGGGCCGCGGCCTTGGAGGTGATGGACCGGTTCAGCGATTTTCTCCGGGGCTGGGTGATGGACCAGGAAGAAATCCAGCGAATTTCGCAGCGGGTGGATGAATTCTTTCGGCAATTGGAAGACGAAAGTTGAGACAACCATTGGCAATTCACCTGAAAGATAACGACAGATGCTTCGTTTCACCCAGGTGGCCCGAGGGGCCTCCGGGTAGCTGCGAGCAGATGGGATTCGGAATGGCAGCTAAAGAGACGGGGGCCTTGATGACCCTGAAAAAGAAGTTGACCAGAACGGAGTTCCGGAAGCGGGCCGACGACATCTTGATGCGGCTTTCTCTCGAAGTGGAACCGTTCTGGCAGGACAGCGACGAGAAACAGCAGCAGCGGCTTAAGCGGGCGGCGGCTGATCCCCTCTATTTTTGCCGCACCTATTTGCCCCACTATTTTTCGCATGTGCCGGCGCCTTTCCATTATGAGCTGGTGAAGCTCTTAGAGACGCGGCCATGGTCTGAAGGCCCAGGCGAGACGCCGGGCACGGGCGAGACGCCTGTGCTACCAAAGCAAGGCACAGGCAGGATGCCTGCGCTACCAGGCGAAAACTTGGGGGCGACCCGGCGGGTTGCCCCGACGGTGGTGGTGCCCGCGGTGGTGGCAGCCCCCCGGGAATTCGCCAAGACCACGGTATGCACCTTCGGTTACGTGCTGCACCAGATCTGCTTCAAGCGGCGCCATTTCATCATCATCGGCAGCGACACCGAGGACCTGGCCAGCGACCTCACCGGCTACCTCTACCTGGAACTGCTGTACAACGAGAGGCTGCACCAGGATTTTGGGGAGTTGGCGAAGGATAACCGGGCCGTGGACGACTTCGTCACCGCCAACGACATCCGGGTGAAATCCCGGGGCCGGGGCCAGCGCCTCCGGGGCCTGAAACACAAGCAGTGGCGCCCGGACCTGGTTATTCTGGACGACCTGGAAAACGACATCAACGTGCGCAACCCCGAGATCGTTCAACAGATCCTGGATTGGGTGAAGTCCGCGGTCTACCCCGCCCTGGATGCCACGGGGTCGCTCTTGATCATCGGCACCATCTTGAGGTGGAAGAGCGCCCTGCACCTGATGCTCACCAGCGGGGACGAGCCCTATTGTCACTTCCAGCGGCGCATCTACCGGGCGGTGCAGGAAGACGGCAGCTCCCTGTGGGAAGCCCGCCATTCCACCGACCAGCTCACGTTGCAGAAGCGCTACATGGGCACGGTGGCCTTCAACCGGGAGAAGATGAACGAACCGACGCCGGAGGGCGGCTTTTTCCAGGAAGAATGGATTCATTATTACCATCCGGACATCCTCAAGGACCGGCACCTGATGGTGGTGGGCTTCTTTGACCCGTCCCTGGAAACCGGGGCCGGCGCTGATTACAAGGCGGTGGTCACCGTGGGCTGGGATCAGCAGGAGATGGTCTTTTACGTGATGGACGCCTTCATCCAGAAGATCACCCTGGAGCAGACCCTACGGGCCATTTTCAACCGGCACCAGAGGTATTCCTACCGCCTCCTGGGAGTGGAGGACAACCTGTTCCAGCGGTTGCTGCTCAAGGAGTTCGACCGTCTGGGTCAGGAGCTGGGCCTGTTGTTGCCCCTCAAAGGGGTGACCCACCGGGTGGCCAAAGAGACCCGGGTGGCCAGCCTGTCGCCTTTGCTGGAGCGGGGTAAGATCCGCTTCATCCGGGGCCATTCGGACCAGGAATTGCTGGTGGAGCAAATGCTCTACTTTCCCTCCCGGACCATGCACGACGATGGCCCCGACGCCCTGGAAGGGGCCATCTGCCTGGCCCAGGGATTGCCGGCGGGCGCCGCGACGGTCTACCAGCCGGTAAAAACGCGGCACTTTCAGGCCGGGGGGGCGTTTTAAGAGAGTGAGCAGTGAGCAGTGAGCGGTGAGCAGGAACGGCAGTGATCAGTGGTCAGTGATTATTGACAACGAAGGCTGCTTAACTCAGCACAGGCTGGAAAGCCTGTGCCACCAATGTGAAACGAAGTGCGCAGTGTGAATCCCACA